>CANFIH010000116.1 GCA_947446855.1 Burkholderiales bacterium
GGCGTCTGGCGTAACCGTTGTCTCCAGCATCGCGGCCACGGTGGAAACAATAGCCATGGCGCGCACACGATCAATTGCACCAATGCAGCGCATGCCGTGGGCGTGGGAGTCGATCCATAGATCTCCAGCCGGGTTGAGCATGATTTCGACGATCTGATCATCGGCAAGGGCGGCCAGGATGTCGGCGCCAAGAGCGCGCCTCAGCGCATCGCCTGATCGGCGTTGAAACTCGTGGCCTGGTTCAGGATGGGTCAAATGCATGCCTGCATACCGACCGCTCGCAAGCTTCCAATGCGCGCATGGCGTGCTCTTTTGGGGTCGCAAAGTGGAGCAGTAACCCACTAGCATGCATGGGTACTCGCGCATTTTGCTGGCCGCAAATTGCCTGCTTGTTGGCTTGGTGCTTGCCTTTTTTTGCCGTATTTTTTCCGCTTGAGAAAGTGTGGCCACTCGGTACATTTACCGAAATCGACACAACTTCAAGGGATGAAAATGAAGGTATCAGAAGCCGCCAATAACATCATCAACGCGGCCCTTCCGGGTGAAATGAAGAACCTGCAAACCTTGAAGACGGTTTGCAACAGTGACTCCGCTTTCGTCGCGTCGGTCAAGAAATACCAAACCCACCAGAAATTGCTTCAAAAGGCATTTTTGCTGAGTCGTACCTGGCAAAAGCTGGGTATGGCCAGGACCTGGAAGATTACCCTCAAGGCGCTGCAGGCTGCGTTGCAGGCCCTTGTGTCCGGCTTCAAACGGCGGGGAGAATTTGCAACGCTTCCCGAAGTATTGCAAAAGCAAGTCGAACGGTTAATCAGAGCGCACGGTGCTCAGGTGCAACCCGTGTAGTCATCCATTGGTGTTCTGCAAAGGTGGTACTCAATGGACGTCAAGCACTTCAAATCGCTGTCGAAAAAATGGGCATTCAAACTCCGTGAGGATGCACTGGATATTGAACAGGAAATCGTTGTCTTTTATCTCTCCCGGTTGTCGGAGGGAAAGAACCTGGACATCTTCATGCCAGGCAACGAGGGTGCCTTATTCGAACTGCTGAAACACAAAGTTCGCGGCAACAACCTCGAAAGTTTGGGCGGCAGTGGGAGGCGCCTGGGTGGGACAGGGGAGGAGGATGAGGTCGGCGATATCGAGATTCAGGAGGAATGTGAATCTCCAGATGATTTGGCTGATGCATTGGAACACCGCCTGAACTTCGAGGAGCTCTTTTGCAATGAGCTTGACCAGATTGATGACCTGAACAATTTGGCGGGCACCGATTTGGGTGATGCGTTCGGATTTACGGGGGCGAATGGTAGGGCCATCCTGTCCCAGCTGAAAAAGCAAATCGTCGCCAGCGCTCAAAGTCGCATCAGCGCCAACGAGCGGGCCACAAAATCGATTGGAACGTTGGATTCGAAACTTCGCTCACGGGCGAAAGTCCGGCCACAGACGGTGGCGTCGTGACCAGCAGTCTAATGGGCGGCGGGGAAATTTGGTTGGCGTTGAAGGGTAGGCGATCTGGAAGCTTTGCCAACTGCCCACCGGGTATCCCGGGAACCTTGGCATCCGGCGCTTTTACTCCGGCCTGGCCATACACTTTCTGGGCATAGTCCGCTCCGATTTTGGAATCAGGTCTGCCGGTGTTGTAGGTGCTCAAAGCGCCACTGAGCGACCCCGTTCTTTGAAAACCTGCCGCCAATATGGACGCCCCAGCGGCGATGTTGGTACATGGATCGAACACCTGATCGACAGACAGCCCCAGCGCTGGCAGATTCCTGCTGTTGATCTGGGCCAATCCCATGTCGACACTATCACCATGATCAATTGCCATCGTGGCGGCGGTCACTGCTGCCACTTTCGAATCGAAGGTGGCAGACTTCTTGGTCGTATTGTTGTAAATCACCCAGGGCCTGCCGCCAGATTCCTGCTTTATGACTGCTACCATGGTGATGGGGTCGACCGCTGGAGCGCACATCATCAAGAGTTCAAGCATGGTCACCGCTCACCCGAATTTGGAGCCGATGATGAAAGCGGCCATCGTTGTAAACGCACCGAACCCGATGGCAGCGAGGACGTATGGGTTTATGAAGGCCTCTCGCGCGGCGGCTTGCAGTTTGGAGTCATCCAATTCAACTTTCACGCGACCTGGCGCCGATTCCAGAGCATCCACAACCGCTTCAGCGACCGCAGGTTTCAAGGTGTCACCAAGGCGGCGGGGAAACTTCTGAAGTTCAGAGCGCATGGCGGTCATCATGTTGACCATGGCTTCCAGGTTGTCCTCATCATGGCCGGTACCGTGGACATGACCTGGTGCGCTTTTGAGTAAGGCCACCGATAGCGCTTCAAATTCAATGCGCATGGCTGCGGCTGGTACCTGTCGCAAAAGCACCGGCAGGAGCCAGATCCAATTGGGATCGCTTTCCCCCATCCCGGAGCGGACGGCAACGTCCACAATGTGTTGAACGTCCGATGGAATGCCAGTGGGTGCAAGCCGGGCAACCAATTCATCGACCAATGTGCCTGGCCGACGTGGACGTGCAACGGTGTTCGAAGTGGTTGCGGGTGCGACGGGGGCTATGGTTCCGGAAATCTGGTTGCGGATTCGTCGCGAATCGTCATTCTCGCCATTCGCATCCCCCGCGTCGATCACAGTGTCAACTCCAGAGTGGCCAGTTTTCTGCCGACGATGCCACGGTAGGTCTGGGCTACCGTGCGCGTGCCAATGGCCACCCCAGAACCCAGCACGGTTCCCTTGTCGATCACCGTGTGCAAGGGCATGGGGCCAATCAATTCCGCAGCACGCGGCATCATTGCGGGAAGCTCCAGTTCGGTCCATGCATAGTCTTCACCTGACAAAAGGGCTTTCCTGATTCTGGATTTGTCCCAGAATTCGAACGCCTTGCTGGCACCGTGTTTTAGGTTGATGAGCACAACGCCCTGTTGGTAAAACATAGGGCTTTTCCCAACCCGAGACTCCAATTGGCTGGTGCTGGACGCATCGATGCCCATGACCCAGATTGGCAATGGATTCATCAGGGCCATCAGGCTCAATACCGATTCCGTGATGTACAGGCCCGCCGCAGACGGCAGAGAGAAGACCAGCCGAATATCATCGGTCTCATTGATCTGTGTCTCGGACAGCTCGTTGATCAGATTCAGCCAGTCGTCTTCCGACTTGATGGGGCGCTGCAGAGCAATGACTTGGATATCGTTGACGGTCTCGTTTCGGTACCCGTTTTCACAGACCACGTCTGGGTTCATCGGGTCCGCATCAATGACAATCAGTTTGTCAATTTTTGGCATGCCGGAAACTTCATGATTGATGAAGCTGTCCACCAGACAGCGGGAGGAAAAGCTTTTTCCCACACCGCCCTTGTCACCGTCCACAAAATAGGATTTGATCATGTTTGCCTTTGGTTGATGCACATTCAAAGCGAATGGCTATTGGGTTGATTTCCACTTGGCGATGGCTTCGTCGTATTGACGCAATGCACGCTCATACAGGCCCCGAATCCTGTTTTCTGCGGCAATGGTTTCAAACATGCCGTCGGGAATTTTTGCGTTGCCGGTAATGGATTTGGAGACAGTCAGGTAGTCATCAATGTTCATCTTGGTGACGTCCAACAGTTCACCTTTGACTTCGATGAATTTGAGCTTGCTTATTTCTTCCGGAAAAGTAATCTGCCCCGTGACCGTTGGCCGCTGACTTTCTTGGCTGTTCTGGTCCGAATTGTTGTTAGCCGGAGGAGTGGCCCATTCAACGGCGACATGTGGTTGCGGCAGCGATTGAGGACCTGAAGACGCTGGAGTCGGGCTTGACGTACCGACAGGGTTTCGCTTTCTACCGCGCTTCAATGGTTGCATACCGCGCTCTTGCCGAAGCATGCCCAGATGCCGAACGAGGTGTCCCTTAGTTACTCGGATGCCATGCTTTTGAAGGGCCGCTGCGATGCGTTCAAGCGACATGCCCTGACGCAGGAAATTTTCGATGACATCAAATGCCGAGCGGACGATTAGGGCCGGATCGTCCTTTTGAGCCTGTTCAATTTCTTCCCGCAGAATGGCGTCAATCTCTGAGCTGATGCTGTGCATGATCTGCATACCGACAGGGTGCAAATCACTGCGATGACGGTTGCTTCCACAGGCCTTCTCACAGGAAAATCAATTGCGTGGTGGTTGTTGACAGGTGTGCTGACAGGCATTCCGAAATCGAATGGTTTGGCGTTTGACAGGTGAACCAATTCACCAACTTCAACGCTTGCAGGCACAGCGCAAGCAGTTCGGCCATAGCACATGTTCGTTGGCAACGCCTGACAAGAGATTTGGCCATAAGCTGTATTTCACGCGGTACAGTCGTAAGTCAAGTTAGCCGCGATTGCACCCCTTCATGAACATGTGCAAAGGGCTTGCTGATGGGTTGATAAGTTTCAATCAGGACTTTTCCTCATGATTGACGCCGTCACGATGCCCGTTCCAAACCAGCCACCACATGGTCAATCCAGACGCGCAACTTGGCAGCCAGAAACCGGTTCGGTGGGTACAGCAACCATGCCGTCCCCGCATAGTTGGTCAGGTGCTCCCAGTCTTCAAGAACCGGCACCAGTTCGCCACTGGCCAGACTGGCACGGGCCGTGAATTCTGGCAAGCTGGCAATCCCAAGCGATTGCAAAGCGCCTTCCAGTCGAACCTCGCTGTGGTTGGCACTGTAGCGCCCGTTCACCTTGACCGTCAGCTCCTCCTCCCCATGCCCAAAACGCCAATGCCGGTCAAGCTCGTTTTCGCCCAGATAGAGGCAACTGTGCTGGGCCAGATCGCGTGGGTGCCGGGGTACCCCGTGCTCAGCCAAGTAGCTTGGGCTGGCACAGACCAGATGGCGAATTTGCATCAGCTGCCGACCAGCCAACGAGGGTGGCGGCTGATCGGTAATGCGAATCGCCAGGTCGATGGCTTCCTCGAATAAGTCCACCATGCGGTCGGTGATAACCAGTTGCACATCCACCTCGGGATACTGGCGCAGAAATAGCGGCATCAGCGGATGGATGACCAAGCGACCAAAGGCCTTGGGCATACTCACGCGCACCAAACCGCGGGGTGTAGTCGTATGGGTGTCGCTCAGTGCCAGCACCTCGCGCGCAGCGGCCACCATGTCCTGACAGCGGCTGAAGGCCGCTGCTCCCGCCACGGTCAGGCGCAGCTTGCGTGTGGTGCGCTCCAGCAGGCGCACACGTAGAACGCCCTCCAGGCGCGCCACCTGGCGGCTGGCCGCCGACGGGGTGATGCCAAGCTGACGTGCTGCGCCAGAGAAACTACCGGCATCCACAACGCGTGCAAATACCGCCATATCGGGCAGGCTTTCAAGTTGGTTATTCATGCTCATGGCGCACAAGTCTTATTCTATTTTAACGGATTATCACGCGTTAAGGTTGAATCGATAATTTGACTTGCTTTACAAACCCCACTACCCTGCATGACTACCCTCGTCCTAGCGCAACCGAAAAGCCTGATGCGTCTGTCCGACCTGGCCCTGCTGCTGGTCGCCGTGGTTTGGGGCACAAGTTATGGGGTCGCCAAACGCGCGCTGGCCTTTTACCCGGTGCTTGGCTTTCTGGCTGTGCGTTTCATCATCACCTTTGTCATGCTTTTGCCCGTGCTGCTGCGCACGGCGCAAGAGCACAGGCGCGATGCAATTCGCACAGGCTTACCAGTGGGCTCGCTGATGCTGGGCATCTTTCTGTTGGAAACCTTTGGCGTAGCCCACACCCAGGCCAGCAATGCAGCGTTTTTGATCAGCCTGTGCGTAGTGTTTACACCCTTCGCTGAGTGGTGGCTGCTGGGCAGCCGCCCGGCACCGCCTATAGTTGTCTTTGGAGGACTCTCCTTGGTGGGCGCAGCCCTACTTAGCGGTGGCTTGGTCGGCGAGCTCGGCGTTGGCGATGCTCTGATGCTGGCGGCGGCCGTGCTGCGTGCCATCACGGTATGCCAGACCACCAAACTGACCCGAGGCACCCGCGTGCCCGCTTTGGCGACAACAGCGGTGCAGGCTGGAGTAATTGGTTTAGGCAGCCTGTTGCTCGCTCTGTGCATGCCCGGCGGTATACCACCGCTACCGATTGCGGCCGCCTTCTGGCAGTCCAGTCTGTATTTGGTGCTGGGATGCACGATCTTTGCCTTCTTCGCACAAAACTGGGCGCTTAAACATAGCGCACCCAGTCGAGTCGCCTTGTTGACCAGCAGCGAACCAGCCTTCGGCGCACTGTTCGCCGTGCTCTGGCTGGGTGAATCGCTCAGTGTCAGCGGCTGGCTTGGTGGCGGACTCATCGTACTGGCAGCACTGTGGACGACGGTTCGCAGGGGATAGATATGGCAGAGTTGACGCGTTGTGGTCACTCGAATAGCGCTCACAATTTATAGAAACATAATCGTTTATAAATACCATGGTCACTTGCTACTTGCGTTACATAATTGACCCATTCAAACTCAAAGAATTTGAGCACTACGGGAAAATATGGATTCCTCTCGTTGATAAATTCGGCGGAAAACATCATGGCTATTTCCTACCGTCGGAAGGTGCTAGTAATATTGCTTTGGCTATGTTCACTTTCCAAAGCTTGGCGTTATACGAAGAGTACAGAAAAAAGTCGCTTCAGGACCCAGAGTGCCAAGCGGCCTTCAAATACGCAGAAGACACACGTTGCATTATCAGTTACGAGCGCAGTTTTTTCAGGCCAATATTTGAGTAAAAAACCCCATTTTTTATGAAGACGCAAGTAGCCCGTTTCTAGTTGTTAGCGGCTGTCTGAAAGCGCTTAAAAATGGCTGTTTAGCGCGGCTTTCTGGATGATGGACGGCGGGCAGGCAAGGCAGGCAGGCAGGTGGACTCATACATAGCCAATCCAGTTTCGCTACATCTTCCGGTATAAATCAGGTGCAAAAAACTGCTCCAACAACTCGATAATAAACTGATATGTTGATTGAGTATCAAACTCTCTTGTTATTTTCGCTGGCCGTGATGGCCCTGCTGGTTTCGCCCGGACCGAATATGGCTTTTTTGCTATCGCATGGCATATCGCATGGCGTTCGGGGAGGGCTTGCTGTTGCCATCGGCATATTTGTCGCAGACTTGCTGCTGACCGTGCTGACTGCAATGGGCGTTACCGCCGTCATCACGGCTTGGCCGCCATCATTCAACATATTGCGATACTTTGGTGCAGCATACTTATTGTGGTTGGCGGTACAAGCCATTCGACTTCGTGGTGTATCTAGGCTTGAAGAGAAATTCAAGATGACGACATTTGAAATTTTTCGAATGGCCATGTGGAATAGTCTTTTAAATCCGAAGGCGCTTCTCTTTTACATGGTGTTCTTGCCGCAATTCGTGATGCCTGATAAGGGGAACATCCCGTTGCAACTCTTCATGCTGGGATTTACTCTGGCATGCATCGCTCTCGTCTTTCATTTCGCACTTGGTCTTGCAAGTGGAAAGTTGGGCACACTGTTTGCCAGTAGCTCGTCAAAGAACAAGTATTTCGGATGGCTTCACTGTGGCTTATTCATCGGCTTGGCAGTTCGACTTCTATTTCTTGAGAGGTCTGGCGCACGTTGAGTAAATTAATGAAGAAATGTCATGTCTGGTCGCCCTAAAACGGCACATCCTCGTCGCCAAGGTTCGACGGACCGGCTGGCGTTGTGATGACGCAGTCCCGGCGCAGTTCCTGCTGAATCTGGCTGCGGTAGCTGAGCCAAATCCAATCTCGGATTTCGTCCCGCTTGAATCGATGTTGCACTAACGATTTACCTAGCAATGCCATCGAAATCATACATGCATGGATATTAGATATAACTGATTTCGGTTGTGTCAAATATTGATGAAAACAAAAAATCACCACATCTTCTGAAGAAGACAATCGAATGGACGCTTTAATTTTCATTAGCACTGTCGCAGCGATATACCTCCCTGTTTTATGGAGTCCTGGGCCAAACTTCGTTGTGGTCTCGCGTTCAGCGATGAGTCAGTCCCGTCGTCATGGAGTATTCACAGCTTTCGGAATATCAAGTGGCACCGTCATTTGGGTTACCTTGGCTTCCTTGAGTACAAGATTGCTCCTCGGAAATTTCGCTGCGGGCACAGGATGGATTAAAATCATGGGCGGCACCTATCTAACTTACATGGGGCTAAAAATATTGAGAAATGCAAAGTGCCCCATTCGGGCGGCCACGCAGCGGGACGAACGACGTACGATTCTGCAGTCGTACTTGAGGGGACTGGCCACCAGTCTCACCAACCCTCAATCCCTAATTTTTTTTACGAGTATTTTCGGGGCATTGTTTACTCCCGCCGTAGAGCCTTGGCTTAGATGGGCAGGAGTTTTGGTCATCATCTCAATTTCGTTGTTGTCTTATGCGGCCCAAGCCGTCTTCTTTTCCAACCAGCGAATGCAAAGGGGCTACACCAAAGCGAAAAGCAAGTTCGATTGCGTGGCGGGATTTGTATTGGTCGCAATTGGCATAAAGCTGGTGATGGCAACCTAACGTCATACCAGTTCAATTGCACCCCTTTTTGCAACTGTGGCGAACGACAGCTTCTAAGAATACGGAATGGCGGCAAGCAGCCCATGAGAGTCGTCCCCGGCCAACGCAGCAATGACTCCTGACGCCGCACAAGTGCCGACTACCTTCCAGTATCGTGTGGCCGCTATGGGTCGGTGACGATTGGCTCTGGGGTAGCTATGGCAGCAAATGCCCGAAAAATTGACACGACAGTCGTACTGACAGGTGAAAAAGCGGCGACTACTGATCCTCGACGGGTGATATGACAGGTTAGCTAATATTTGTTCATAACTGACCTGACAGGAGCGGCGAATTGCGATGACACGTGACTTGACGGGTGAATCAATTCGCTAACAGCACGGGAGTCACAAAGATTCAGTGTGCAGGGTAAGGGCTTTGTGCCCACGTTTTGCTATGGCAGAACTTGGCAATGGCCCCCTGCTCAGGGCGTTGCCCCGAGACCCCCTGGAGTGACAACGTCGCGCTTTGCTTGACTAATAGGAATGGCTATTTCCGATCTGTTCAAAATTGTTCGGCACTGCCACTACCCCATTTTCTCCGCCAGCTTCTCGGCTTGCAAATGGGTGTACTTTTTCAACATTTGCAATGTTTTGTGGCCCGAAATCGAAGCCAGTTCAAGAACTGAAAATTCATTTTTTTCGCTTAAACGACTCATGGCCTCGTGCCGCAAATCATGCCAAGTGAAATCTTGGATCTTTGCCCTCTGACATGCATAGCGGAATGCACTCAAAAGACATGTTCGATCAATAGGGAATGGGTGATCATCAGGATTGAATTTGCCCGCGGGCTTCGGCTTTGGGAGTGAATTCAACACGTCGATTGCCTTTGAAGACAGTGGTGCTGCCCGTACTTCACCGTTTTTGGTTTCTTTCATCAGCGCGAACTTACGTTCCAAATTCACGTTTTCCCAGGTCAAGGAAAGTACTTCGTTTTGCCGCGCAGCGGTTTCGATGGCAAATTGAAACGCGGGGTAGAGGGTTTTATTGCGCGACTTAATGATCTCGGCCTCCAAGCGCGCGAACTCGATTTTTGTCAGCCGTCTCTCACGACCTTTGCCTTCTGACGGCTTTCGGACGTTGTCTACGGGGTTGCCTCTTGGCAGCAAGATGCCACATTCAATTTGTGCGAACTTCAAGAGTTTGGAGAGCATGAAAATTTCTTTGCGTACCGTTGAGCTAGCAACGGCGGCCATCTGACTATTCCCCGCGAGTCGCAGATCGCGGAATGCACCAACAGTTTTTTGGTCAATAGCAGCGAGAGAGTACTTGCCTAGCATGGAGTCGAGCCTGGCTAACTGAAAACGCCAAGCTTCCTTTTCGTCGGCGCGTTTGCGATAGTGAAATGGTGCGTACTCCTTCTTGAAACGATCAATGAGATCCGAAAGGGTGGTCTTTTCGGCTTCAGACGCGTTTTGAAAAATTCCGCGATCAATGTCGGCTTCAATCTTCCGGGCCCAGATCTCTGCATCAACTTTTCTCTCAAAAGTTTTCGATTGCGACGGGTAGCCGGTCACCCGCACTGTTGCTTGCCAAAGGCCGGATTCACGTTTGCGAAAGTTCGCCATCTACACCTCACTCAGGAAATTGATGGGGAGAAGTCTATCGTTTAGTGTGCCCGTTTTGTGCCGGAAATCATTTTTTATTTGTTTCTAGGATCATATGCTATTGATTTGTAACGATATTTTGTATTTCGACCACACGCCTGGAAAGCGTGCGTGGGGTTAAACCCACCGCGGGTTCGAATCCCGCCTGCTCCGCCAGAACTCGGTTTTCAACGGTCTCCAACCGTGTCAGTAAAACCCCTGAAAGCCTCGTATAGCCTAGCTCTACGGGGCTTTTTTGTGGCTGTCTAATTCGTGCTCTGCACCATCTTCATCGCACTGGCAATCAGAGTCGACACTTCCGTCATGTTGGAGGGGATGATCAGCGTGGTAGTGGCGTCGCTCGCCACCTTGCTGTAGGCGTCGACTGCTCTTTCGGCCACCTTGAGTTGCACCGCCTGCTCACCGCCGGGTTGGCGAATGGCAGCGGCGATGCGCTCAATGGCGCCGGCTGTGGCATCGGCCACGGCGGTGATGGAGGCGGCTTCACCTTCGGCTTTGTTGATCACGGCCTGCTTCTCGCCTTCAGAGCGGGCGATAAAAGCCTCGCGCTCCCCGGTGGCGATGTTGATCTGCTCCTGGCGACGGCCTTCGGACGCGGCAATCAAAGCGCGCTTCTCGCGCTCGGCGGTGATCTGTGCCTGCATGGCGTGCAAAATTTCTTTTGGCGGTGTCAGGTCCTTGATTTCGTAGCGCAGCACCTTCACACCCCAGTTCAGCGCGGCTTCGTCGATGGCGGCCACCACCTGGGCGTTGATGATGTCGCGCTCCTCGAAGGTTTTGTCCAGTTCGAGTTTGCCGATCACCGATCGCAGGCTGGTTTGGGCCAATTGCGAAATGGCGACGATGTAATTGCTGGAGCCGTAGCTCGCGCGCATGGCGTCGGTCACCTGAAAGTACAGAATTCCGTCCACCTGCAACTGGGTGTTGTCGCGGGTGATGCAGACCTGGCTGGCGATGTCCAGCGGGATTTCCTTGAGCACGTGTTTGTAGGCGACCCGGTCCACAAAAGGCACCAGGATATTGAGCCCGGGGGTGAGCGTGCTGTGGTACTTGCCCAGACGCTCCACCACCCAGGCATGCTGTTGGGGCACGACCTTGAGGCTGCGGCTGACAAAGAGGATGGCGATGACCAAGATGACGATTGAGATTTCCATGGTGCTTTCTGCGTTGTAAAGTGAAATCAGGCCCTATCTAGCAAAAGGCGGCTGCCGACCATTTCAGCCACCCTGTGCGGTCCGGCACTGGGCGTTACGCCGGGGCGATGAATCGCCGTCCAGCGGGCGCCACGGTAGTGCACGTCTGCGGTTCCGTCTGCATTCCAGGCCTCAACCTGAATGCTCTCGCCAATATCCATGTTGACGTTGGCGTTGGATTGGGCTGGTGCTTCGCTATGCCCATGGGTTTGGCGTAAGTGCCAAACCACGACCGCACCGCCGCCAATCACGGCGGCCAGCACAATCTGAACAGTGGGGCTACAGCCCAGATGTGCAGCGAGTGCACCGGCCACACAGCCAATGCCCAGCATCAGCAGGTAAAACGTACCTGTCAGCAACTCCGCGGCGATGACGCCGCCGGTCGCAAGCCACCAGAGGGTTGATTCGGCCATGTTCGGGGGGCCTGATGTGTTGATGACGCCACATTGTGTGCCAATAAGTTTGCGCTGCAACATTTCACACACTTTTAGTCCGTACACTTCGCGGCTATTTGCTGTCTTTTTGCCCTGTCGTTGGAGACCCGCCATGAAGTTTCGCTTTCCCATCATCATCATCGATGAGGACTTTCGTTCCGAAAATACCTCCGGCCTGGGTATCCGGGCATTGGCGCAAGCCATTGAGTCGGAGGGCTTGGAGGTGCTGGGTGTGACCAGTTATGGCGATTTGAGCCAATTTGCCCAGCAGCAGTCACGCGCCAGCGCCTTTATTCTGTCAATCGACGACGAAGAGTTCACCCCCGGCCCGGACCTGGACCCTGCGGTGCTGAACCTGCGCCACTTTATTGAGGAGGTGCGGCGCAAGAACCTGGATGTGCCGATCTATGTGTACGGCGAGACCAAGACCAGCCGCCATATCCCCAACGACATCCTGCGCGAGCTGCACGGCTTTATCCACATGTTTGAGGACACGCCGGAGTTTGTGGCGCGCCACATCATCCGAGAGGCCAAGAGCTATCTGGAAGGCGTGCAGCCGCCGTTTTTCAAAGCCCTGCTGGACTACGCCGAAGACGGTTCCTACAGCTGGCATTGCCCCGGCCACAGCGGTGGCGTTGCGTTTTTGAAGAGCCCGGTGGGCCAGATGTTCCACCAGTTTTTTGGTGAAAACATGCTGCGTGCCGACGTCTGCAACGCGGTGGAAGAACTGGGCCAACTGTTGGACCACGACGGTGCCATCGGGGCCAGCGAGCGCAATGCCGCGCGCATCTTCAATGCCGACCATTGCTTTTTTGTCACCAACGGCACCAGCACCTCCAACAAGATGGTCTGGCACCACACGGTGGCGCCCGGTGATGTGGTGGTGGTGGACCGCAACTGCCACAAGTCCATCCTGCACAGCATCATCATGACCGGGGCCATCCCCGTGTTTTTGAAGCCCACGCGCAACCACTTCGGCATCATCGGCCCCATCCCCAAGGAAGAGTTCGAGATTGCCTCCATCCAAGCCAAGATCAAGGCCAACCCCCTGCTCAAGGGCGTGGATGCCAAGAAGGTGAAGCCGCGTGTGCTGACGCTCACCCAAAGCACCTATGACGGCGTGCTCTACAACACCGAGACCATCAAGAACATGCTCGATGGCTATGTGGAAAACCTGCACTTCGACGAAGCCTGGCTGCCGCACGCCGCCTTCCACCCCTTCTATGGCAGCTACCACTCCATGGGCAAGAAGCGCGCGCGCCCGGTGAACGCCATGGTCTATGCCACCCAATCCATCCACAAGTTGCTGGCTGGCATCAGCCAGGCCAGCCATGTGCTGGTGCAGGACTCGCAAACCGTCAAGCTGGACCGCCCGCTGTTCAACGAGGCGTATCTGATGCACACCAGTACCAGCCCGCAATACAGCATCATCGCCAGCTGCGATGTGGCGGCGGCCATGATGGAGCCGCCCGGCGGCACCGCGCTGGTGGAAGAGAGCATTGCCGAGGCGCTGGACTTCCGCCGCGCCATGCGCAAGATCGACGAGGAATACGGCGACGACTGGTGGTTCAAGGTCTGGGGCCCGGAGAAGTTTGCCGAAGAAGGCATAGGCCGCGCCAGCGACTGGATCCTCAAGGGCGAAAGCAAGGCTGCCAAGTCTGTCAAGGTCAACTGGCACGGCTTTGGCAAGATGGCCACCGGCTTCAATATGCTGGACCCGATCAAGGCCACCATCGTCACGCCGGGCATGGACCTGAACGGCACCTTTGCCAAGACCGGCATCCCGGCCAGCATCGTCACCAAGTTTTTGGCCGAGCACGGCGTGGTGGTGGAGAAGACCGGCCTGTACAGCTTCTTCATCATGTTCACCATCGGCATCA
>CANFIH010000117.1 GCA_947446855.1 Burkholderiales bacterium
TCCTCGGCCTTGTCGATGGCTTCGGGCGAAGCGCCAATCAGCTCAACCTTGTATTTTTCCAACACGCCGTTGTGCCACAGATCCAAGGCGCAGTTCAGAGCGGTCTGACCGCCCATGGTCGGCAGGATGGCGTCTGGGCGCTCCTTGGCGATGATCTTCTCCACCGTCTGCCAGGTGATCGGCTCGATGTAGGTGACGTCGGCCGTAGCCGGGTCGGTCATGATGGTGGCCGGGTTGCTGTTGATCAGAATGACCTTGTAGCCCTCTTCGCGCAAGGCCTTGCAAGCCTGCACGCCGGAATAGTCGAACTCGCAGGCCTGGCCGATGATGATGGGGCCGGCGCCGATGATGAGGATGCTTTGGATGTCAGTACGTTTTGGCATTTTTTATCTTGTAGATCTTGTTAGTTCAGGCTTGCGGTGGCCAGCTTGGTTCCAAACCAGAGGAACAAGCCACCCACACCACTGGACAGGCTGGCGCTAAGGCGTTTACGGGCGCGAAAGGCAGCCGCCAGACGTGCACCGAGAAAGATGAGAGCAGAGAGGTACAGGGCACTGAACACCATGATGATGGTGCTCAGAATCAGGAAGGGAACAGCAGGCGTCTCATACGTGGGGTCGATGAACTGCACGAAGAAGGACAGCAAGAACAATATCGCCTTGGGGTTCAGCAGGCTGATAACCAGGGCACGCTTGAACGGTTGCTGCATATTGGCTGGAGCTTCACCAACTGGAGCACTATCCACTGTATTGCTGTTCCACTTGGCAATGGCCGCCCAGATCAGATTCACGCCTACCCATGCGAGATAGGCAGCACCGAGGTACTTAACCACCAAAAAAAGAGACGGGTTAGAGCGCAACAAGCTGGCGGCACCTAGCGCCGTGAGCAGCAGCAGGATGGTGTCGCCCAGAAAGACGCCGAAAGCGCCCTGGTAACCCGCCCTGACGCCGCGCGCCGTAGCAACCGACAGAACATACAGCGAGTTCGGCCCGGGCAGCAAAATGATGCCGAAGGCCCCAATTACATAGGTCCAGAGATCTGTGACCCCGTAAAAACTCATGCGCGCGCCTCCATCAGGCCCACAAAGCGGTCAAAGAGATAACCAATATCCTGCGGACCAGGTGAGGCTTCCGGGTGACCCTGGAAGCAGAAGGCGGGCTTGTCAGTACGCTCCAGACCCTGCAGCGTATTGTCAAATAGGCTGATGTGGGTGGGGCGCATGGTGGCGGGCAGAGTCTTCTCATCCACCGCAAAACCGTGGTTCTGGCTGGTAATGGAGACGCGGCCGCTGTCCAAATCTTTGACCGGATGGTTGGCGCCGTGGTGGCCAAACTTCATCTTGAAGGTTTTGGCGCCCGACGCCAGCGCCATGATCTGGTGACCCAGGCAGATGCCGAAGGTGGGGATGCCCGACTCGATCAGTTCCTGGGCCGCCGCAATGGCGTAGTCGCAGGGCTGAGGGTCCCCAGGCCCATTGCTCAGGAAGATGCCGTCGGGTTTGTAGCGCAGAGCCTCGGCAGCCGAGGTTTGCGCCGGCACCACGGTAACCTTGCAGCCACGCTGGGCCAACATGCGCAGAATGTTTTTCTTGACACCAAAGTCAAAGGCCACGACGTGGAACTTTGCCTGCGCTTGATGGCCATAGCCCTGACCCAGCACCCATTCGGTCTCGCTCCAGCCATAGGTCTCGCTGCTGGAAACCACCTTGGCCAAGTCCAGACCGGACATATTCGGTGCACCCTTGGCGGCTGCGACAGCACGTTCGATGGCAGCACTGGTGACCTTTTCACCGGCGGCCAACGCAAGGATGCAACCGTTTTGTGCACCTTGTGTGCGCAGTTGACGGGTCAACTGGCGGGTGTCGATATTGGCAATCGCCACCGTGCCCTGGTCCACCAAGTACTCACTCAGCGTTTGGCTGAGGCGAAAGTTGGATGCGACCTGCGGCAGGTCTTTGATGATCAGGCCCGCTGCCTGCACTTTATCGGACTCAATGTCTTCGAGGTTGACGCCGTAGTTGCCGATGTGGGGATAGGTGAGCGTGACGATCTGCTGGCAATAGCTGGGGTCTGTCAGGATTTCCTGGTAGCCGGTCATGGAGGTGTTGAACACGACTTCACCGACAGTGGAGCCTGTAGCCCCAATGGAATTGCCAACATAGACCGTGCCGTCTGCGAGCGCCAGGATGGCGGGTGGGAAGGTTCCCTTGAGAGACAAAAGCACTGGTTACTCCGAATGGGTTACGGTTAGGCCCAAACGCGCTCAAGAAGACTCTTGGCGGATGCTTGTGAGAGGGGAAGTTTCAGAGTTGCGCTTGGGACAGCTGTTTTCTGGAAAGCCACCGATTATAGCGGAGGGTAGGTACTTACCCGAGACTTGATGGCTGTTAATTTGTAAGTCTTGCACAAGTTCGGGGCATTTTTGACTTTGCCGCCATGGGGTTTGCCGACCTCACGACTGACGCCTGATTTGCAGTTCGCCAATGGGGTGGCTTTGTGTCTTGGCCTTCAACCTTCGCGTCGACTCCGGCCAAGTAGTGAAGGTAGTGGTGCAAGTGCCCATGCCCCACTACGCAGACAGGTGCGGCCCGGATTTAAAGTGAACTGGCGTGCAGACAAATGGCAGCAGCAGCAGCCACATTCAGTGACTCCTCGCCCCCGGGCTGCCCGATACGCGCAAAAACCGAGGCAAGCGCCATCAACTCCGGGCCAACACCCTGCCCTTCATGGCCCATCACCCAGGCACATGGACTGGGTAGTTTCAAGTCTTGAATCAACCCACCTTGGTGCGAACTGGTCACCACCAGTGGGACCGTAAGCGCCCGCAGGTCTTCCAAACTCAAACCTTCGACCAAATGCAAACCAAAGTGCGCGCCCATCCCAGCGCGCAGCACTTTGGGACTCCAGAGTGCAGCCGTTCCCTTGACTGCCAGCACCTGGCGAAAGCCAAAGGCCCCCGCACTGCGCAAAATAGAGCCGACATTGCCGGCATCCTGCACCCGATCCAGGATCACGGTGGCGGCCTGAGTCTGTACCGCAGGGTCTGTTGGCAGCTCCAAAACAAAGCCGACACTTGCCGGAGACTCCAGCGCACTGATGTCTTTGAACAAGGCATCGGAAACGATAACCTTCTTTCCTGACACCTCTGTGAGGGGGCTGCGCGCCTGTGCCCAGAACGTATCGGAATACACCGCTACTGACGGCTGCAGCCCGCGCAGCAAAGCTGCGCTGCACAGATGGTCGCCCTCGATCCAGAAACGCCCGGCCTTGCGGTAGGCGGTATTGTCTTGGGCAAGCTTGCGCAACTCTTTAAGCAGTGCGTTATCGCGGGAGGTGACAAAAACCAGATCAATCATGGCTGGACCTCACAGCAACACACGCGCTACTGGTGCAAAGGTCTTGCGGTGTTCAGGGCAGGCTCCGTGGGTTTGCAGCGCCGCCAGATGTTCAGCCGTGCCATAGCCCTTGTGCCCGGCAAAACCGTATTGCGGATACTGCACGTCAAGCTCCTGGCACCAGCGGTCGCGCGTAACCTTTGCCACGATCGAAGCTGCGGAAATGGCGGGCACGGTGGCGTCACCACGCACAATCGCCTCGGCGCGCACGTCCATTACCGGCAGACGGTTGCCATCGACCAACACTTTGTGCGGCTTCAGACGCAAGCCCTCAACCGCGCGGCGCATGGCCAGCATTGTGGCCTGCAAAATATTGAGCCGATCAATCTCCTCCACGCTAGCCTGCGCAACTGAGCAGCACAATGCCTTGGCGCGGATTTCGTCGTACAGCTTTTCTCGCCGCATCGGGCTAAGCTTCTTCGAGTCGTTGAGTCCCTTAATGGGGTTGAGGTCGTCCAGAATCACTGCGGCGGCAACTACCGGCCCGGCCAAAGGCCCTCGACCAGCTTCGTCCACGCCAGCAATCAAGCCGACGATATCCCAGGCGAAGGCGCCTTGCTTCACCGCGCTGGAATCAACTTTGGAGGATTTTTTGGATGGCATCGGTGGCTATTGTCGCCGTGTCACGCCGCAAGTCTTGGTGCAAAGCGGCAAATTTCGTCCGTAGCACTTGCAGCCTTGAAGGATCACTAGAAGGGGCATCCAGCCAGCCCAACGTTGCATCAGCCAACGCCCGCGGCGTGGCAGCGTCTTGCAACAGCTCAGGCACGATGAATTCGGCACACAAAATATTGGGCAGTCCGACCCAGGGCTGCAGCCGCTTCTTGCGCATGATTTGCCAGGACAGCCAGTTCTGGTGGTACGCGATCACCATGGGTCGCTTGAACAGGGCAGCCTCCAGCGTGGCCGTGCCACTGGCAATCAGCGTCACGTCACAGGCCGCAAGCGCCGCGTGGGACTGGCCACTGAGCACTGTGACGCAATCCGAAAGACCGCTTTGCCTTACCAGCCCTTCAATGGCGGTTCGAAAGCCAGGCACGATGGGCATCACAAACCGCAGCTCAGGACGCGCCGCCTTCATCAACGCCGCAGCCTGAATAAACCGCTCAGCGAGATGGGCAATTTCAGAACTGCGGCTGCCGGGAAGTATTGCTACCAGTGGCGCGGCAGCATCGAGACCCAGTGTTTGACGGGCAGCCGCCCGGTCCGGCTCCATCGGAATGACACTGGCCAGCGGATGACCGACATAGGTAGCAGAAATGCCGTGGCGTGCCAGCAGTTCGGGCTCAAATGGAAAGATGCACAACACATGGTCCGCGCTACGCCGGATTTTTTCCATGCGCTCAGGCCTCCACGCCCACACCGATGGACAGACAAAGTGCACCGTCTTGATGCCGGTAGCGCGCAAGTCTTCTTCCAGCTTGAAGTTGAAGTCCGGCGCATCCGTGCCTATAAATATGTCCGGGCGTTGCTTGAGTAGTCGTTCCCGCATCTGGTTGCGAATACCTACGATTTCACGGTAGCGCCGCAGCAACTCCCAATTGAAACCGTGCACCGCCAACTTTTGAAATGACCACCAGACAGAAAAGCCCCAACGCTCCATGTGCGGGCCACCTATGCCGAAGCTGGTCAGTTCCGGCCAGCGCGCCTTCAGCCCCCCCAACAACAGTCCGGCCAGCAGATCACCGGAGACTTCACCGGCCACCATGGCGACAGTGGGCGCAGTACGGCGGTCGCTTACATCTCCGAGCATCAACAAAAACCTAGCGCACGATGCCGCGTTGCGGCGAGGTCTGCTCCAAAAAGGACAGCATCATCTCCACATCGGGGGCAGCTTCGGGGATTTCATCCACCAGCGCGGCAATACGCGCACGGGCGTTATCCAGCGTGAGGTCGTCACGGTACAGCGCCTTGTGCATGGACTTGACTGCGCCGATACGCTGCGGTGAAAAACCGCGGCGGCGAAGGCCTTCGTAGTTCATGGAACGCGCTGCAGCAGGCTGGCCCTGGCACATCACAAAGGGCGGCAAATCGGCAAACAGTAAAGCACACATGGCCG
Organism: Burkholderiales bacterium; assembly: GCA_947446855.1. Taxonomy (GTDB): domain Bacteria; phylum Pseudomonadota; class Gammaproteobacteria; order Burkholderiales; family Burkholderiaceae_C; genus Allorhodoferax. The sequence continues at coordinate 5,454 of CANFIH010000117.1, forward strand.
TCATGCTGTGAGCCCCAATACGCACAAACTGGTGCACCACCGTAAAACCGCCAAGGATGACCCAGTCGCCTACGTGCACGTGACCCGCCAATTGCGAGTTATTGGCAAAAATGGTGTTGCTACCCACCTGGCAATCGTGCGCCAGGTGCACATAGGCCATGATCCAGTTATCGTTGCCGATGCGTGTGACGCCCACATCACCGGGCGAGCCGATGTTGAAGGTGCAAAACTCGCGCACCGTGTTGCGGTCACCAATAATGAGCTCGCAAGGCTCACCCGCATACTTTTTGTCCTGCGGAATCGCGCCCAGCGAACTGAACTGAAAAATGCGGTTGTCGCAGCCAATGGTGGTGTGGCCTTCAATCACCACATGCGGGCCTATCGTGGTGCCCGCACCAATGCGTACATGGGGGCCGATGACTGTGTAGGGGCCTACAGTGACGCTGCTGTCCAGCTCGGCCTTGGGGTCCACCACCGCAGTGGCGTGAATGCTGCTCACTTGCACCGCCTTAGGCAACTGCGCGCATGGCGCAGGTCAGCTCGGCTTCCACAGCCAGTTCGCCATCCACCGTGGCTTTGGCCTTGAACTTGAAAATGCCGGCCTTGGTGCGCAGCAATTCGGCTTCCAGAATCAGTTGGTCGCCAGGCTCCACCGGCCGCTTAAAGCGCGCCCCGTCAATGCCGGCAAAGTAATACACCATGTCTTCGCTGGGGGCGGTTCCCAGGGCGTCAAAGGCCAGCAGACCGGCAGCCTGGGCCAGGGCTTCGAGCATCAGCACACCCGGCATGACTGGACGAGACGGGAAATGGCCCTGGAAAAACGGCTCGTTGATGGTGACGTTTTTCACCGCCTTGATGCGCTTGCCCTTCTCAAGTTCCAGCACCCGGTCCACCAACAGAAAGGGGTAGCGGTGGGGCAACTGTTTGAGAATTTTGTGGATATCCATCATGATTTATTTTCTTTCTCTAAAATTTTTATTCGGTCGCGCAAGGTGTGCAGCTGCTTGAGCGTTGCGGCGTTGCGCTCCCATGAGGCGTTGTCGTCCAGCGGGAATACGCCGGTGTAATGCCCGGGCTTGGCAATCGACTTGGTCACCACGGTGGCTGCCGAAATATTTACCCCGGCGGCAATCGTCAAATGCCCCAACACCACAGCCCCGCCGCCAACGGTGCAATTCGGACCGATGGTGGCACTACCGGCCACGCCAGCGCAGCCCGCCATGGCCGTATTGCGGCCTACACGCACGTTGTGCCCTATCTGAATCAGGTTGTCGAGCTTGACACCGTCTTCAATCACTGTGTCTTGCAGCGCGCCTCGATCTACGCAGGTATTGGCACCGATCTCGACATCATCACCAATACGAACGGCGCCCAGTTGCTCGATTTTTTCCCAACGCTCGCCGTCCGGGGCAAAGCCAAAGCCATCGGCACCAATAACCACGCCGGAATGCAGAATACAGCGGGCCCCGATCACACAATCTTCGCCCACCGTAACGCGTGACTTCAAAATGGTTCCAGGCCCGATGCGGGCACCGCGCTCCACCACACACAGCGGCCCGATGAAGGCCGTGGCATCCACCCGGGCTTCCGGATCCACCACTGCGCTGGGATGTACACCCACAGAGCTGTGCCGGTTGTGGTGCGCACGCCAAAGTTGGGTAAGTCGCGCGTAGTAAAGGTATGGGTTGGCCGTAACGACCAAGGACACTCCCGCCGGCGCCGCCTCCTGCATGGCAGCCGAAACGATCACGCAACCAGCTTGTGTGGTGCGCAATTGACCCTGGTAACGGGGATTGCTTAGAAAACTGATGTGCCCGGATTGGGCTGCTTCCAGCGCCGCAAGCCCCTTGATTTCCAACAAGGGATTGCCAACCAACACGCCACCCAGGGACTCAACGATAAAAGCCAGCGTCAGTGGCATGGCTTAGCACGCGCTGGCCAGATGCTTATTTGGCACCGGCGTTGAGGATCTTGATGACCTTGTCGGTGATGTCAATTTTGGGGTTGAAGTACACGGCCTCCTGCACCACCAAATCATATTTTTCTGTCTCAGAAAGCTGCTTGATAGCTTTGGTGGCCTTCTCGTAAACCTGCTGCAGTTCCTCGTTACGACGACCGTTCAGATCCTCGTCAAATTCACGTTTCTTTCGCTGAAAGTCGCGGTTTTGCTCCACGAATTCCTTTTGCTTGGCCGTGCGCTGGCTCTCGGTCATGGTGGGCGCGTCGCGCTCGAACTTCTCGCTAAAGGTCTTGAGAGAGCTTTGCAAGTCGGTTAATTCTTTCTGGCGTTTGGAAAATTCCGCCTCCAGCTTAGCCGTGGCCGCCTTGGCAGGGCCCGATTCACTTGTGATGCGCTGGGAATTGATGAACGCAATGCGTGATTCCTGGGCCTGCACACCGGAAGCCAGGGCAACGCACATCAGGGCGGAAGCCCAAATTGTATTAAGTGTCTTCATTAGAAAGAAGTTCCAATATTAAAAGCCAGGGTCTGTATTTTATCGCCATCAAACTGCTTGATTGGCTTGGCCCAAGCCAAACGCAAGGGGCCCACGGGAGAGATCCAACTGATACCTATACCAACAGACGCCCGCACATCGTCCATCTGTATCGCATCGTTGGGGCCGTAAATGCCACCCGCATCCAAAAAGCCAAACCAGCGTAGCGTACGATCGTTGCCGCCACCCGGGAAGGGAGACAGCACTTCGGCATTTAAGGTCAGCCGCTTGGGGCCGCCAGGTGCAATACCCGTAGTCACGCCACCTGCAGCTTGCACGGCGGCGCGTTGTGATGCCGTGGTCAAACTGCCCTGTTCAAAACCACGCACCGAGCCCAAGCCCCCGGAGGTGTAATTTTTGAGCACCGGGTAGCTCAAACCGTCTGTGCCCGTACCCAGATCGACCTGGGTATTAAGCGCCAGAGTGATTTTTTTGGACAAGGGGAAAAACTGCTGGAGTTGCGCTGTGCTGCGTGCGTAACGCAGATCGCCGGCAACACTCCACTCACCGTTGAGTCTCAAGACCCGCCCGGTGCTGGGTACCAATGCACTGTCCCGCGTATCACGTGACCAACCCGCCGTGAGGGGTAGCGAATAGGTGACCAGCCCGAATTCGTTGGCAAAGTCTTGGTACACCGTGGGCAATAAGGTCCCTGGAATAATTTCCGTCCGATCAAAGCCTGCACCTAGAAAAACTGTGTCATTTTCCGTAAATGGCACACCAAATACCATGCTGGCGCCAGTGGTCTGAATGGAATAACTGTCGATATCCGTATAGGGCTTGCTGGTGCGCTGAGCCAGATTGATGGACCGGGACACGCCGTCTTCGGTGTAATACGGGTTGGTGGTGTTGAACGCCAGCGTGCGGTTGTACTTGCTGGTGTTAACCTCAATCCCCAGGGAACTGCCGGAACCGAAAGCATTGTCTTGGCGGAAACCAAAGGTAAATCCCAAACCGTCGGCACTGGAAACACCGGCACCCAAACTGATACTTCCGGTGGGTTTTTCCACCACATTCACAGTCAAATCCACCTGATCCGGTGTTCCTGCGACCTCCTGTGTATCCAGGGTGACTTCCTTGAAATATCCCAGTCGATCCACACGATTACGTGATTGACGGATTTTTTCTCCGTCGTACCACGATGCTTCGAGCTGCCGGAACTCCCTACGGATCACCTCGTCACGCGTCCGGTCGTTACCTGCCACGTTGACGCGTCGCACATAAGCTCGGCGCGAGGGGTCACCCACCAGGGTAATTTCCACCCGGTTGGTACTGCGATCGATGTCGGTTTTGGCTTCCGCACGGCCAAAGGCGAAGCCAAAATTGCCATAGTAGTCACTGAAGGCCTTAGTCGTCTGTGCCACCTGGTCGGAGTTGTAAGCCTCACCGGCCTTGATGGTAATCAGGGACTGAAACTCCTCTTCCTTGCCCAGGTAATTACCGGCAAGTTTGATTTTGGACACCACAAAGCGATCACCTTCGGTCACATTGACTGTGATACTCATACCCTGCTTATCAGGAGAGATCGCCACCTGGGTGGAGTCCACCTTGAACTCCAGATACCCCTGAGTCAGGTAAAAGGAACGCAAGGCTTCAATGTCTGCATTGAGTTTGGTACGCGAGTAACGGTTGGACTTGGTGTACCAGCTCAACCAGCCGCCCGCATCCTGCTCAAACTGGTCCAACAATTTGGACTCGGTAAAGGCTTGGGCTCCAACGATGTGTATTTCCTTGATTTTTGCCGTGTCACCTTCGGTGACCGAAAAACTCAAGTTCACCCGGTTGCGATCGGTTGGCGTTACCGTAGTTACCACTTCAGTGGCGTACATGCTGCGGCTGATGTACTGGCGCTTGAGCTCCTGTTCGGCCTTATCTACCAAAGCCTTATCGTAGGGTCGGCCATCCGCCAGGCCAATGTCACGCAAGGCTTTCTTGAGCACATCTTTGTCAAATTCCTTGGTGCCGGAAAACTCCACATCGGCAATAGTGGGGCGCTCTTCCACCACCACCACCAGTACGCCGTCCTTGGCATCAATGCGCACGTCCTTGAAAAGGCCCAGGGCAAACAGCGCACGAATCGAAGCTGCGGCCTTGTCATCACTGTAGGTATCTCCCACGCGAACGGGAATGGAAGCAAACACAGTGCCTGCTTCCACGCGTTGCAGTCCTTCCACGCGGATGTCTTTTACGGAAAAAGGATCCAATGCCAAAGCGGCCTGGGCCACCACGCCTGCCACGACAGCAGCCACGGCACGCAGTACAAAGCTTGAATTCAAACGCATGGTAAATATTCGGATAGAAAAAAACACAAAAATCGCTCAGGACAGAAGGCGGGAGATGTCATTAAAAATCGCAATCGACATCATCCCGACTAGGAGGGCAAGACCCACGCGTTGCAAACCAGATATCCATGCCTCGGACACCGCACGGCCAGTCACGCCCTCCCAACCATAATACATCAGGTGTCCGCCATCGAGCACCGGCAGAGGCAGCAGGTTGAGCACCCCCAAACTAATACTAATCAAGGCTAAAAACACCATGAATTGCTCCAAACCCATGGCTGCTGAACGACCTGCATAGTCTGCAATCGTGATGGGACCGCTCAGGTTGCGAACCGAGGCTGCGCCCGTTAGGATCTGCCCCATCATCCGTAAGGTCAGCCCCGAGACCTCCCAGGTTTTTTCAGCGGCCTTCCTGATACCACTCCAGAAACCGGAGCGAACCTGCACCATAGATGGCACGCCACCAACGATCGCGCCAACACGACCGAAAGTTTGGTCCGCCTCATGCACTTGACGCGGTGTGACCCGTATTACAAGCCGTTGGCCTGCGCGCTCCACCAACCACTGCTGCGGCGCAGGCAATTGGTGCATACCGGAGTGGCGAATCCAATCACGCAGTTGGGCACCGTCCACAATTTGCAGACCATCCACCTGCAGTATCCGGTCTTCAGGAAGCAGGCCTGCTTCGGCCGCAGCCCCTCCAGGCGTCAAATTGCCAATCTTCGCCGGTGCATAAGGACTGACAAAGCCAATGCTGTTGAACATGCTCGCATCAGCCTGAGTCACATCCAGACTTTGTAGGGGCAGCACAACGGTGCGCACCGTGGCTTCGTGTGGTGGCCGGAAGGACAGTTGCAGGGCCTTGGACCCCAAAGCGGCCCGTGTCAGCCACCAACGCACATCTTCAAAGGATGCAACGTCTTCCAGAGGATCATCCAAAAAACCCGCTTGTAGAATCCGCTCACCGCCCGAAAACCCGGCCTGGGCAGCAATCGAATCAGCAGGAGGCCTGGACACAATCGCTTCTGGTTCTGTCACCCCCATCCAATTAACGCAGGTGTATAGCAGCAGCGCCAGAAACAGATTGGCGACGGGTCCTGCAGCCACCACGGCGGCCCGGCTTGCAAGGGGCTTGCGGTTAAAGGCAAATGCCAACTCGGCATCCGGCACGGGTGCTTCACGTTCGTCCAGCATTTTGACGAAACCACCCAGCGGCAACAAGCCAATCTGATATTCGGTGCCCGAACGCTTGGAGGTCCAACCCATCACGCGCGGCCCAAAGCCAATGGAAAACTTAAGTACCTTGATGCCGCAGGCACGCGCCATGGCGAAATGCCCCCACTCGTGCACTGCGACCAACAATGCAATCGCAACCAAGAATGCAGCAAGTGTCAGCGGCATGAAAATGCGGCTTAGCGCCCCAGCCTGCGTGAAATGCCTTGCGCCGTAAAGCGTGACTGCCTATCGAGGTCAATCAATGCGTCCAGTGACTCCGGCCGGGTGAACTGCACAGCATCCAAGGTTTCCAGATTGACCTGGTGAATCTGGTCAAAGCGGATTTTTCCGTTCAGGAACGCGTCTACAGCCACCTCATTGGCCGCGTTCAGAACCGCAGGTGCACCGTCCGGGCCCTCTAGCACGCGCCATGCCAGATTCAGACCGGGAAAGCGCCGCATGTGGTCGTGCGAGCTAAAGGGCTCAAACGTTAACGCGGCCATCTGAGTGAAATCCAGCGCAGCCGCTCCACTGTGAATGCGCGCCGGCCAGGACAGTCCGTAGGCAATGGGACCCCGCATATCGGGCGTGCCCAACTGTGCCACCACCGAATGGTCAACAAACTGCACCATGGAATGAATCACACTTTGCGGGTGGATTACCACTTCGATCTGGCGCGGCTCCATGCCAAACAGGAATTTGGCCTCAATCACCTCAAGCGCCTTATTCATCATGGTGGCGGAGTCCACAGAAATCTTGCGCCCCATGACCCAATTAGGATGGGCACACGCCTCCTGCGGCGTCACCATGTGCAAGGTCTGCGGATCACGGGTTCGGAACGGTCCGCCCGAGGCGGTCAGAATGATCTTGTCAACTCGGGACTGCCAACTTTGCACATCATCCGGTAAGGATTGGAAAATGGCGGAATGCTCGCTATCTATAGGCAACAAGGTCGCTCCGCCGGCCCTGACGGCTTCCATAAATAAATGGCCGCCCACTACCAAGGCCTCTTTATTGGCCAGCAGCAGGCGCTTGCCACTGCGGGCCGCTTCCATACAAGGCGCCAAACCAGCGGCACCAACAATGGCTGCCATGACCGTATCCACCTCAGGATGTGCTGCCATGTCGGCAATCGCCTTAGTTCCCCACAGCACCTGAACGGCAAGACCCTGTGCGGCACAACGTTGCTGCAAGTCGAGCCCGCTGTGCGCGTCGGCCATCACTGCAAATGTCGGCTGGTATTGCACACATTGCGCGAACATAGCGTCGACACTGGTGGATGCGGTCAGTGCAAACACCCGAAACAACTCCGGGTGCATTCCCATGACGTCCAGGGTATTGACACCGATCGAGCCGGTTGAACCAAGTATTACTACTGACTGTTTCACAGCAAGCCTCCTGTGACCAACATCAGCGCCAAGGGCAATGTGGGGAGCAAAGCATCCACGCGGTCCAACACGCCGCCATGACCGGGCAGCAGGTTGCTACTGTCCTTCACACCCGCCGAGCGCTTGAAGAGCGACTCCACCAGATCACCAACCACACTCATCGCAGTTAAAAACGCACAGCCAACGAGCATGACAGGCACGCCGGCAGTCCACAACCGACTGTACAGACTGAGGGAATCAGGATCCGTGTGACGATCCGCATACATCCACAGCAGCGCCACGACAAACACTGCAGCAATCCCACCCATCACGCCTTCCCAGGTCTTGCCCGGGCTGATCGATGGCGCTAACTTGTTGGTGAAAAACTTTCCACCCAAGGCACGGCCAGAAAAATAGGCGCCACTATCGGCGACCCAAACCAGTACCAGGACGGACAACAGAAAATTAATGCCAATCAGGCGTGCCTGCATGATGGCCAACCAGGCCGCCCAGAGCAAGAAGACACCACCAATGAGGCGTACCAAGGCAGGCAAGGACCTCCAAGCGGGTGCACCAGAGCGCAAAATCCAGGCGCCTGCCAGTACCCATAAGCCGCCAATAAGGCTCCACATCAGCCCCAGACGAAGGCCCGGCAGACCAAAGTGCCAAGCCGCGGTGCACAACAATGCGCAGAACGCACCCGTACGAAGCGCTGCACGAAATCCGTATCCATTCAATCGCGCCCATTCCCAGGCGCCACAGGCCAGCA
>CANFIH010000118.1 GCA_947446855.1 Burkholderiales bacterium
AGCCGTGCCAGTGGGCGCTGGCGCCATGGCGGCCATTCTAGGCATGGATGCGGCACGCGTGGCCGCCGGTTGTCTGGAAGTGACACAGTCTTTTGGCGCGGGCTCCCTGGAGTCCGTTCAGGCTGCTAATTTCAACGACCCGGCGCAAACGGTCATTTCCGGCAGCAAGGCCGCCGTGGAAAAAGCCTGTGAGTTGCTCAAAGCCAATGGCGCCAAGCGCGCGCTGCCCTTGCCGGTGTCGGCACCGTTTCACTCCAGTCTGATGAAGCCTGCCGCAGAGAAGCTGCGTGCGCGCTTGGCAGAGATTGAATTCGCCACGCCGCAGATTGCCTTGGTCAACAACATTGATGTCGCGGTGCAGACGGGTGCTGATGCCATCCGTGACGCCCTGTACCGGCAGGCCTTTGGCCCGGTGCGCTGGGTGGAGTGCGTGCAGGCCATCAAGGCCATGGGCATCACGAATCTGGTGGAATGCGGTCCCGGCAAGGTACTGGCCGGCATGGTGAAACGTATTGATGCAGAGATGACGGGATCGGCGCTATTCGATCCGGCCACATTGGAAGAAGTCAAGGGAGTGTTGGCATGAGTGAAGTGCAATTTGCAGGCCAAGTGGCCCTGGTTACAGGGGCATCCCGTGGCATTGGTGCATCCATTGCCCTGGAACTGGCACGCCAGGGATTGAAAGTGATAGGCACCGCCACCACCGATGACGGCGCCGCCAAAATCCGTGAAGCACTGGCAGGTTTTTCCGGTTGTGATGGTCGCACACTCAACGTCACTGACGGGCCTGCCGCAGAAGCACTGCTGGACGCTGTGGCCAGGGAATACGGCGGCCTCCAGGTGCTGGTGAACAACGCCGGCATCACGCGTGACACGCTGGCCATGCGAATGAAGGATGAAGACTGGGATGCCGTGATGGATACCAACCTCAAGGGTGTCTTTCGCATGAGCCGCGCCGTGATGCGCACCATGATGAAACAGCGCTATGGCCGCATCATCAGCATCACGTCGGTGGTCGGTGCCTCCGGCAACCCCGGCCAGGCGAACTACGCTGCAGCCAAGGCCGGTGTGGCGGGCATGACGCGGGCATTGGCCCGTGAACTGGGCTCTCGCAACATCACGGTGAACTGCGTAGCCCCTGGGTTTATTGCCACTGATATGACCGCCGGCCTGGGTGAAGACCAGCACAAAGCCCTGTTGGGACAGATTCCCTTGGGCCACCTGGGAAAGCCCTCCGACATCGCACACGCGGTGTGTTACCTTGCATCCCCGCAAGCCGCCTACGTGACGGGGCAAGAATTGCATGTCAATGGCGGCATGTACATGTAGACTGTGAAATGCAGCCGATTCATCCGTTCGGCAGTCCGGTTGGGGAATGCTTCCCCAGCAAGGGTAAAATCTCGGATTCTTAACAACTCTTAGAGTGAACACATGAGCGATATTGAAGTACGCGTCAAAAAAATCATTGCCGAGCAACTCGGTGTTGAAGAGTCGCAAGTCACCAACGAAAAAGCCTTCGTGGCCGATCTGGGTGCTGACTCGCTGGACACCGTGGAGTTGGTGATGGCTTTGGAGGATGAGTTCGGAATTGAAATTCCTGACGAAGACGCCGAAAAAATCACGACTGTGCAAAACGCTATCGACTACGCCAACACGCATAAGAAAGCCTGATCAGGGTTTCTTGCGGGCGTTGCCGAATGGGCCTGCAGGTCTGAGCGATTGATTCGCCAGGCATTCAGGCCCATTTCATTTGCACCTTCCTCATACCGCTCTGTCGGTATCTCTTTGACGAACTGCTGAAACTGAAATCCTATGTCCCGTCGTCGCGTTGTTGTCACTGGTTTGGGATGTGTCAGTCCCGTCGGTAATACGGTCCCTGAGACCTGGGCCAATCTGCTGGCCGGCAAGTCCGGTATCGGCCTGATCACCCATTTTGATGCGTCTGCTTTTTCCTGCAAGATTGCCGGGGAAGTGCGTGGATTCAATTTGGAGTCGTACATGACGACCAAAGAAGCCCGCACCATGGACACCTTCATCCATTTCGGCATCGCTGCGGCCATGCAGGCAGTGGCTGACGCCGGCCTGCCAACGGGCGACGCACTGGGTGAAGAAGAAGCCACACGCATTGGATGCGTGATCGGCTCCGGTATCGGCGGCCTGCCGCTGATCGAAAACACCCGCACCGAATTGATGGAGCGCGGCCCGCGCCGCATCTCCCCGTTTTTTGTACCGGCCTCCATTATCAATATGACGGCCGGGCACGTGTCCATGAAGTGCGGCTTCAAGGGCCCCAACATCGCCATCGTCACGGCTTGCACTACCGGTCTGCATTGCATCGGAGAAGCCGGTCGCATGATTGAGTACGGCGATGCCGACGTGATGGTGGCTGGTGGTTCTGAAGCCACGATTTCTCCCCTGGGTGTGGGCGGCTTTGCCTCCATGCGCGCCCTGAGCACCCGCAACGACGATCCTGCCACGGCTTCGCGCCCCTGGGACCGCGACCGCGACGGCTTTGTGCTGGGCGAGGGCGGCGGTGTGGTGGTGCTGGAAGAGTACGAACATGCCAAGGCACGCGGCGCCCGCATTTACGCCGAACTGGCCGGCTTTGGCATGAGTGCCGACGCAGGGCACATGACGGCCCCGAATATGGATGGCCCGCGCCGTGCCATGGTCAACGCCATGCGCAATGCCGGTGTCAACCCGGACCAGATCGACTACCTGAACGCCCACGGCACCTCCACGCCGCTGGGTGACATCAACGAGACCAACGCCATCAAGGCAGCACTCGGCGATGCGGCCAAGAAGACGGTGGTGAACTCCACCAAGTCCATGACCGGCCACCTGCTGGGCGGCGCCGGTGGACTGGAGTCTGTGGTGACGATTCTGTCGATTTACCACCAGAAGAGCCCGCCCACCATCAACCTGTTCAACCAGGACCCGGAGTGCGATTTGGACTACTGTGCCAACACCGCGCGCGACATGCGCATTGATGTGGCGCTGAAGAACAACTTCGGCTTCGGCGGAACCAACGGTTCCTTGGTGTTCAAGCGCATCTAAGGCGCTCGCGTCCTCTCAATGGCCATGCACCGGCCACCCGCCGTTTCCTGGGACGTGCGGCCGGCGCGCTGGCAACGCCGGTTGACGACGGCCTTGGCGCTGTGTGCCGCCTTGGCTTGGGCGGGTTTCTCGGTGCGCCAGGGCTGGGGTGCCGCCTCCCCGGTGCTGCTGCTGGTTTTGGTGGTCAGCGTCCTGTTGTCCATAAGGGCCGGTCGAAATGCGCCAGTCGGACAGCTGCGCTGGGATGGTGAGCAATGGCATTGGTCTGGCGCGGACGATGGTGCAGTGCGATCCATAACCTGCGTATGGGACTTGCAGGTTCTGCTCTTGCTGAAAATTCATTTTGAGCCCGGCGCGCAGCAATGGTTGTGGCTCGAAGCGGGAGCTGAGCCCGCCCGCTGGCGTGCCATGCGCAGAGCGCTTGTAGCCGCCACTTCGATCTCCGGGAGCCAGCCGAATCAAAAGCGGCGCGCATGATCCAAGGTACTGCATCTGTGCGTATGGACTCGGATGTGATCTTTACGTTATTGACATCTGCCCCTGCCCTTGCGCAGTGAAAATCAGCCCTTAAATCAAGACAGGGGTTTTCTCGCTTTACTGTTTTTTGAAATGATTGGACATACACAATGAAGGCTCGGATTTTGGGCGCAACGCGCGCCGTCTTTGCGGTGGCAAGCATTTTTTCTGTAGTATGTTTTGCAGCCTTGCCCTTGCAGGCGGCGCAGGCACAGTCCCGGACCTTGCCGGATTTCACCGATCTGGTGGAGCAGGTGGAGCCTTCGGTGGTCAATATCAGGACTTCTGAAAAATTGGTGTCGCATGCCACGCAGAGTGGCCCCAACGAAGAAGAGATGCTGGACTTCTTCCGCCGGTTTGGCCTGCCCATACCCAATCTTCCCAAGCAGGCACCCAAAAAGAACCAGCCGCAACCGCAGCAGCAGGAAGAAGAGCAGCCCAAAGGAGTGGGCTCGGGTTTCATCCTGTCTTCGGATGGATTGATCATGACCAACGCCCACGTGGTGGATGGCGCCGATGAGGTGCTGGTCACCTTGCCTGACAAACGAGAATTTAAGGCCAAGATCATTGGCGCTGACAAGCGCTCCGATGTGGCTTTGGTCAAAATTGAGGCGGCCGGCCTGCCCGCCGTGAAGGTGGGCGATGTCAACAAACTGCGCGTGGGTGAATGGGTGATGGCCATTGGCTCACCTTTTGGCCTGGAGAATTCTGTCACTGCCGGCATCGTTAGTGCCAAATTGCGCGACACCGGCGACTACCTGCCCTTTATTCAGACCGATGTGGCCATCAATCCCGGTAACTCGGGCGGCCCCTTGATCAATATGCGTGGTGAGGTGGTGGGCATCAACAGCCAGATTTACTCGCGCTCTGGCGGCTATATGGGTATTTCGTTCTCCATTCCCATGGACGAGGCCATTCGTGTGAGTGACCAGCTCCGCGCCAGCGGGCGTGTTTCACGCGGACGCATGGGCGTTCAGATTGACCAGGTCAGCAAGGAAGTTGCGGAGTCGATCGGTTTGGGCAAGCCTATTGGTGCGTTGGTGCGCAGCGTGGAGGCTGGCTCGCCGGCCGAAAAAGGTGGTGTGGAAGCGGGCGACATCATTACCAAATTCGATGGAAAGCCGGTCGAGAAATCCAGCGACTTGCCACGCGTGGTGGGTGCTACCAAACCCGGCACCAAGAGCACGGTCACCGTGTTCCGGCGCGGCGCCACGCGTGAACTGAGTGTGGTGATTGCGGAGGTGGAGTCGGACAAGCCGGTGGCCAAAGGACCAGCCAAGGAAGAAAAGCCCAAAGCCTCCAGTGCGGCCCAGGCGTTCGGACTGGCTGTTGTGGATTTAACCGATGCGCAGAAAAAAGAACTGGGACTCAAAGGCGGCGTGCGCGTAGAGGCCGCGAATGAAGCAGCGGCCCGTGCCGGTCTGCGGGAGGGCGATGTGATCCTGCAAGCCGGCAACGTTGAGATTGGCAATGTCAAGGAATTCGAGGCGGTGATCGCCAAGTTCGACAAGTCCAAGGCCTTGAGCGTGTTGTTCCGGCGCGGCGACTGGACCCAGTACGCGATCCTGAAAGTGTCGAAATAAGCATGGAGGTCTGTCCGACAACCCCATTCCACAGCAAGGTATGGGGTTGTTTTGTGGGGATGGATTGTTTTTTTGAACCCGCCTGATGCGGTCGCCAGATGTCGGCACGCGCTAACTTCCTGGAGGGGTTAGTCCGATTTGGTTAGAATAGGAGCGCTGACAAGGTCGATTTGGCTATAAAGCGTAGTCGAAAGTCCATGATGTGGGATGTATTCCAGGCGTCGTAGGCGATTCACAGTTCTCCCACATGTTGTCCTTAAAGTCAGCCCTCGTATTGTTAATAAGTTGTGTATAAGTTTACTGTTGTGGACTTGCAACTGTCCCCCTGCTCAAATTTTTTGGCTGTGAATCCTGTACTTTTTGCCTACAATGAAGTTCCAACTTTCGCAGTTGCCAAAAGATTGTTGGTTCAGGGCGCGTCCAAACTGGTCGCGCCCTTTTTTCTTGCGCTACCGTTTTAATTCAATCACTTGAAGCTCTCCATTGATGAATCACATCAGAAATTTCTCGATCATTGCCCACATTGATCATGGCAAATCCACTCTCGCCGACCGCTTGATTCAACGCTGCGGAGGGCTTGAGGCGCGTGAAATGGAAGCGCAGGTTCTGGACTCGATGGACATCGAAAAAGAGCGTGGGATAACCATCAAGGCGCAAACCGCTTCGCTTAAATACAAGGCACTTGACGGGCAGGTCTACAACCTTAATTTGATTGACACGCCCGGACATGTGGACTTCTCATACGAGGTGAGTCGTTCTCTTTCTGCATGTGAAGGCGCATTGCTGGTGGTGGACGCCAGTCAAGGCGTTGAAGCGCAAACCGTTGCGAACTGCTACACCGCACTCGATCTGGGAGTGGAGGTGGTGCCGGTGCTCAACAAGATCGATCTGCCCAATGCAGACCTCGACAACGCGCGCAGTGAAATTGAAGACGTCATCGGCATTGATGCCACTGACGCCATTCCCTGTTCGGCCAAAACTGGCATCGGCATCGACGAAATTCTGGAAGCCATTGTTGCGCGCATTCCCGCGCCCAAAGGAAACCCGGAGGCTGCCCTGCGCGCCATGATCATCGACAGCTGGTTCGACAGCTATGTGGGTGTGGTGATGCTGGTGCGTGTGGTGGATGGACGCCTGGCCAAGGGCGAGCGCATCAAGATGATGGCTTCCGGTGCGACATACAACGCCGACAACCTGGGCGTGTTTACGCCGGCCAATGAACCGCGCCAATCGCTGGAAGCGGGCGAGGTGGGTTACATCATCGCCGGCATCAAGGAACTGCAGGCCGCGAAGGTGGGCGACACCGTGACCTTGATCAAGGGCGGCACGGGCGGGGCTGCTTTTACTGCGACCGAAGCCTTGCCGGGTTTCAAGGAAATACAGCCGCAGGTGTTTGCCGGCCTGTATCCGACAGAAGCCAGCGAGTACGACTCACTGCGCGACGCGCTGGAGAAGCTCAAGCTCAATGATGCTTCGCTGCATTACGAGCCCGAGGTTTCGCAAGCGCTGGGCTTTGGCTTTCGCTGCGGCTTCCTGGGCCTGCTGCACATGGAAATTGTGCAGGAGCGTCTGGAGCGCGAGTTCGACCAGGACCTCATCACCACCGCGCCCAGTGTGGTGTACGAGGTGATGAAGAACGACGGCGAAGTGATCATGGTGGAGAACCCCTCCAAGATGCCGGACGTGGGCAAGACCGCCGAAATCCGCGAACCCATAGTCACCGTGCACCTGTATATGCCGCAGGAATATGTGGGCGTGGTGATGACGCTGGCCAACCAGAAGCGCGGCGTGCAGATGAATATGGCCTACAAGGGCCGTCAGGTCGTGTTGACCTATGAGATGCCGCTGGCCGAGATCGTGCTGGACTTCTTTGACAAGCTCAAGAGCGTGAGCCGGGGCTATGCTTCTATGGATTACGAGTTCAAGGAATACCGGGCTGCAGACGTGGTCAAGGTCGACATTTTGCTGAACGGCGACAAGGTCGACGCACTGTCCATCATGCTCCACCGCTCACAGTCCCAGTACCGCGGCCGCGCGGTGGTCGCCAAGATGCGCGAGATCATTTCGCGCCAGATGTACGACGTTGCGATCCAGGCGGCCATCGGGGCCAATATCATTGCCCGTGAGACAATCAAGGCACTGCGCAAGAACGTGCTGGCCAAGTGTTATGGCGGTGATATTTCACGCAAGAAAAAGCTCCTTGAAAAACAAAAAGCAGGCAAGAAACGCATGAAGCAAATCGGATCGGTCGAAGTCCCCCAGGAAGCTTTCCTGGCCATTCTGCAGGTGGAAGATTGATGCAAGCCCTGACCTCTGCCATTCTTGGCGCCTTCGTGCTGTACGCAGCTTCCTGGTATTTCGGTGCTGTCGAAGGAAACTTTGCACTGCTGTTATTCCTGGCGTCCGTTGTCACCGGTGTCTACTGGCTGGCCGAGCGCTTTTACTTTTTGCCACGCCGCCTGGCTGCAGTCGTCGCACTGGAAGCCAATGATGCGAAGCGCCGTGCCGACCTCGCCGGTATGGGCATTGCCCAGGTGGATGGCGACATTGCAGAGGCCAAACTCAAGCTCTACATGCAGCCGTGGTGGCTGGACTGGACTGCCGGACTTTTTCCGGTCATCGTTACCGTCTTTTTGCTTCGCTCTTTCTTGTTTGAGCCGTTCAAAATCCCATCGGGCTCCATGATTCCTACGCTGCTGGTGGGGGATCTGATTCTGGTCAACAAGTTCACCTATGGCATTCGCTTGCCGGTGTTGAACACCAAAATCCTGGAGGTCAACAAACCCCAGCGCGGCGATGTCATGGTGTTCCGCTATCCGCCCAAACCCAGCCTGGACTACATCAAGCGTGTGGTGGGTGTGCCCGGAGACACCGTCGCCTACCTGAACAAACGGTTGACCATCAATGGCCAGGTGCAGCCAACCACGGCGGTGCCGGAGTTTTTTGATGCGGACGCCATGCGTTACTACAAGCAGTACGAAGAGGTGCTGGGTGAGAAAAAGCACCGCCTGCTCAATGACGAGGATCGTCCCGCTTTTGTGCCGGGTGCGGATAAATTTGCCGGACATGAAGGCTGTGACTACACCATTGAAGGCGTGACCTGCAAGGTTCCCGAAGGGCAGTATTTCATGATGGGCGACAATCGCGACAATTCGATGGATTCACGCTACTGGGGATTTGTCCCGGAACGCAATATCGTCGGCAAAGCAATTGTTGTGTGGATGAACTTCAGCAATCCCAAGCGGATTGGGTTCTTCAATTGAATTGAGCAGGGGGAACAACATGTCTGTTCAACGCAGGTCCCGGCAACGCGGCATCTCATTCATCGGTCTGGTGTTCCTAGCCTCGATACTGGCCATGGCAGGCGTGGTGGCGGCGCAAATTTTCCCGACGGCGATTGAATACATGGCTGTTCAGAAGGCGGCGCAAAAGGCGGCTAACGAGGGACAGACTCCGAGCGAAATCCGGTCAATTTTTGACAAAGCGTCGCAGATCGATGACATCAAATCCATTGTCAGTAAAGACCTGGACATCAGCAAGCAAGGCGACAAAATCGTGGTGGCCTACAGTTACCAACGTGAAATCCATCTGCTAGGCCCGGCATTTTTGACACTGAAATACGAAGGTCGATCCAAATAAGTGGCTGATAGTCTCCAGGAGTTGCAGCGCCGACTGCAACATGCATTTTCCGACCTGTCGTTACTCAAGCGCGCATTGACGCACCGCAGTTTTTCGATAGACCATTACGAACGACTCGAATTCTTGGGCGATTCCGTGCTGGGCTTGGCCATCTCCGGCCTGCTGTATGCCCGCCTTGGCACATTGGCTGAAGGGGAGTTGTCCCGCGTACGTGCCAATCTGGTCAAACAGGAAACCTTGCATCAACTTGCCGTGGACTTGGGGCTGCCCGATCTGCTGTACCTGGGTGAAGGCGAAATGCGCTCTGGCGGACAGAAGCGGCCTTCGATTCTGGCGGATGCCCTGGAAGCGCTGATTGGCGCGGTCTATCTGGATGCCGGATTTGAGAAGGCGCAGGCCTTGGTGCACCGCCTCTTCAGCACCGTCGAGATCAACCCGCAAATGGATGCCATCGGCAAGGACCCCAAAACCGAGTTGCAGGAATGGCTGCAGGGGCGCAAGATGAAACTGCCGCAGTACAAGGTGGTAGGCACCCTCGGTGCGGCGCACAAGCAGACCTTCGATGTGGAGTGCGAAATCCCTGAGTTTCGACTGGCAGAACGTGGCATTGGCGGATCGCGCCGTGCCGGGGAGCAGGCTGCAGCCACAGCCATGTTGCAAACCCTAAAAACCAAATACCCAACATGACTATCGCCCCCAAAAAAGCCCCTCCTCAAGCCGTCTTCAAGACGCCCACCAAGGCAGAGAAGCAAGCCGCCAAGCCGCAAATAAAACCGGTGGTCAATGCCCCGGTCGTCAAGCCTCCGGTGTCAGTGGCAAAGGCCGCTAAAAAGCCAGTGGAGCGGGCTGCTGAATCCGTAGAAGACAGTCAGCCTGATCTGGATGCCATGTTGCAGGGTCTGCTCAAGAGCACGCCGCGCCTGGCCGAGCCAGGTACCCAGGCAGAAGGCCAGCGCTGTGGCCTGGTCGCCATTGTGGGCAAGCCCAACGTGGGCAAGTCCACCCTGCTCAACGCGCTGGTGGGCCAGAAGATCAGCATCACCTCGCGCAAGGCGCAGACCACGCGCCACCGCATCACCGGCATGCACACGCAGGGTGCGACCCAGTTTGTGTTTGTCGACACGCCCGGCTTCCAGACCCTGCATGGCAACGCGCTGAACAAGTCGCTCAACAAGACGGTGCAGGGCGCGGTGAACGATGTGGACCTGATTCTGCTGGTGGTGGAAGCCGGCAGCTTCACACCGGCCGATGCGCGCGTCCTGGCCCTGTTGGGCAAAGACATCCCCACCATTCTGATTGCCAACAAGCTCGACAACGTGCACCGCCGCGGCGACATCGCACCCTGGCTGCAGGAAATGCAGCAAAAGCATGCCTTTGCCGAGTTCGTGCCCATGTCGGCCAAAAACGCCAAAGATGTGGAGCGCCTGCTGGGCGTGTGCGAACGCTTTCTACCCGAGCAGGCCTGGTGGTACGGTGAAGACGAACTGACCGACCGCAGCGAAAAATTCCTGGCCAGCGAGTTGGTGCGCGAGAAGCTGTTCCGCCTGACCGGCGACGAGTTGCCCTATACCTCCACCGTGGTCATCGACAAATTTGAAGAAGAGCCGCCGGCCCGCAAAGGCCAGAAGCGCCTGCTGCGCATTGCCGCCACCATCGTGGTGGAGCGTGACGGCCACAAGGCCATGGTGATCGGCGACAAGGGTGAGCGCATCAAGCGCATCGGCATGGAAACCCGCGTGGAACTGGAAAAGCTGGCCGATGCCAAGGTGTTCCTCGAACTCTGGGTGAAAGTCCGTTCCGGCTGGGCCGACGATGCCGCGCGGGTGCGCAGTTTTGGGTATGAATGAACACCCCCCGGCTTGCTCGCTGCGCGTAGCCGCTTTCCCCCTTGCAGGGGGCAATGCCAGCGGCCCGGCAAAGCCGGTTCCGCGGCATTCCTGGTATGGGGGCATGCACGCTCCGGCCAGGTAAGTTTTGAACCATGGCAACCAAGCGCTTTTCTGACGAGCCTGCTTTTGTGCTGCATCGCTACGACTGGAGCGAGTCCAGCCTGATTCTGGAAGTCTTCACCCGCAACCACGGCCGCATTGCGCTGGTGGCCAAGGGGGCCAAGCGGCCCTCATCGAGCTTCAGGCCCATCCTGCTGCCCATGCAGCCGCTGCATCTGGCCTTTGGCGGTGATGCCGAAATCCGCAGCCTCAAAAGCGCCGAGTGGCAGGGCGGTCATGTGATGCCCACGGGTGACGCGCTGCTGTCGGGTTATTACCTCAACGAGTTGCTGCTGACCCTGCTGGCGCGCGACGACCCGCATCCGTACCTGTTTGATATCTACGCCCGCGTGGTGCAGATCATTGCCAGTGAACACGGCGAAGTGTTGCAGGCAGCCCTACGCACCTGGGAGCTCCTACTGCTGCGCGAGATCGGCTTTCTACCGCAGTTGGACCAACAGACCCTGACCCTGGGCGGCCTGGAAGACGCCATGCGCTACACCCTGGTTCCGGAAGGTGGTTTGCGCCAGGCGCAGGCTGATGAACGCGGCGCCTTGACCGGTGCCCAGTGGACGCGTCTGCAGGCCGCCGTTCAAAACGACGCGCCTTTCACCACCACGCTGCGTGCCTGCGCCGAGATGATGTCCGAGCTCAAGCCCCAGTTGCGCCAGTTGCTGCACTACCATTGCGGGGTCAAGACCCTGCGCTCCCGGCAAATGATGATGGACATACAAGCTCTATGAAACCCGCCACCACCAATCTATCCGTCAACCTCAACAAGGTGGCACTGGTGCGCAATACGCGCCATCTGGGCATCCCCAGCGTGACGCGTGCGGCCACGCTGTGCCTGCAGGCGGGTGCCGCCGGTATCACCGTGCATCCGCGCCCGGATGCGCGCCACATCCGGGCTGACGACGTGCGCGAACTGGCCGAATTGCTCAAGGCCTGGCCCGAGCGCGAATTCAACGTCGAAGGCAACCCGTTTCACAACCTCATGGAATGCGTGGCCGACCTGCGCGCGCGCCAGCTGCCGGTGCACCAGGTAACCTTTGTCCCCGACGGCGAGGGCCAGTTCACCAGCGACCATGGTTGGAGTTTTCCGGCCGATGCCGGGCGCTTGCAGCCGCTGATTGCACAGGCCCATGCGCTGGGCTTGCGTGTCAGCCTGTTCATGGATGCCGAGCCTGCTGCCATGCAAGCCGCCAGGGACGTGGGCGCGGACCGCGTGGAACTTTATACCGAGCCCTATGCCGCAGCTTGGGGCACACCGGAGCAAGGAGCCCAATTGGCACGCTTTGCCGCCGCTGCCCAAGCGGCCCTGGATGTGGGCTTGGGCGTCAACGCGGGACATGATCTGAACCGCGACAACCTGGCTGCCTTCGTACAACAGGTCCCGGGTGTGAGCGAGGTCTCCATCGGCCATGCCCTGATTGCCGATGCCCTGGAACTGGGCTATGCCGCCACGGTTGAGGCTTACCTGCGCTGCCTGCAAGCATGATTTACGGCATTGGCACTGATATCTGCGATGTGCGCCGCATTCGTGACAGCCTGGCGCGCCACGGTGACCGCTTTGCTGCCAAGGTGTTGAGCGAGGCTGAATTCAAAACCTGGAAAGCCCGCAGTGCCCGTTGGCCCGAGCGGGGCGTGCGCTACCTGGCCACGCGCTTCAGCGCCAAGGAGTCCTTTAGCAAGGCCATAGGGCTGGGCATGCGCATGCCCATGACCTGGAAGCTGTGCGAGATAGCCAATGAGCGCAGCGGCAAACCGGTGATCGTGCTGCATGGTGTGCTCAAGGACTGGTGCGAAGCGCGCGGTCTGCACACGCATGTCAGCGTCACGGACGAGACCGACTACGCGGCCAGCTTTTGCGTGGTGGAGCGCAACAGCCCAGACACCCCAATTAACTAGACCACCCCATTTCACTCCCGCACCCCAAGCCATGACCTTGCACGCACCCCTCATCATTGATATCGCCGGCCTGACTCTGTCCAAGGTTGATCGCGAGCGCCTCCAACACCCCTTGGTCGGCGGCATGATTCTGTTTGCCCGCAACTGGCAGGACCGAGCCCAACTCACCGCCCTGTGTCGCAGCATCAAGAAACTGCGGCCCGACCTGCTGATAAGTGTGGACCATGAGGGGGGCAGGGTGCAGCGCTTCAAGACGGATGGGTTCACCCATTTGCCCCCCATGCGCGCATTGGGCGAGATGTGGC
>CANFIH010000119.1 GCA_947446855.1 Burkholderiales bacterium
AATCTCCATGGTGGACGCTCCTTTCGCTTCGGGTGGTTAAGTAACACCCCCCACTTTGGCACTTAGATGCCGCTATTGGAAGGGGCGTCCATTCCATTGGCCCGGCGCGGGGTTAAGAGCCCCCACGTTCGCTCATTGCATGTAGCTCTCTGCCCCCTCAAGGGGCCAACCCCGCTTGGGGCGGCCCGGCGCGGGGTTAAGAGCCCCGGCTAGTCCTTACAGACGTTCGAAAATCACCGCGATACCCTGACCGCCACCGATACACATGGTGGCAAGACCGTAGCGGCCACCCGTGCGGTGCAGTTCATAAACCAGCTTGGTGGCGATGAAGGCGCCGGAGCAGCCGATGGGGTGACCCAGGGCGATCGCGCCGCCGTTGGGATTGGTCTTGCTCATGTCGAGTTCCAGACCGCGGGCCACAGCGATGGCCTGGGCGGCGAATGCCTCGTTGGCTTCGATCACGTCCATCTGATCCATGGTCAGGCCAGCCTTTTTCAGGGCCAGCTTGGTCGCGGGGATGGGGCCTTCGCCCATGATTTCGTTGGGCACGCCGGCAATCGCGTAGGACACCAGGCGGGCCATGGGCTTGTGGCCCGCAGTGGCTGCCACGGCCGCGTCAGCCAGCACAAAGAAGGCAGCGCCGTCGTTGATACCGGAGGCATTACCGGCCGTCACCGAGCCGCCTTCTTTCTTGAAGGCAGGCTTGAGCTTGCCCAGGGATTCCATGGTGGTTTCAGGCTTGCAATGCTCGTCGGTGTCAAACACCACGTCGCCCTTGCGCGTCTTCTTGACGATGGGAACGATTTGCGACTTGAAGCGGCCTTCGGCAATCGCCACACCGGCACGGCGGTGCGATTCCACAGCCAGCGCGTCCTGCTCTTCGCGGGTGATGCCCCACTTGGCAACCAGGTTTTCAGCGGTCACGCCCATATGGCCCACGCCGAACGGATCGGTCAGGGTGGAGACCATGGTGTCGATCATTTTGCTGTCGCCCATGCGTGCGCCATTGCGCATCGCAGCGGACAGGTAGCCGGCACGGCTCATGACTTCCACGCCGCCGCCAATACCGTAGTCACAGTCGTTCAGCAGAATGTTTTGCGCGGTGGTGACGATGGCTTGCAAGCCGGAAGAGCACAGGCGGTTCAGCGCCATGGCCACCGATTCCTGGGACAGGCCGGCCTGGATGGAGGCCACGCGCGCCACGTAGGGGAAACGGCTTTCCGTGGGGATGGTGTTGCCCACGGTTACATAGTTGATGGCCTTGGGGTCCACGCCGGAGCGGGCCACGGCTTCCTTCATCACGGTACCGGCCAGTTCGCAAGGCTCGATGTCCGACAGGCCTCCGCCGAAGGAACCAATGGCCGAACGGGCAATGCCCAAAACTACTACATCACGCTTGCTCATACTGTATGTCTCCTGGTTGCTAGAAATGAATCGGGTGAAGCCCGTGGCCCGAAATTTTGAACCTGCATCCGTACCACTTGCTTACAGGGCGCTAGTCTACGCCTCCGCTTGGAAGCCCCCTGCACGCAGCGTGACTACCAGCGTATCGCGGTGCCCGCCGGGTTGCAGCGGCTGGATCGGGGTGGATTCATGGATCACGCGGGCATCGTCCAGCAGCAACAGCGACCAGGGCTGGTCCAGGGTGAAGCGTTGGCCGTTCGGGCCATCGGCATCAAACACGCGGGTCTCGCCACCCTTGACGCCCTCGCGCGCCACCATGAACACCGCCACCATGTCCACACCATCCCGGTGCGCACCCTCTGGGGTGGGCCGGCCAATGCCGTCAGTGGTATCAATGCGGAACTGGTGCGCCTCGACAAACCAGGGCTGCGCGCCCTTCAGGCCGGAACAGACCTGGCCCAGCCAGGACAGCAATTTCAGCCAGGAGGGCTGCGCCACCAGGTCCTGCGCCATCGGCTCAAAGTGGCGCTCCAGGCCGCCGTGCAGGGCGTTGTATTCCAGCGGCTGCCAGTGCGGGCGATGCACCACCTGCTGCACCTGGTCCGCATCGACCCTGAAGCAGCTGTGGCGCCGCCGCCGGTAGCGTCCGCCGTCGCGCAGGTAGTTGTCGGGTGGCAACGTGGCCCAACCCGGACACCAAGTCAGCATCTCAGGCAAGGGGACGCCAGCCAATTGCGCCACGGCGTGTGCCCCCAGCACGGCGAAACCTTGCTGCTGCAAGACCGAACCCAGGTCGTGTCCATGGGCCAGAGCGGGAGGGGGAAACGAAAATGTCATGGGTCAGGTGCCTGAGAAAACAGGGCGCAATTATCGACTGCCCGGCAAGGGCCGCCAGCGCAGGCACACATTCGCAAGAAGGTGACATGCATCAAGGACCCGGCTGCCCGCAGCGGCTAAGCTACGCGCCTGATTTGGAGACACTGCCTTATGCCAACCGCCACCCTGGACCGCACCCCCGTGCAATGGAGCCCCACCCTCGGCCTGGACATGCCGGTGATGGACGATACCCACGAGGAATGCGTGGCCCTGCTGGCCGAAGTGGTGCTGGCGCCCGATGAAACGCTGCTGTCGCGCTGGGCCCTGCTGATAGACCACACCCAGGAACACTTCGACCGCGAAGACCAGTGGATGGCAGACACCGGCTTTGCCGCCGGCAACTGCCACGCCACCCAACACAGCGTCATCCTGCAGGTCATGCGCGAAGGTGGCAAACGCGGGCTCCTGGGCGAGCTTGATCTGGTGCGCCAGATGGCTTACGAGCTGGGCCTGTGGCTGGCTAACCATATCCAGAGCATGGACGCCGCGCTGTCTCTGCATTTGCGCTCGGCCGGGTTTGACCCGGTAAGCGGCACCGTGAGCAACCCGCAAGCCTTTGCCGACAGGGAAATTCACGACTGTGGCGGTGGCAGTTGCGACACCTCGCACAGCGAGGCCGAGCAGTCGGCCAGCTGCTAGTTTCAAGGCCTGCATGGATGCCCCCCAGCCGGACCTGCGCCACCGTGCGCATGAAGACATACAGGCGCTGCTGACCGGCACATTATTCGTAGCCCTGGGCGTGGTGATGTTCGGCCGCACCGGTCTGCTAACCGGCGGAACAGCCGGCATTGCCTTTCTGATCCACTACGCCACTGGCTGGAATTTCGGGCTGGTGTTTTTCTGCATCAACCTGCCGTTTTACGGATTGGCCTACAAGCGCATGGGGCTGCAGTTCACACTCAAGACCTTTGCCTCGGTGGCGCTGCTGGCCACCATCAGCAATGGGCTGCCGCAGCTGATTTCTTTGGGCACCATCAACCCGGTGTTTGCGGCCGTAGCCGGCGGCCTGCTGATGGGCACGGGCATGCTGATTCTGTTCCGGCACCGTGCCAGCCTGGGCGGTTTCAACGTGCTGGTGCTGTATCTGCAGGAGCGCTTTGGCTGGCGGGCCGGGCTGATCCAGATGGCGCTGGACTGCGCGATTGTGGTTCTGGCCTTTGCGTTGACGGACTGGTGGCATATCGCCCTGTCCGTACTGGGCGCCGTGGTGCTGAACCAGACCTTGGCCATCAACCACCGCACCGGGCGCTACGTGGCCCTCTAGCGCGCCCAAACTGGACGCACTCCACGCGCTGCACCCCAGGCACCTGGTGACGGATAAATGCCGAACCCACTGGCTGCATTCAGCATCGTTTGCTGCAACAGCAAAAATTCCAGCGAAGTTTGGACTGATGCGAAAGTTTGGCGCATGGGCCAAACACCCGCCAATGTTCACCAATCCTCAGAATCCGCAAGGCTTAGATAACGCGCGCGTGGTCCAAAAACGCGTAGCCCTGACCGTAAATGGACTGAATGGGGAGCTCCAGGTTCATTTCCTCCATCACCTTGCTGCGCAATCGACTGATCAGGGCCTCCACCCGGCGCCCGCTGCTGGCAACGCCCTGTGCCTCAAATGCCGCCAACAGGTCCAGGCGGGATATCTGTTGACCCTCAGCCCGCACCAGTGCGACCAGCAACAAGGTCTCGCCCCGGCTTAGCCTGCAAGCCTTGGCATTCGGCCCCGAAAGTGTCAGTCGCACATGGTCCACGCGCCATTGCACCGGCATGGGTGCCTGCGTTACGACCGAGAAGCGGTGCTCAGTCGTCCGGCGCAAAACGCTTTGCAGGGTCGCATCCAATTCCTCCGGGTCCACGGGTTTGACCAGATAGGCATCCGCCCCGCCCTTCAAGCCCTGGATTCTCAACTCACGCTCGCTGCGCCCGGTCATCATGACGATCCCCGCCCGCACATAGGGACGCACCCGCAGACAAAAATCCATGCCACTGCCATCGGGCAAATTGATGTCCAACACAAACAACGCAAAGCCCTGATGCAACACCAGATCCGCAGCAGCCAGGGTGCCCACACCGTGGACCGTATAGCCACGGGAAGTCAAATAATCGGATAGCTCAAAGCGCAGATCCTCATCATCTTCCACAATCAGGACGGCAGTCATGTAGTGCTCCCTTGCTTATCCGTTGATCGGCAGGCTGAGTGTAAAGACGGCTCCACCGCCGGCGCGGTCCGTGTAGTCCAGGTTGCCGCCGTGCGCAATCGCAACGCGCCGGGTAATGGCCAGGCCGATACCGAAACCGCCCTCGTAGCCGGCTTGTTGCACCCGATTGAACAGGGAAAACAAGCGACCCAGTTGCTCGGCTTGAATGCCAGGCCCCCGGTCACTCACGCGCAAATGCAAAGCCGCATCCGCAAACACATCAAGCGTAATGGCACTGTCTGCGGGACTGAACTTGGCGGCATTGATCAACAAATTTTCCAGCCCCATGTGCAGCAGCTCCGGGTCTACCGATACTGAAGCGGGCAAGCCCGCGGCATAGTCAACGGCAAAGACGCGGTCCCCAAACAGGGGGCGCACACGCCCCAGGCACTCTTGCGCGATGTGACGCGGATTACACGGGGAAAACCGGGGCTGGAAGTCCGCATCATTCAAACGTTGCAAGGTCAGATGCCGGTCGATCAGGCTGCCCATTCTTTCTGCATACGTTTTGATCCGCTGGGTTCGGACACGCACTTTTTCCGGCACCTCCGCCCATTCATTTTCAAGATTTTTCACGCCGGTCAGGACGGCCGCCAACGGCGAGCGCAATTCGTGCGCCACGAAAGAGAAAAACACCGTTTGTTCTTCACGCAATTTGCGCTCGCTCACCAGCACTTCGCTCGCCGTTTTGGCCGCGGCGAAGGCGGCATCACGCTCCTGCTTTACCGCCTGCGAAGCCACAAAAATGCCGGCATGCGCCAGAAACAGAAAGGTCAACACGCCTGGAATCCAGTTCAGTTCGGTGACGCTGTTGGTGGGCAACAGTCCCAGCAACATCAACCGTCCTGTAAACATGGAGCCAATCACGGTCATGTGCGCAGCAAAAAAGTAACCCGCACCCAGGGCTTTTGAACGCCAACGAAGCCAGGAAACCCAGCCGGTGCTGAATACAACCAGCAAAAAGTCGAGCTGCAACATCGGCCCGCCCCATACGTTGTACAGATTGAAGTTGCGGGTCCAGGGGGCAGCCAATGCAATGACATACGCCAGCCTGAAAAATTGGTGCAAACGGGGAAAGTCAGCCCGCATGTTCAGCGCATGGCCAAACACGACCCCAACTGCAACCGTCGACAAAGCCAGAGACCAGGGCACCATCAGGTCCGCAATTGCCGGGCGTGTAGGCGCAAAGACCGGTGCAAAAAGCCCGAGGCCTGCCGCGACCATCAAGAAAGTGGTGACCGTCAACATGGCAAAAAGCAGGATTTGCCGTTCACGGCTGTAGAGCCAATGGACGATGGAAATCAGGAACGACATGCAAATCATGCCCAGCACAGCGCCGAAATAGAACAGTTCAAGTTGCACATGCTCCCGCCAGGCATCCGGTTGCCAAACCACCAACTCACCCGCCAGACTGGAGTCGGTGTCCATGCGCAAATAAAAGGTCTGTGGGCTGGCGTCCGGAAATGCAAGTTCGAACGCGGGGAAACCAGACTTCAGCGCACGCCCCGCAAACGCATACTGGTCCCCGACCTGTGCCACCGTGAAGCCCGAAGCCGCTCGGGAATACAGGCGCAAGTCATTGATATAGGGATTGCTGTACGCCAGAATCCAGCTGCGCG
Source organism: Burkholderiales bacterium (assembly GCA_947446855.1). GTDB lineage: Bacteria > Pseudomonadota > Gammaproteobacteria > Burkholderiales > Burkholderiaceae_C > Allorhodoferax. Next base: position 6,095 of record CANFIH010000119.1, read on the forward strand.
GTGCGTCTTCCAGGCGCTGCAGGCTCAGGCGCAACCAGACAACGTCTTTGGCATAACCCAGCTGGGGCGGCCCCTTCAACGGCACGAACCTGGCGGCAATGTCGGGGCGCTCCAGCTCGTCTGCCGACAGCGTACCGCCAGCGTCGCGCAGGATGGCGACATCGGTGCCGCTGATTTTGTACTTCGATACGGTGGCGGGCAAAACACCAGCTTCGCATCCCACAGCGCAAAGCGCCGCCAAGGCAAAAATCAAATGGATGATGTAGCGGGGCATCTCCCAAATTTTAAGGGCGCAACAGCGCACCCCACAGTAAAAACCGGCATAAGTTGACGCCGGACTGTACCCGCGCGGCAGTTCAAAAAAAAACCGAGGCCCCGGCCTATTGTGGTGGTGGACCCTTGCCCTGTGTGCCCTCGGCCCGGGCCGCAAGATAAGCATACAAATCCGCAATATGGGCGCTGACCGCGGGGTGACCTTCCCACGCGGGCATCGCAAGGGCCGGCTCCTGGCGTTGCATCACACCTTCGATCTGGGCGTCACGTGTCTCACGCTCCTTGCCCATCGGAGGCGGCGGAAGATTCCAGTCGTAGCGTTGGAGCACCAAGCCCACAAACCTGCGGGGCCCCATCTGCCCCACGATCGGCAACAGATCGGGCGCCATCGCTGTCCCCACCGCATCGGCCCCGTGGCACGCAGCGCACCGGTCCTGAAACACCCTCCAGCCCGCGTAAACCGAGCCCGCAGGGCTGCTCAGGCGCGCCACCTCCCGGGCAGCCTGGGTATTTTCAATTTCCACGCCCACATCCGCAGCGCACGCGCCCAACACGGCCACAGTCAGGGCGCCGCAAACCAGCCAGACCGGTCCCGTCAACAGACCGCGCGCGATAGCAAACCGCGTAACAAATACCGAGAAATTCGCCATTTTGTCCACCTATTTGTAATTTCTGTGCGCCAGCCTACCCAGAGCACACCGGCAAGCCTTGCGAGTTGTCAACCCGGGCGCCACCAGCCCTGAGGCGCTGGTGCCGCCCGGGTTGTAAGCACCACAAACCCACGCCCCCCGCAGGAATATTTGCGGTTAAAGTCCTTACTGAAAATGCTAAAAACGCATAAAAGAGCAGGCATCACAACGTACAAAGAGCCCATGCCAGGGGCTTTCCGGGGGGAATGGATATGAAGGCCAGAGAAGCACCGGGCACTGCGCCCCCGATCACCGGGTTTGCACCTGCTGCGGACGAGCAGGCCCTGTTCAGGCGCTTGTTTGACCTCTCGCCGGTGCCGGCCTGGATCCTGGATGGCAACCGCATTGTTGAGTGCAATGAAGCGGCTTTTTTAACCCTGGGGCATCCCAGCCGGGAGGTATTGCTCAACCTCCGGCCTTCTGAAATTTCACCGCCTGTACAGGCCGACGGCGAGGACTCACCGGCCAAGGCCCAGAGAATGATGGAACTCGCCCTGCAACAGGGCCGCCACCAATTCGAATGGGTTCTCACCAAGGCCGATGGCGAAGGCCTGGTCACCGAGGTGACGCTTTCCAGCACCACGCATGCGGGCCAGCCCCTGCTCTTTTGCGTCTGGCGCGACATCACGCAGCAGCGCAAGGCGGAAAAAGATTTGCAGGATAGCGAACAACTGTACCGGGACGTAGCTGACAACGGGCAGGCCCTGATCTGGTTAGCGGGGACGGACAAGGCTTGCTATTACTTCAACCAGCCCTGGCTGCGGTTTACCGGAAGAACGCTGGCGCAGGAATACGGTTACGGCTGGGCCGCAGGCGTGCACCCGGACGACTTCGAACACTGTCTGGCCACATTTACCAGGGCCTTTGACCGGCGGGAAAAATTCAGCATGATGTACCGCATCCGCCGCCATGACGGTGTCTACCGCTGGATACTGGACGATGGGGCACCGCGCTACGACAGCCAAAATGGGTTTATCGGCTATGTGGGACATTGCCTGGACATCACCGAGCAAAAAGCCATTGAGGAGCAGGTTCGCACTTTGGCATTCCACGATCCGCTCACCAACCTGCTGAACCGCCGCTTTCTCATCGAGCGCTTGAACCAGACCATGGCCTCCAGCAAGCGCACCGGACGCCACGCCGCGCTGATTTTCTTGGACCTGGACAACTTCAAACCCCTGAACGACCGCTTCGGCCACGAGGTGGGCGACGCTTTGCTGCGGGAGTCCGCCGCGCGCCTGAGCGCGTGTGTGCGCGAGGTTGATGCGGTCGCGCGCTTTGGCGGCGACGAATTCGTCGTCATTCTGGGTGACCTGCACAAAGAGCGCAGGGAGTCTGTTTCCCAAGCGGCAACCATCGCCGAGAAGATCCGCGTCAGCATCTCTGCGCCCTACTGCCTGCCGGTTCATGCCAGTGCGAGCGCCGGCACCTGTGTGGACTACCGCGTTTCTGCCAGCATCGGGGTGGTCGTCTTTGTGGGCAATGAACACAGCCATGACCAACTGCTTCAATGCGGCGACTCTGCCATGTACAAGGCCAAGGAAGAAGGACGCAACGCGATTCGCTTTCACGGCGACTAGCGCGCAGGCCCATGGCATGCTTTCTGCATTTACCGCAGGCCATCCGCAAATTGCAACTGAGCTCATGACGTATTTGCATGAAGCGCAAGAGTAAACCCTGAGCGTTGTGCGCGTAACATGCCACTACATTCACTGCTTTGGTGCCGCATGGGCACCATGGTGGAACCTTTCTTTAACTGGAGAACTTGAACATGACAATGAAATCCCTGAAAACCGTTGCCGCAGTTGTGCTGGCCCTGGGCACGCTGGCGGCCAGCCCCGCCTTCGCGGGCAAAACGCTGGACGGCATCAAGGCACGCGGTCAGGTGATCTGCGGCGTGCACACCGGCCTGGCCGGTTTCAGCGCGGCCGACTCCAGCGGCAAATGGACCGGCATCGACGTCGATGTCTGCCGCGCCGTGGCTGCCGCCACCCTGGGCGATGCGGAAAAGGTGAAATACGTGCCGCTGTCGGCACAGGCCCGCTTCACTGCCCTGCAGTCCGGCGAAATCGACATCCTGTCGCGCAACACCACCTTCACCCTGACCCGTGATGCGTCGCTCGGCCTGAGCCAGACCGCCGTGACCTACTACGACGGCCAGGGCTTTATGGTCCCCGTCAAGAGCAAGATCAAGAGCGCCAAGCAGCTCAAGGGCCAGACCGTGTGCGTGCAGTCCGGCACCACCACCGAGAAGAACCTGACCGACTACTCCAAGGCCAATGGCCTGAACATCAAGCCCGTGGTGTTTGAAAAGCTCGAAGCCGTGGAAGGTGCCTACTTCTCCGGTCGCTGCGTGTCCTACACCACCGACGCCTCCGGTCTGGCCTCGGTGCGCAACAAGTCGGCCAAGAACCCGGCCGACCACATCATCCTGCCAGAGCTGATCTCCAAAGAGCCCCTGGGCCCGCTGGTGCGCCGGGGCGATGACGAATGGGCGGCGATTGTGAAATGGACCATCTTCGGTCTGCTCGAAGCCGAAGAATATGGCATCACCTCGGCCAATGTGGACGAACTGAAGGCCAACAGCAAAGACCCGGCCATCGGCCGCATTCTGGGCACCACCGAAGACACCGGCAAGCTGCTGGGTCTGGACAAGGAGTGGCTGGCCCGCGCCGTCAAGGCCACCGGCAACTACGGCCAGATCTTCGAGCGCAATGTGGGTCCCAAGTCGGACCTGCAACTGCCACGCGGTCTGAACAACCTGTGGAACAAGGGCGGCATCCAGTACGCACCTCCCATTCGCTAAGTGAAAGGCAGCCGGCTCGACCGGCGCTGCAAGGGGTGGGCACACGCTGTGTCCTACCCCTTTTTTCATGCTGAGTTTTTTCCAAAACACCTAGAGGGATTGCATGTCCAACACCCCACCCCAAAAGAGTTGGTCCTGGCGCAGCCAGGCCTTTCGCGGCCTGGTTTACCAGGTGCTCGCTGTGGTGCTCATTACCCTGTGCGTGGGCTATCTGGCGCACAACACGCAGACCAATATGCGCGAGCGCGGCATCCAGAGCGGCTTTGACTTTCTCAACAGCGCGGCCGGCTTCGACATCGGCGAGAGCCTGTTTGCCTTTGACTCCGGCGAGAACTACTGGCACGCCTACCTGATCGGCTTTACCAACACCCTGCGTGTCGCCATCACCGGCCTGATACTCACCACCCTTCTGGGCACGCTGATCGGCGTGGGCCGCTTCTCGCGCAACGCGCTGGTGCGCGGCCTGTGCGTCTGCTATGTGGAGCTGTTTCGCAACATCCCCGTGCTGCTGCAGTTGCTGATGTGGTACCTGATGTTTACCGAAGTGTTGCCGGATTCGGCCAACCCGCTGGTGTTGGGCCCGCTGTACCTGAGCAAGGGCGGCTTGAATTTTCCGATTCCGGTGTGGGCCACCGGCCAGTACTTTGCCGCCATCGGCATGGGCCTGGCGCTGGTCGTGGCCTTTGTCTATCGCCGCTGGGCCATCCGGTCGTTTGAGCGCACCGGTGTGCCGCGCAGCCTGTTCTGGGTGCCGGTGGGCATCGTGATCGGCTTTGGCGTGCTGGGCTGGCTGATGGGCGGCGCACCCTCTGAATTCAATATGCCGATGCAGGGTGAATTCGCGATTGAAAACGGTGGCGCCCTCACTCCCGAATTCCTCTCGGTGCTGCTGGGCCTGACGATTTACACCGCGGCCTTTGTGGCCGAGGTGGTGCGCGGTGGCATCCAGTCGGTGGCGCTGGGCCAGACCGAGGCGGCTGCAGCTTTAGGCCTGAGCCGGGGCCAGACCATGCGTCTGGTGACCTTGCCGCAAGCCCTGCGGGTGATCATTCCGCCGGTGACCAACCAGTACCTCAACCTGACCAAGAACTCGTCGCTGGCCGTGGCCATTGGCTACCCCGATGTGGTGTCGATTGCCAACACCGCCATCAACCAGACCGGCCGCGCCGTGGAATGCATTGCCATCATCATGGTGGTGTACCTGAGCACCTCGCTCATCACCTCCATGTTGATGAACTGGTACAACACGCGCTCTGCGATCAAGGAGCGTTAACACCATGACCGCACAAGTTTTTCAACCGATTTCCCCACGCCCGGCACCCGTCAAGGTGGAGGGTTTTGTGGCCTGGATACGCGCCAACCTGTTTGGCGATCTGCGCACCAGCCTGGGCACGCTGGCCATAGGCGCGGTGCTGCTGTGGATCGTGCCGCCGCTGATCCAGTGGCTGTTCATCAACGCGGTCTGGATCAAGAACTACGAAACCTGCCACGCCGCTCTGGGTGCCTGCTGGGGCGTGATTGGCGAGAAGTACCGCATCATCATCTTCGGGCGCTACCCCTTTGATGACGAGTGGCGTCCGCTGATTGCCACGGTGCTGCTGATGGGCCTGCTGGTGCTGAGCTGCATGCGCCTGGCCTGGAAGCCCTGGTTGGGTGCCCTGTGGGTGGTGGTGCTGGCGATCTTCTTCACGCTGATGCGCGGTGGCGTGTTCGGCCTGTCGTATGTAGAGACCTCGCTCTGGGGCGGTCTGCCGCTCACGCTGCTGCTGGCCTCGCTGTCCATGACCATGGCCTTTCCGATTGCACTCTTGATTGCGCTGGGCCGCCGCTCCAACCTGCCTGCCATCCGCAGCCTGTGCACCATTTACGTGGAGCTGATCCGTGGCGTGCCGCTGATCTCGGTGCTGTTCATGGCCTCGTTCATGTTCCCGCTCTTGATGCCGCAGGGCTTCAACATCGACGTGCTGATCCGCGTGCTGGCCGGCATCACCCTGTTTGCTGCGGCCTACATGGCCGAGGTGATACGCGGTGGGCTGCAGGCCGTGCCCAAGGGACAGATCGAAGCAGCCGCGACCTTAGGGCTTTCGTATTGGCAGACCCAGCGCAAGATCGTGCTGCCGCAGGCCCTAGCCATGGTGGTGCCGGGCATCATGAACAACTTCATCTCCACCTTCAAAGACACCTCGCTGGTGACGATTGTGAGCATGTACGAGCTGACCGGCTCCATGGGCATGGCGCTCAATTCGGATGCCAACTGGCGGCCCTTCAAGATCGAAGGCTACCTCTTCATCGCCCTGATTTATTTCGTGTTCTGCTTCTCCATGTCGCGCTACAGCATCTGGATTGAAAAGCAAGTGAACAAGAGCAAGCAACGCTAAGGAATTTTTATGTCTGAACACATCATCCAATTCGACAAGGTCAACAAGTGGTACGGCAACAACTTCCATGTGTTGCGCGACATCGACCTGCAGGTCAAGACCGGCGAGCGCATTGTGGTCTGCGGCCCGTCCGGCTCTGGCAAGTCCACCCTGATCCGCTGCATCAACCGCCTGGAAGAACACCAGCAGGGCCACCTGACGGTGGACGGCGTGGAACTGACCGACGACGTGAAGGCCATTGACGATGTGCGCAAAAAAGTCGGCATGGTGTTCCAGCAGTTCAACCTGTTCCCCCACCTCACCGTGCTGGAGAACCTCACGCTCTCTCCCATGTGGGTGGGCAAGATGCCCAAGAAGGAAGCCGAAGAAAAGGCCATGGAACAGCTCAAGCGTGTGCGCATTGCCGAGCAGGCGGGCAAGTACCCGCTACAGCTATCCGGCGGCCAACAGCAGCGGGTGGCAATTGCGCGCGCGCTGTGCCTGAAGCCCAAGATCATGTTGTTCGATGAGCCGACCTCGGCGCTGGACCCGGAGATGATCAAGGAAGTGCTGGACGTGATGATCGAGATGGCCAGCCAGGGGATCACCATGCTGTGTGTCACGCACGAAATGGGCTTTGCCAAGGCGGTGGCGGATCGGGTGATCTTTATGGAC
>CANFIH010000120.1 GCA_947446855.1 Burkholderiales bacterium
CCACCACCAGCTTTATTGTGGAGTCGCTGACCCGGGCCATTGTGGAGCACCGGCTGCAGCCCGGCGCCAAGCTCGTGGAGCAAAAGCTGGCCGACCAGTTCGGCGTGTCGCGCACGCTGGTGCGCCAGGCGCTGTACCGGCTCTCACAAAACCGCCTGATCAAGATTGAGCCGGCGCGTGGTGCCTTTGTTGCCGCGCCCTCAGCGGCTGAGGCGAAGCAGGTGTTTGAGGTGCGCCGCATGCTGGAAGCCGGCATGGTGCGCGCCTTTGTGGCCAGCGCCAAGGCCGCCGACATCAAGGCCCTGCAAACCCATATCGCCCAGGAAAAACTGGCGGTGCAGGGGGGCGATGTACCCGGGCGCACCGAGTTGCTGGGCGACTTCCATGTGCGCATGGCACAACTCATGCATAACGAGGTGCTGGCCCAGTTGCTGAGCGACCTGATTTCGCGCAGCGCCCTGATTACCCTGATGTACCAAAGCTCCAGCGCAGCCGCCCATTCGCATGAAGAACATGAGCAGATCGTTAAAGCCATCAAGGCGCGCGACGCCGACACGGCGATCGCGTTGATGGACGCGCACCTGCGCCATGTGGAAGACGCCCTGAATTTCAGCCAACACAACGCACCCTGAACATGAAGCACTACGACAGCACCCTGCCCTACCCGCGCGACCTGATTGGTTACGGCGCCAAGCCACCGCACGCCCAATGGCCGGGCCAGGCCCGCGTGGCGGTGCAGTTTGTCCTCAACTACGAAGAAGGCGGAGAGAACAGCGTGCTGCACGGCGATGCCGGCTCCGAGCAATTTCTGTCCGAGATGTTCAACCCGGCCAGCTACCCCGAACGCCACATCAGCATGGAGGGCATTTACGAATATGGCTCGCGTGCTGGCGTCTGGCGCATCCTGCGCGAGTTTGAGCAGCGCGGCCTGCCGCTCACGGTGTTTGGCGTCAGCATGGCGCTGGAACGCCACCCGGAACTCTGCGCGGCCCTGGGTGAACTGGGCCACGAGATCGCCTGCCATGGCTGGCGCTGGATCCATTACCAGAACCTGCCGGAAGAGGTGGAGCGCGAGCACATGCAGCGTGGCATGGAGATCCTCACCCGCCTGACCGGCAACCGCCCCCTGGGCTGGTACACCGGGCGCGACAGCCCCAACACGCGCCGCCTGGTGGCCGACTATGGCGGCTTTGAATACGACGCCGACTATTACGGCGAAGACCTGCCGTTCTGGATGCAGGTCAAGAAGACCTCCGGCGAGGTGGTGCCGCAACTCATCGTGCCCTACACCCTGGACTGCAACGACATGCGCTTTGCCCTGCCCCAGGGCTATTCCCATGCCGACCCCTTCTTCCAGTATTTGAAGGACACCTTTGACACGCTGTATGCCGAGGGCGACCCGGCCGGGCTGAACCAGCCCTCCATGATGAGCATCGGCATGCACTGCCGCCTGCTGGGGCGGCCTGGGCGCATCACGGCGCTGCAGCGTTTTCTGGACCACATCCAGCAGCATGACAAGGTCTGGGTCTGCAAGCGCCTGGACATTGCGCGGCATTGGAAGGCCACGCATCCCTTTGGCGCGTAGGTAGCACCATGGCAACCATTACCCTGGACCAACTCAACGCCGCCGCACTGGACGAAGCCTGCGCCCTGCTCGACGGCCTGTACGAGCACTCACCCTGGATTGCGCGGGCCGCCTTGCAGCAGCGCCCGTTCACCTCACTGGCGCAACTCAAGCACGCCATGGCAGACATCGTCAGCACGGGTGGCCGGGAGGCGCAACTCGCACTCTTGTGCGCCCACCCGGAGCTGGCCGGCAAGGCCATGGTGGACAAAAGCCTGACCGCCGAATCCACCCATGAGCAAAGCAAGGCAGGCCTCACCCACTGCACGCCGGCCGAGTTTGAAAGCATCCAGTCGCTCAACGCGGCCTACAACGCCAAGTTCGGCTTCCCCTTTATCGTGGCCGTACGCGGCCCGCGCGGCACCGGCATGCAAAAGGCCGAGATCATCGCCACCCTGGAGCGCCGCCTGCACGGCCACCCGGACTATGAACTGCAGGAGTGTTTGCGCAATGTGCACCGCATTGCCGAGATCCGCCTCAACGACAAATTCGGTGCCTCGATGGAGCGCGGCAACCGGGTCTGGGACTGGCAGGAAACGCTGGCGCAGTACAGCGACTCTGGGGCTGCCGAGCTGGGCCAGCTCACCGTCACCTACCTGACGGACGCGCACCGCGCCTGTGCGCAGCGCATCGCACAGGACATGCGCGATGCCGGTTGCGACAGCGTGACGATCGACGCCGTGGGCAATGTGGTGGGCCTCTACGCGGGCAGCGGGACCGAGACGCGCAAACTGATGACCGGCAGCCACTATGACACGGTGCGCAACGGCGGCAAGTACGACGGGCGACTGGGCATTTATGTACCGCTGGCTTGTGTGCAGCAACTCAAAAGCCAGGGCAAACGCCTGCCCTTCGGCCTGGAAATCATCGCCTTTGCCGAGGAAGAAGGCCAACGCTACAAGGCCACCTTTCTGGGCTCGGGTGCGCTCACCGGCGACTTCAAACCCGAATGGCTGGAGCAGGTGGACGCGAATGGCATCCGCATGCGCGAGGCCATGCAGCGCGCCGGGCTGGACATAGACGCCATCCCTGCACTCAAGCGCCAGGCCGCCGACTACCTGGGCTTTGTCGAGGTACATATCGAACAAGGCCCGGTGCTCAACGAACTGAATCTGCCGCTGGGCATCGTCACCTCCATCAACGCCAGCCTGCGCTACAGCGGCGAGCTGGTCGGCGTGCCCTGCCATGCCGGCACCACGCCCATGTCCATGCGCAGTGATGCGGCCGCCGGTGTGGCAGAGCTGCTGCTGTTTGTAGAACAACGTGCTGCAGCCGACGGCGATTCGGTAGGCACCGTGGGGATCTTGAATGTGCCCAACGGATCGATCAACGTGGTGCCGGGGCGCTGCCAGTTTTCACTGGATCTGCGCGCACCGACGGACACGCAACGCGATGCGCTGGCGCACGATGTGCTCAAGAAGGCTGCCTCTATTGCCGACGCACGCGGCCTGCAACTGCAGCTGACCGAGTCCATGCGCGCCCGTGCGGCACCCAGTGCACCGGCCTGGCAGCAACGCTGGGAAGCGGCGGTGACTGCACTCGGTGTGCCGCTGTACCGCATGCCCAGCGGGGCGGGACATGACGCCATGAAGTTGCACGATCTGCTACCGCAGGCCATGTTGTTTGTACGGGGTCAGAACGCTGGCATCAGCCATAACCCGCTGGAGTCGACGACCAGTGATGACATGCAACTGGCCGTTGAGGCGTTTGACCATGTGCTGGCGCAACTGGCTGCTGAGTTGGGCTGAGGTGACTGGATTGAGAACCGCTATGTCTTTGCGACACGGGGCCTTTGGGGGTTCGGGTGAGCTTGTTCCTTGCGGAGCTTGGTTTTTGACTCCCCCATCCCCCCCGCCCCTTACCCCCCGCCGGGGTAAGGGGTGCCCCATGCGGACAGCCCATTTGGCGTTCTCGCTTCGGTTGCGGCCTTACCGGCGCAACGTTCAAGGACAGTGGCTAGCGCGCGCGCGCACCAGTAAAAACCGCCTGCACTTATTTCCGCATTCGGCGCGAAGCAACCAAATGGGCTGTCCGCTTTGGGCACCCCTTACCCCGGCGGGGGGTAAGGGGCGGGGGGGATGGGGGAGTTAAATCCCCTTCCCCCTCAGTAAAAATTTTCAACACAAAAAGCACCATGAACCACTACGAACAACTAGACGCCTGGATCGACACCCACTTCGACGAGCAAGTGAAGTTCCTGCAACAACTCATCCAAGTCCCCACCGACACCCCCCCCGGCAACAACGCGCCCCACGCCGAGCGCGCCGCCGACCTGCTGGACGCCATGGGCCTGCAGACAGAACGCCATGCAGTGCCCGCAGAACTGGTGAAAGCCGCAGGTCTGCAAACCATCACCAACCTGATCGTGCGCCGCAAGTACGGCACAGGCCGCACCATTGCCCTCAACGCCCACGGCGACGTGGTGCCTCCGGGCGAAGGCTGGGTGCATGCGCCTTACGGCGGCGAGATTGACAACGGCAAGATTTACGGCCGCGCCGCTGCGGTGAGCAAATGCGACTTCTCCACCTACGCCTTTGCCGTGCGCGCATTGGAGTCGCTGGGCGTCACGCTCCACGGCAATGTAGAGCTGCTGTTCACCTACGACGAAGAGTTTGGTGGCGAGGTCGGCCCGGCCTGGTTGTTGCACAACAAGCTGACCCAGCCCGACCTGATGATTGCCGCCGGCTTTAGTTACCAGGTGATCACCGCGCACAACGGCTGCCTGCAAATGGAAGTGACGGTACACGGCAAGATGGCGCATGCGGCCATTCCCGCTTCTGGCATAGACGCGCTGCAGGGTGCGACCAAAATCCTCACCGCCCTGTACGCACAAAACACGCTGTACCAGCAGATCACATCGAAGGTGGAAGGCATCACGCACCCCTATCTGAACGTCGGCATGATTGAGGGCGGCACCAACACCAATGTGGTGCCGGGGCGTGTCACCCTCAAGCTGGACCGCCGCATGATTCCGGAAGAAAACCCGGCCGAGGTGGAAGCCAACATCCGCCAGGTGATCACCGATGCCGCCGCAGAAACCGCCGGCGTCAGCGTGGACATCAAGCGCATTTTGCTGGCCAATTCGCTCAAGCCCCTGCCCGGCAACAAGCCGCTGGTCGATGCCCTGCAAAAGCATGGCAGCAGCGTGTTTGGCGAGCCCATTCCCGCGCTGGGCACGCCGCTCTACACCGATGTGCGCATCTTTTGCGAGGCCGGTATTCCCGGTGTGATTTACGGCGCCGGTCCGCGTACGGTGCTGGAGTCCAACGCCAAGCGCGCCGATGAAAACCTGGACTTGAATGATCTGCGTCGCGCCACCAAGGTGATCGCGCGCAGTCTGCTGGACTTGCTGCAAGACGCATGACCTGGCAGGCGAATCTGAACCTGGCCTACGAACGCCACGGCGAGCGCGTGGTGGCGCGCCACGAACACAGCGGGCCGCTGCGTATTCTGCAAAGCCTGTACCCCGAGGGCGATGCCATCTGCCACAACGTGCTGGTGCATCCGCCGGGCGGGCTGGTGGGTGGCGACACGCTGGACATTGCGGTGCGGGCTACCAGCGCCACCCATGGTCTGGTGACCACACCGGGGGCCACGCGCTTTTACCGCTCGGACGGCCCGCTGGCGCTGCAAACCACGCGCATCACGATGCAGGCCGGAGCCCGCCTGGAATGGCTGCCGCTGGAGGCCCTGTGCTACAACGACTGCCATGCCGAAAACCGGCTGGTGATGGACCTGGAACCCGGTGCCGAACTGCTGGGCTGGGACATCACCGCCTTCGGCCTGCCCCGAGCCAACCTGCCTTTTGTGCAGGGCAGTTTTGCGCAGCACCTTGAAGTGCCGGGCGTCTGGCTGGAGCGTGGCCGCGTCGATGCGGGCGACCTGCGGCTCATGGACGGGCCCACCGGCTTGAACGGCGCACGCTGCATGGCCAGCCTGTTTTTTGTTGGCGGCACCAAGCTGGACCGCACGCGCAAGCAGCAGGCCTTGGACATCGCACGCGATCTGATTGCCGGCAGTGAACTCGCTGCCACGGCCGGCGCCACCAGCCCGAACGGACAGGTCATCGTGGTGCGCGTGGTCGCACCTTTGGTAGAGCCGGCCATGCACTTGCTGCGCGCGGTGCGTAACGCATGGCGCCAGGCGCTCTGGCAATTGCCCACCTGCAACCCGCGCATCTGGGCCATGTAGGCCGGCGTCGCACGCCAGGCCCTCAGGCCAGCGACAGCGTGTGCACCCAGGGTGAAAAGGCTTCCATCACCCGCAGCGGCTGGCCCTGGCGCCAGAACACCGAACTGCGGGCCCAGCGCGGCAAGACGGCATCGGCATGCTGCGACTCCAGGGCCTGCCACTGCCCCTGGATATGGTGGGACTGCAGCCCGCAACGGGGCAGATGCTGGGCCAGCAAAGGCGCGCGTGCTACCTGCCTGCCGGCAAACAGCAATTCGGCCAGGGGCCGAGCACCCAAACCGCGCATGGCGCGCCAGGGTCCGGCGATGGCCTGCAGCGGCGTGGCACTGCGCGCCCACACCACCGGCTTTTCATTCAACAGCAAGACCACCTCCCGCACATAGCCGCCGGGTGCCCGCAGATCGCGCTGCTCCTGCTGCCACAGCGGCATCACGCCCTGATGCTGCACCTGGACGCGCACTGTTCCGTGCGCTCGCAGACGCGAGGTCAGTGAGCCTTCGGCTTGCAGCCACAAACGCAGATGGGGGTCGCTGGGGATTGCCAGAGTGCTTGCGCCCGCCAAGGCCGGGCCATTCCAATTTTTCATACGGCCAAGCATAGGGCAAAAAAAGCCGCCGCACCGCAAGGCGCCGCTGCACGCTGGGGCTTGACTGCCGCCACTCGCGTGGCGACGGGCTACTTAAATCGCCACCAGCCCGCGCACGCCGTCGGCTTCCATATTCTCGCCCTTGCCGCGCGCCAAGACGGCACCGCGCTCCATCACGATGTACTCGTCCGCCAGTTCCTGGGCAAAGTCGTAATACTGCTCCACCAGCACAATGGCCATATCGCCGCGGTCGGCCAGCATGCGGATGACGCGGCCGATGTCTTTGATGATGCTGGGCTGTATGCCTTCGGTGGGCTCGTCGAGGATCAGCACCTTGGGCTTGGCGGCCAGGGCGCGAGCGATGGCGAGTTGCTGCTGTTGCCCGCCAGACAAGTCGCCACCGCGGCGACCCAGCATTTGCTTGAGCACAGGGAACAACTCAAACAGTTCCTCGGGGATGGGCGTGCCGGCCTTTTTGTAGGCCAGGCCCATGTGCAGGTTTTCCAGCACGGTGAGTTTGGAGAAGATTTCCCGGCCCTGGGGCACGAAGCCGATGCCGGCCCTGGCGCGTTCGTACGGGGTGTCGGCCTGGATGGCTTTGCCTTCAAGTTCGATGGAGCCGTTTTTGATGGGGACCAGGCCCATCATGGATTTGAGCAGCGTGGTTTTGCCTACGCCGTTGCGGCCGAGTATGACTGTGATCTTGCCGAGTTCGGCACGGAGGCTGACGTCGCGCAGGATGTGGGAGCCACCGTAGTACTGGTTGACGTTTTTTACTTCAAGCATGTTGTGTTTTTTCTGTGAGGTGTTGGCTTGCGGGGCAGGCCGGGTCTCGCCCCGGCGGGCGAGGCACTTTTCTTTGCTTCGCCAAAGAAAAGTCCCCAAAAGAAAGGCGACCCTGGTGTCTGCGACCCCTACGCTGCGCTACGGGGCAACCTGCGCTGCTCGCGAAGCGCGGGCGGTCCGCAAACTCGCCCTGCGGGCTCAAACATGCGTCCCGCTTTTTCCGCGCTCCACTGCGCTGCTCGGCGCATCCACAAGGGAGAGGGGGGACGGGGGCAGCGGCTGGTGCTTCGCACCAGCGCAAATGCAGGGGACTACCGCTCAATGTAGATACACCAATGGTCCGCGTACGCGCAGTTGCAGTTGCAGTTGCAGTTGCATAAAAATTATTAGCCCGCCTATCAAACCCCAATGCGAAGCGAGGGGAAGTTTCTCCCCTTTCCCGTGTGCGCGTGCCGAGGAGCGCAGCGGCGGGCGGAATAAGCAAGCTGCATGTTTGAAGCGATAGCCGAGTTTGCAGATTGCCCGCCCGACGCGAGCACCGCAGGTTGCCCTTCGCGCAGCGAAGGGACACGCGCACTCGGGTCGCCTTTTCTTTGGTTCGTTTCTTTTGGCGAGGCAAAAGAAATGAACTCGGCCGCCGGGCCGAGACCCGGCCTGCCACGAAAGAACCACCACCAGTAAAAAAGCAGAAGTTCATCGCCCGAGATAAACCTCAATCACCCGCTCATCCGCCTGCACCTGCGCCAGCGTCCCCTGCGCTAAAACAGAGCCATCACACAACACCGTAACAATGTCAGAGATGGTGTTAATAAAACTCATGTCGTGCTCGACAACCATCAGCGAATGCTTACCCTTGAGCGACAAAAAGAGTTCGGCCGTCCGCTCCGTCTCTTCATCCGTCATGCCAGCAACCGGCTCATCGAGCAACAGCAGTTTGGGGTCCTGCATCAAGAGCATGCCAATCTCCAGCCACTGCTTCTGCCCATGGCTCAAATTACCCGCCTGGCGCGTGACGCTATCGGCCAGATGAATCGTATGCAGCATCTCCGCCAGCCGGTCGCTCTGTGACGAGTCCAGCTTGAAGAACATGGAGGCCGGCACGCGCTTGTCCATCTTCAGCGCCAACTCCAGGTTCTCGAACACGCTTAAGTTTTCAAACACCGTGGGCTTCTGGAACTTGCGGCCGATGCCGAGCTGCGCAATTTCCGGCTCCTTGTAGCGCAGCAAATCAATCGTGCTGCCGAAGAACACCGTGCCACTGTCGGGCCGGGTTTTGCCGGTGATGATGTCCATCATCGTGGTCTTGCCAGCGCCATTCGGCCCGATGATGCAACGCAGCTCGCCCGGCGCAATGTCCAGCGACAGGTTGTTGATCGCCTTGAAGCCGTCGAAGCTGACGTTCACGCTTTCCAGATACAGAATGCGGCCATGGGTGGTGTCCACCTCGTTGTCCAGCTTCAGGCGTCCAAAGCCTGCGCTGCGCCCACCGGACTCCGTGTTACCGGCCATTGCGGCCAACGCGGCATTGCGCGCCTCGACGCGCTGGGCGCCTTGTTCCATCAGTTCGGGCGTCATGCCTTGTTCCCCCGCAATCTCTTCACCAAGCCCACCACCCCATCGGGCAGGTACAGCGTCACGCCGATGAACAGCGCACCCAGAAAGTACAGCCAGAACTCGGGATAGGTCACCGTCAACCAGCTCTTGGCTCCGTTGACGATGAAGGCGCCGAGGATCGGGCCGATCAGCGTGGCCCGTCCACCCACGGCCGCCCAGATCGCGATCTCAATCGAGTTGGCCGGGCTCATTTCGCTGGGGTTGATGATGCCGACCTGCGGCACATACAGGGCACCGGCCACGCCGCACATCATGGCCGACAGCACCCAGATGCTGAGCTTGTAGCCCAGGGGCGAGTAGCCGCTGAACATCACGCGCGTTTCCGCGTCGCGGATGGCCTGCAGCACGCGACCGTACTTGCTGCCCACCAGCCAACGGCCGAACAGGAAGAAGGACAGCAGTGTGAGCGAGGTCAGCACAAACAGCGTCATGCGCATGCCGGGCGTGGCAATCGGGATATCCAGAATGCGCTTGAAGTCGGTGAAGCCGTTGTTGCCACCAAAGCCGGTTTCATTGCGGAAAAAAAGCAGCATGGCGGCGAAGGTCAGGGCCTGGGTGATGATGGAGAAGTACACGCCCTTGATGCGCGAGCGGAAGGCAAAGTAGCCAAACACCAGCGCCACCAGACCGGGCGCCACCACCACCAGAATCAGCGTGGACCAGAAGCTGCCGCTGAAGAACCAGTGCCAGGGCAAGGTCTTCCAGTCCAGAAAGACCATGAAATCCGGCAGCTCGCTTTTGTAGTTGCCGTCCAGCCCGATCTGGCGCATCAGGTACATGCCCATGGCATAACCACCCAGCGCAAAGAACAGGCCGTGGCCCAGCGACAGGATACCGGTGTAACCCCAGATCAGGTCCATGGCCAGCGCGCAGATGGCGTAGCACATGATCTTGGCGATCAGGCCCACGGCGAAGTCGCTCATGTGGAACACGCTGTCGGCCGGGATCACCAGATTGAGCAGCGGCACCAGAGCGCACAACACGATCAGCGCCGCCAGCCAGGCGCTCCAGCCGCGGCCGCTCAGCAGCGGCGCCTTGGTTGGCATTTGAATGACAGGTTTCATGGTGGTGGAAGTGCTCATGCTTCTCTTCCCTTCACGGCGAAGATGCCTTGCGGACGCTTTTGAATAAATACGATGATGAAAATCAGCACCGCAATCTTGGCCAGCACCGCACCGGTGATGCCCTCCAGAAACTTGTTGAGAATGCCCAGTCCCAGTGCAGCGTAGACGGTGCCGGCGAGTTGGCCGACGCCACCCAGCACCACCACCATGAAGGCATCCACGATGTAGCCCTGGCCCAGATCGGGACCTACGTTGCCCACCTGGCTCAGTGCGCAACCGGCCAGTCCCGCAATGCCGGAGCCAAGCGCAAACGCATAGGTGTCAATGCGCGCGGTGTTCACGCCCATGCAGGCTGCAATCGGGCGGTTTTGCGTGACGCCACGCACGAACAGACCGAGGCGCGTCTTGCCGATCAGGAAGGACACAGCACCCAGCACAAACAGGGCGAAGCCGACGATCACCAGGCGGTTGTAGGGCAGCGAGAGGTTGCCCATGAGTTGCACACCGCCGCTCATCCAGCTGGGGTTTTCTACGCCCACGTTTTGCGCGCCAAAGATCGTGCGCACGCCTTGCATCAGCACCAGGCTGATGCCCCAGGTGGCGAGCAAAGTCTCTAGCGGGCGGCCGTAGAGGAAGCGGATGACACTGCGCTCCAGCGCCGCGCCCACCAGGGCCGAGGCCATGAAGGCCACCGGCACCGAGGCCAGCAGATACCAGTCGAAGGCACCGGGAAAATATTTCTGGAACACGCCCTGCACCACATAGGTGGCGTAGGCGCCAATCATCATCAGCTCGCCATGGGCCATGTTGATCACGCCCATCAGGCCGTAGGTGATGGCCAGGCCGAGTGCCACCAGCAACAGGATGGAGCCGAGGCTGATGCCGGAGAAGATGGCACCGAGGCGGTCACCCCAGGCCAGGCGCGATTCCACTTTGGACAGGCTGAATTGCAGCGCGGCCTTGACGTCGGCTTCGGTCTCGACCTGCAGGCGCTCTACCAGCAGGGTCTTGGTGGCAGCCTGCGCACTTTGGCCCAGCAGGCCGGCAGCTTCCAGGCGCTTGGCCTTGTCCGGACTGGCCAGCAGTGCGGCGGCGCGCAGCAGGCCGATCTGGTCTTTCAGGTCGGCCACGGCTTCTTGCGCAAAGGCCTTGTCCAGCAGCACCAGGCTGCTCTCATCGACATTGCCTTGCAGGGTCTTGATGGCGGCGCGGCGCACGGCCTCATCGGGTGACAGTAATTTGAGTGCTGCCAAGGCATTGTCCAACTCGCCATGCATGCGGTTGTTGTTCATCACATCTTCGGCGGTGTCGGGCAAGGCCACGGCCACACCACTGACGGGGTCTTGCCCCTTGTCACCGCTCACGATGACGGGATTGCCCGCCACCACTTTGACGGCATCGTCTGAGAGCGCCTGGAGAAAGGCAACGGTCTTCTCATCCGGTTTGGCCACTGCGGCATGCAGCGCCTCGATCCGCGCATCGCCTTCGCCAATGGCAATCGCCCGCGCTTCATCTGCGGTCAGTGCGTGGGCACTGGCGGACAGCAGCAGGGCAGCGATGACTAGGTAATTTCGCATGTTTGTCGTTGTTGGTTTGCTAAGGGTCAAAGACCTTGAGGCAGAGTTGTGTGCGCCGCTGCCAGCGGGGTAGATGTTTCCGTCCGTGTCCCCCGCCCTGCGGGCTCCTCCTTTACCTACCGGAAACATCCACCCCACTGTCATCGGCAACCCGCACGGCTGGTGCGCAGCGACTGGATGCATGAAGGTCTTCGCGTACCAACACTGTTGGCGGACTCAGGACGGTGTGGCGCTCGGCGCCGGTAGGTAAAGGAGGAGAACCGGGCACAGCCCGGTTCGGGGGACACGGACGGCGTCGAGTGCCACGCCGGCCTGAGTCAGAAGTGACTGAGAACAACGTAACACTCGAACAACCGCTACTTACTTGGCAACAGGCTCATCAGGCTTCTTGTCATTGCCTTCGATGTACGGAGACCATGGCTTAGCCTTGACTGGGCCTGGTGTCTTCCACACCACGTTGAACTGGCCGTCGGCCTTGACTTCGCCGATAAACACCGACTTGTGCAGGTGGTGGTTCTTCTCATCCATCTTGCTCACGATACCGCTCGGTGCCTTGAAAGTCTGGCCGGACATGGCGGCGATGACCTTGTCGGTGTCGGTGGACTTGGCCTTCTCGACGGCCTGCTTCCACATGTTGATACCGATGTAGGTTGCTTCCATCGGGTCGTTGGTCAAAGGCTTGTCCTTGTGACCGGCAATACCCTTGGCCTTGGCGTAGTCAGACCACTTCTTGATGAACTCGGTGTTGGTCGGGTTCTTGATGGACATGAAGTAGTTCCAGGCAGCCAGGTGGCCGACCAGGGGCTTAGTGTCCACGCCGCGCAGTTCTTCTTCACCCACGGAGAAGGCCACCACAGGCACGTCCTTGGCCTTCAGGCCGGCGTTGCCCAGTTCCTTGTAGAAAGGAACGTTGGAGTCACCATTGATGGTGGACACCACGGCGGTCTTGCCACCGGCGGAGAACTTCTTGACGTCAGCCACGATGGTTTGGTAATCGCTGTGACCAAACGGGGTGTACTTTTCGTCGATGTCGGTGTCCTTCACGCCCTTGCTCTTCAGGTAGGCGCGCAGAATCTTGTTGGTGGTGCGGGGGTAGACATAGTCGGTGCCCAGCAGAACCCAACGCTTGGCGCCGCCGCCTTCTTTGCTCATCAGGTAGTCCACAGCGGGGATGGCTTGCTGGTTAGGTGCCGCACCGGTGTAGAACACGTTCTTGCTCAGCTCTTCGCCCTCGTATTGCACGGGGTAGAACAGCAGGCCGTTCAATTCTTCAACCACCGGCAACACCGACTTGCGCGACACGGAAGTCCAGCAACCGAAGATGACCGAGACCTTGTCTTGTGTCAGCAGTTGCTTGGTTTTTTCAGCAAACAGGGGCCAGTTGGAAGCGGGGTCGACCACCACGGGTTCGAGCTTCTTGCCCA
>CANFIH010000121.1 GCA_947446855.1 Burkholderiales bacterium
ACTTTTTAATGATCACGTAAGTGGTCACCATGCGGGAATAGCTCAGTTGGTAGAGCGATACCTTGCCAAGGTATAGGTCGAGAGTTCGAGCCTCTTTTCCCGCTCCATGGTTTTCGATGTAAAAAGCCCGTCCGTGAGGATGGGCTTTTTGCTTTCTGGCGTTTGCCCCACCATGGGCCGAAGTGTTTGCGCCTTCCGGCAGCCCCGGCTTTTCGATTGATGCTTCCCGCGAGGCTAGCGCAGCGTGGCCGCAGCGGCCGCCGAGGCCTGCGCCTTCAGGGCAAATTCGGCCCGCAGGGCACGCAACTTCTCCCGTGGGTCTTCCTTGATGGTTGCCTGGTCCAGGGCCATTTCGGCGATAAAGCGGCTGGGCAGAGCCGCCACCAGTTCGCGCCCCTTTTTGCGCCGGCGCGTCCAGCTCACCGCCAGGCTGCGCTGGGCGCGGGTAATGCCCACATACATCAGACGGCGCTCTTCCTGCAGGCGTGTGGCCAGATCCTCATTCACCGCTTCTTCGTCGCGCACCACGCCCCCATCGGCGCCGCTGGCTTCCTTGAGCTTGAAGGGCAACACACCCTCGTTGACACCGACCAGCAGCACATGCGGCCACTCCAGGCCCTTGGAGGCGTGCAGGGTGGAGAGGGTCACCACGTTCTGGTCCTTCTCGCGCTCACTCAGGGTGGAGAGCAGGGCGATGGTTTGCGAGACCTCCAGCAGGTTTTTGATCTCGCGCTCGTCCACGCCGGCAACCCCTTCGACCTGGCCGCCGCAGCGCTGCGCCATCCATTCGCAGAACTCGACCACGTTGGACCATTTGGCGGCCGCCAGCTTCTCGCTTTCTTCGCCGTCGTAGAGGTGTTTCTCGTAGCCGATTTCTTTCAGCCACTCGGCCAGAAACAGACCGGCGTTCTCCGCGCCCTCGGTGTGGCGGGCACGGAACTGCAGGTCGTTCACATAGCGGCCGAACTCGTGCAGGCTGCCCAGCGCCTTGCCGCTCAAGGCCCCGCCCAGTGAAGAAGAAAACAGCGCCTCGAACAGGCTGAGCTTGTACTGGCTGGCATACACGCCGAGCGTGCCCAGGGTCTGGTGGCCTATGCCCCGCTTGGGCGTGGTGACGGCGCGCACAAAGGCCGGGTCGTCGTCGTTATTGGCCCAGAGGCGGAACCAGGCGCACAGGTCGCGGATTTCGGCGCGGTCAAAAAAGCTCTGGCCGCCAGACACCTTGTAGGGGATGTTGGCCTTGCGCAGCGCCTTCTCAAACGGCTTGGCCTGGTGGTTGGCGCGGTACAGCACGGCAAAGTCGCGGAATTCGCGGTATTGCTTGCCGTCCTGGGCCAGCGATCCTTCCGCGCGCAGGCTTTGGATGCGGGCCACGGCGCGTTCGGCCTCGTGCTCCTCGCTGTCGGCGTCGATCACGCGCACCGGCTCGCCTTCGCCCAGGTCGCTCCACAGGTTCTTGGGGAACAGCTTGGGGTTGGGGCCGATCACATTGTTGGCGGCGCGCAGGATGGCCGAGGTGGAGCGGTAGTTCTGCTCCAGGGTGATGACTTTCAGCGCCGGGAAGTCCACCGGCAGCTTGCGCAGGTTGTCCAGCGTGGCGCCGCGCCAGCCGTAGATGCTTTGGTCGTCGTCGCCCACAGCAGTGAAGCGCGCTTCTTCGGCTGTCTCGCCCACCAGCAGTTTGAGCATCGCGTACTGCGTGGCGTTGGTGTCCTGGTATTCGTCCACCAGCACATGGCCCATCTGGGCCTGCCAGCGGTGCCGCACCTCGGAATGGTTTTGCAGCAGTTTGAGCGGCAGGCTGATCAGGTCGTCAAAGTCCACGCTCTGGTAGGCCGTCAGGCGTTCCTGGTAACGGGCCATGACCACGGCGGCCTGGCGCTCGTTGTCATTGGCGGCCACGGCCAGCGCTTCCTCGGCGTTGAGCCCGGCGCTTTTCCAGGCACTGATGGTCCATTGCCAGGCGCGCGCCGTGGCCGCGTCCACCGTGCCACCGGCGTCCTTGAGGATGCTGGTGACGTCATCGGTGTCCAGAATCGAGAAGGCGGGTTTGAGCCCCAGCACCGCGCCATCCTGGCGCAACATGCGCACGCCCAGAGAGTGAAAGGTACACACCACCACGTCCTTGGCCGGTTTGCCGATCAGGCTTTTGGCCCGCTCGCGCATTTCGGCGGCGGCCTTGTTGGTGAAGGTGATGGCGGCGATGCGTTTGGCCGGCATGCCGGTCTGGATCAGGCGCGCAATCTTGTGCGTGATCACCCGCGTCTTGCCCGAGCCCGCGCCAGCCAGCACCAGGCAGGGGCCGTGCAAAAAGTTGACGGCCTCTTGCTGGGCCAGGTTCATACCGGAGGAGGTGGGGGCAGACATGCAGACAGGTGTGGGGGAGGGCAGACCAAAAGACGAGGGCTGATCTTAACGGCAGGGCGCGGTGCAGTTGCCGGCGTCGTCGGGTGCCGGCGTTCTTTGGGCGCTGTCTCCGGCAGGACCCCGGGGAGGGCACTGGCAGGCCCAAAGCACCGACAATGCCGCGTGCTCGCTATTCTGACCTTGACCTTCCCCTTCTTTGCGCTGGTGGCCTGCGGCTATCTGGCGGCGCGCTGGGGGCTGCTGGCGCTGTCCGCCATTCCCGGGCTCAACGGCTTTGTGCTGTTTTTTGCCTTGCCCTGCATGCTGTACCGCTTTGGCGCCTCGGCTCCAGCGGCGCAACTCTTCGATCCGGGAGTGGCTTTGACGTATCTGGTATCCGGCCTGCTGATTGTGGTCTTGTGCCTGGCCCTGACGCGGCGCGGCAGCCTGGGCTGGAACGATGCGGCCTTTGGCGCCTTGGTCGCCGCCTTTCCCAATACCGGTTTCATGGGCGTTCCCCTGCTGGTGGCCTTGCTGGGTCAGGCGGCCGCAACACCGGTCATTGTGTCGTTGCTGGTGGATATGGTGCTGACCACCAGCCTGTGCATTGCGCTGTCGCGGCTGGGTGCGCCGGGCGTTGCGGACCCTGCCGCAGGAATCAGCGGCGCTGCTGCGGCCGGCATGGCGCGTACCGGGGCCGGCGCAAGTGCCCGTCAAGCCGCAGGCAAGGCGCTGCGTGGTGTGGCAGCCAACCCGCTGCCCTGGGCGATTCTGGCCGGGGCGCTGGTGTCCTGGCTGCAGATCCAGGTCCCCCAACCTCTCGGCACCACGGTCGGCCTGCTGGCCGATGCCGCGTCGCCGGTGGCCTTGTTCACCATCGGGGCGGTGCTGGCCCGCTCACACATCCTGGCCCGGGCGGACAGCGCCCATGCCGTGCCCTGGCAAGCGACAGTGCCGGTGGCTGTGCTGAAGTTGTTGGTGCATCCGCTGCTGGTGTGGGGCGTCGGTTCTGCCGTGATGGCTGCGGGTTGGCCGCTGGCGCCGTTTGCGCTCCAGGTGCTGGTGCTGCTGGCCGCCCTGCCGAGCGCCAGCAATGTGGTTTTGCTGGCCGAGCGTTATGGCGCCGACAGCGGGCGCATTACGCGCATCGTTCTGCTGACGACCGTCAGCGCCTTCTTCACCTTCTCCGGTGCGGTGGCACTGATGAGCGGGGGTTAACTTTTCGAACCCGGTGCCGGGCCCCAAGCCGGGTTGGCCCCCTGAGGGGGCAGCGCACTACGCGAAGCGAGAAGCGTGGGGGCTCCTATATCGCCAAAGGATCCACGTCGACCGCCCAGCGGATCAGGCCTTTGCATGCCGGGTCTGCGCGGGTGGCGTGCAGCACGTCGTGCCAGGCCGCCAGAAACTTTTGCAGCGCGGCGCGCGAGGGGCTTTCCACCAGCATCTGGGCACGCTCCACATTGGCCACGCGCTGGATGCTCATGGGCACAGCCGGATAGACAAACACCTGCTCCAGAATGGGCGCCCAGCCCGGCCACTGCGCCATGTCTTCCAGCGCCGCCGCCCGTGCCAGGGTTAAAAAGGCCTGGGCTGCCTCCTGTGTGCGGGCCTCTGCGCGCACCAGGGCCTGGGCGCTGAAGGGCGGCATGCCGGCCTGTTCGCGCTCCTTGAGTTGCTGCTCGGCAAACGTTGGGTAGTCATGCGCTTTAAGCGCTGCATACAGCGGGTGCGCCGGTTGAAAGGTCTGAATCCACACCTCGCTGCGGTCACCCAGCGCCGCATCGCGGCCGGAGCGGCCAGCGGCTTGCATCAAGAGGCTGAACAGGCGCTCGGGTGCGCGGAAGTCGCTGGAAAACAGGGCGCCATCCGGGTTGACGGCCGCCACCAGCGTGATGCGCCGGAAGTCATGGCCCTTGGCAATCATCTGCGTGCCCACCAGCACGTCCACTTCGCCGGCATGCACGGCCGCCAGTTGCGTCTCCAGCGTGCCCTTCAGGCGGGTGCTGTCGGCGTCTATGCGAGCTATGCGCAGCGGTTCGCCTTCCGGGTGCTCGGCACGCGCGGTGCCCGGGCGGCGCACATCGGCCAGCAGCTCGCCCAGCTTTTCTTCCAGCTGCTCGGTGCCCCGGCCCATGGGCTCGATGTCGATGTTGCCGCAGGCCGGGCAGGCGCGTGGCACGCGCTCGGTAAAGCCGCAATGGTGGCAGCGCAGGGTGCGGTCTATTTTATGGAAGACGCGGAAGGCCGAGCAATGCGGACATTCGCTCTTCCAGCCACAGTCGGCGCAGTGCAACACTGGGGCATAGCCGCGCCGGTTCAAAAACACCATGCATTGCTCGCCGCGCGCCACCCGTTCGCGGATGGCGTCCAGTAGCGGCAGGGAAAACACGGCACGGCGTGGTTGGTGGTTCATGTCCACCCGGCGCACCAGCGGCAGGCCATCCGGCGTGCCGGACTTCAAGCGCATGGCGTTGCGGGCGGTTTGATCGGCAGTCGCTGTCGCGGCAGTCGGGACGCTGCTCCCTTCCGGAACGCTGACGCTTTGTGCTGATGCCGTTGGCGTAACTGCCGTTCCAATCCGGCTGGGCATGTGCAGCCGCAGGTAGCGCCCGCCCTCAGAAGCCGGGCGACTCTGGTGCCAGCTCTCCAGCGAAGGCGTGGCCGAACCCAGTATCACCTTCGCGTTTTCCAGCTTGCCGCGGTACACCGCCAGGTCGCGCGCCGAGTAGCGCGCCCCTTCGCTGCTTTTGTAGCTGGGGTCATGCTCTTCGTCCACCACGATCAGGCGCAGTGCGGGCAGCGACGCAAACACCGCCATGCGCGTGCCCAGCACGATGCGCGCGGCCCCGCTGTGGGCGGCCAGCCAGCTTTTCAGGCGCTGCGGGTTGGTCATGCCGCTGTGCAGGGAGACCACCGCCTGCTCGCCATAGAGCGGTGCAAAGCGGGCCAGAAAGCGCGCCTCCAGCTGCGGTGTCAGGTTGATTTCGGGCACCATCACCAGCGCCTGGGCCTGCGGGTCGCGGGCCAGCAGCTCGGCCACGGCGTGCAGATAGACCTCGGTCTTGCCGCTGCCGGTGGCGCCAAACAGCAGGAAAGGGCCGGGCTGCGATTGGATGTGCGCTACCACCTGGGCCTGCTCCGGGCTCAAAGTCTGGGCGGACTGCACTTCGCCACCGGTATCTGGCACCACCGCCTTGCGTTTGAGGCGGCGCTGCATCTGCAGCGGCGAGAGGTCGCGCAACTGCGGCGGCAGGGCCGCCAGCGCCACTTCGCCCACCGAGCGCTGGTAATACTGGGCGGCAAAGGTCACCAGTTGCTGCCAGGCCGCACCCAGCGGCGCAATGCCTTCCAGCGTGCCGGCAATGTCGCGCACCTTGTCGGGGTCAATCTCGCCGGTGGCGTCTGCTGCGGAAGGTTCCCAGACCAGCCCCAGTGTCTCGCGTTTGCCCAGCGGCACCCGCACCAGGGTGCCCGGCGGCAGGGCTTGCGGGCTGCGATAGGTCAGCACCGGGCCTAGCGCAGAGTGCGCCGGTGTCTGCACCAGCACGCACAGCCAGTTGTTCATGGCAACAAGGGAATAAGCAACAGACCGGTCATGCAGCGATGGTAGCGGTGACCGCTTGGGGTGTTTTGTTGATGTGAATCTGAGGAAAGTGGGCTAAGTGCTTGATTTACAAGCCGTTTGCACTTAGTCCAAGATTTCTGTGGATAACTTTGTTTATATCTTCCCTGGAGTCTCTCCAAAGCCTTGCGCCGCAAGGCTTTGCTTGAAATGCCCAGAAAAAAAGCAAACTTTTAAATCCTTATAAATCAACGACTTACGAACGCTATGGAGTTTGTAGCGGACCCTGTGCGCTTGGCACATTGCTGTACTGCCGCAACACCTTTTTTGTGCATAACTAACAGGGCGAAAACTGGCATAGCGGCAAAAACGTGGTAGGGATCAGGCTCTTTGTGCTTTTGAGTGTGAATGCACTGCTTCCACCAGGGCCGCCACGTTTTCCGGCGGCGTGTACTGGCTGATGCCATGCCCGAGGTTGAAAATCTGTGTCGGACCGGTCCCTGTGCCTTGGTAAGGCTTGCCAAAGCTGTCGAGCACACGGCCCACTTCCTTGGCAATCTGGGCCGGCGGCGCAAACAGCACGTTGGGGTCGATGTTGCCCTGCAAGGCCTTGCCGGGGCCGTTTTCCACACCGCCCACCAGGGCGCGCGCGGCACCCAGGTTCACGGTCCAGTCCAGACCCAGCACTTCGCAGTCCAGCGGTGCCATTTCCTTCAGCCACAGGCCGCCACCCTTGGTGAAAACCAGGCGCGGCACGATCTGGCCGTCGGTGCCGGTGCGTTTGAGTTGCGCCAGCACGCGCTTGGTGTATTCCAGCGAGAACTCCTGGAACGCGCCATCGGCCAGCACACCACCCCAGCTGTCAAAAATCATCACGGCCTGGGCGCCGGCGTCGATCTGCGCGTTCAGGTAGGCGGCCACCGCATCGGCGTTGATGGCCAGGATGCGGTGCATCAGGTCCGGGCGGCTGTACAGCATGGTCTTGACCAGGCGGTAATCGTCCGAGCCCTTGCCCTCGACCATGTAGCAGGCCAGCGTCCAGGGACTGCCGGAAAAGCCGATCAGCGGTACGCGGCCACCCAAAGCCTTGCGAATGGAGGTGACGGCGTCAAACACATAGCGCAGCTTGTCCATGTCCGGCACTTCCAGCTTGTCCACGGCGGCTTCATCGCGCACGGCGGTGGCAAAGCGCGGGCCTTCGCCCTGGGCAAAGGACAGGCCCAGACCCATGGCGTCGGGCACAGTCAGGATGTCGGAAAACAGGATGGCAGCGTCCAGCGGGTAGCGTTCCAGCGGTTGCAGCGTCACTTCGGTGGCGTAGTCGGTGTTGGTGGCCAGACCCATGAAGCTGCCGGCGCGGGCACGCGTGGCGCAATACTCGGGCAGGTAACGGCCGGCCTGGCGCATCAGCCACAGGGGCGTGTAGGGCGTGGCCTGGCGCATGCAAGCGCGCAAAAAGGTGTCGTTCTGGAGCGGTGCGTAGGTGGTCATGTATGTTGGCTGGTAGCAAAGGGGAGGTGCCTGCATTGTCGCAGGCCGGATGCCAACCCGGTTTGATCCAGGTGGGGTGGGCTGTTCACGGCGGTAGAACTTAAAGCTTTGCCAAAGCAGCGCGCAGTTCGTCCACGCCCAGAATTTCGGACATCACCACGGGTGCCTGGCCGCTCTGGTAGAGCACGTACACCGGCACGCCGCTGCGGCCCAGCGCGCTGAGCGCCTGGCTGATGGCGGGGTCGCGCCGGGTCCAGTCGGCGCGCAGCAGCGTGACCTTCTTGGCGCTGAAATCGGCCAGCACTTCCGGCTTGGCCAGCGTGGTCTTTTTGTTGTACTGGCAGGTGATGCACCAGGCGGCCGTGAAGTCCACAAACACCGGTTTGCCCGCTGCCAGTTCCGCATCCACGCGGCCCGGTGCCCAGGCTTGCCAGGCGTTTGCTGGCGCCGCGCCCGCGGTATCGGGCGTTGCGGCTTCTTCCAGCCGGAACACATTCGGCCCGATGGCAAAGCCCAGCCAGGCGATGACGGCGACAGACAGGAGGCCGGCTACGGTGCGGCTGCGCCCCGGCAAACCCAGCGACCACACCAGCAGCGCCAGACCCAGCAGCAGCGCCAGCAGGCTGGCGGCACCAT
Source organism: Burkholderiales bacterium (assembly GCA_947446855.1). Classification (GTDB taxonomy): domain Bacteria; phylum Pseudomonadota; class Gammaproteobacteria; order Burkholderiales; family Burkholderiaceae_C; genus Allorhodoferax. The sequence continues at coordinate 8,036 of CANFIH010000121.1, forward strand.
CCACGCCCGTCAAATGGCCCAGCACCCAGAGCAGCCACACCACGGTGGCCCACATGGGAAAGGCCATGAAGCGGCGCAAGGTGTCCATCCACAGGCCGGGCTTGGGCAGCACTTTGCCCAGCGCCGGTACCCAGCTGGCTGCCAGATATGGCAGGGCCAGGCCCAGGCCCAGTGCGGCAAAAATGCCCAGGGCCTGCACGGCGGGCAGCGCAATCGCATAGCCCAGGGATGCGCCCATGAACGGTGCGGTGCAGGGCGAGGCAATCGCCACGGCCAGCACGCCTGACAAAAACGCGTCGCCCAGCGGGTGGCGCAGTTGCACGGCGGCCAGGTTGCCGGGCAGCAGGTTACCCACTTCCAGCAGACCCATCAGGTTCAGGCCGATCAGCGTGAACAGCAGCGCCAGCACGGCGATCACGCCGGGGGACTGCAGCTGAAAGCCCCAGCCCAGTTGCTCGCCGCCGGCGCGCAGGGCCAGCATCAGGCCGCCCAGCGCCAGAAAGGAAAGCACCACACCGGCCGTATAAGCCAGGCCTTGCGCGCGGTGGCTGTGGCGCTCACCCGGCTTGGTAAAGGCCAGCACCTTGATGGCCAGCACCGGGAACACGCAGGGCATGAGGTTCAGGATCATCCCGCCCAGCAGGGCGGCTGCCAACGCCAGGGCCAATGCACCCAGGCTTTGCTCGGCCAGCGGCGCGGGGGCGATGGGGTTGCTCAGGGCGCTGGCTGCAGCAGGTGCTGCGCCGGGTGTGGCCGGGCCGTTGTTGAGGGCCGGCCAGGTCCCTTGCACTGCGGCTTCGGTGCGCAGGCCCTGCTCGCCCAGCGCCAGCACAAAGGCCAAGCGGGTCGGGGCTTCGCTGCGCAGGCTGGAATACGTCATCGTGCTGGACCAGCTGCCGTCCGCTTGCCATTTTTGTGCGGCACCGTCGGTGGCTGAGGGCGCGCGGGCGGTCTCGATCAGGTCGGCCGTCTCGATAAAGGCGTTGATGTTCTTGCCGCGCCAGGCAGCGGGCAGGCCTTGCACGCGCAGCGTCAGGCCGTCCTTGTCCAGCTGCACTTCGGATGTACCAGCCAAAGCCAGGGGTTGTGCAGCCCGCGCCTTGTCAAAGTCGGCGGCGTGCAAGGCCGTGGAGCCCTGCAACGGCACCTGCAGCACAAAGCTGCCGTCCTGTGGCACGCATTCCTGTTTGCACACCAGCCAGGAGGCCGCGAGTTTGACTTCCAGGCTGCCGGAACCCGACGCCGCAAAGGCCTTGCTGATGGTCAGCGGCACTGGCAGCAGCACCGTGCCCTCGTAGCCAAAGTTGGCCAGCGAGCCGATGCGGATTTTTTGCGGTGTGGGCCAGGCGATGTCACCGGCGGTCACGCCTGCGGGCAGGGTCCAGTTCAGCTGCGTGGGCAGGCCGGAGTCGCCGGCGTTTTTCCAGTAGGTGTGCCACTCGGGCTGGTGCGCCAGTTGCAACCCGACCCAGACGGTCTTGTCCGGGCCCACGCCATCGGGCGCAAAGGCCACCAGCTCGGCACGCACTTGTGCGGTTTGCACCACGGCACTGGCAGCGCCGGTGCCAGGCTTGACGAACTGGGCCAAGGCGCCATTGTGGAAGGCCAACAGCGCCAGGCAGACAGCCGCCAGATGCAGCGCAAAACGCCAGGAGAAGAAGGACAACAGCCGGTTCATAGTAGGTTCAGCGCGCAGCATGGGTGTGGGACAAAGAGGTGATGGGACGTACGGCGCCCGTGCCTTATTGTCGCCTTAGTCGACCAAAGGCGCAGCGTCGCTGAATACCGCCGGCAACTTCTTGGGCGCACGGATGCGCAACTGCTTGTTCACATTCTCCTGGCCGAACACCACTTCGATGTCCGCCACCGCCACACCAAACAGCGGCGCCAGAAAACGCACCATGTAGTCGGTGGCCTTGCCGTCCTTGGGGGCCGCCGTCACGCTGATCTTGAGCTGCGTGCCCTTGGGTTTGCCAATCGCATCTTTGCTGGCCGAGGGTTTGCCCAGCACGTTGAGCACCAGCACATCGCCATCCCAGCCGAAGAAGGTGTCGCCGGTGGTGTTGCGCGCGGCCTTGGGTGCAGCTTGGGTCGGTGGCTTGGTGCTTGCCTTGAAAGAGGCCTTGGAGGGGTGCTTGGATGCCATCCCTTTGATAATACGGCCATGCCCGCCATTGTTCTCGCCACGCTCAACGCCAAATACATCCACGCCTCGCTGGGTCTGCGCTACCTGATGGCGAACATGGCGCGCCATGGCGGCGCCGATCTGGCGGCCCGCACCACGCTGCAGGAGTTCACCATCCAGCGCCCGCCGCAAGACATTGTGGATGCACTGTTGCAGGCCTTGGGTGCGGCGCCAGTGCGCGTGGTCGGCTTTGGCGTGTACATCTGGAACGTGGCGCAAACCACCGCAGTCATACGCCTGCTCAAAGCCCAATGCCCGCAGGTCAAGGTGGTGCTGGGCGGGCCGGAGGTCAGCCATGAGTGGGATGCACAGGAGATCGTGCAACTGGCCGACCACCTGATCACCGGCTGGGGCGATGTGAGTTTCCCCAAACTGTGCCGTGCGCTGGTGCACGGCCCGCAGCCGCTGATGAAGGTGATCGCCGGGGAGCAGCCGCCGCTGGATACCCTTGAGCTGCCCTATGACCAGTACAGTGCCACCGATCTGGCGCAGCGCGTGCTGTATGTGGAAGCCTCGCGCGGCTGCCCGTTCAAGTGCGCCTTTTGCCTGAGCGCGCTGGACAAGACGGCCTGGGCCTTCGAACTGGAGCCATTTTTGGCGGCACTGGCTTCGCTCTACGCCCGGGGTGCGCGCAACTTCAAGTTTGTGGACCGCACCTTCAACCTCAAGGTGGAGACCTCGGTGCGCATCCTGCAGTTCTTTCTGGACCGCCTGCAGGCCGCGCCCCGCGACAAGCTGTTCCTGCACTTCGAGCTGGTGCCCGACCATTTGCCCGATGCGCTCAAAGCGATGGTGGCGCAGTTCCCGGTCGGGGTGTTGCAGTTCGAGATCGGCATCCAGTCCTTCAACGTGGACGTGCAGAGCCGCATTGCGCGCCGGCAGGACAACGCCAAGACCGCCGAGAACATCCGCTGGCTGCTAGCGCACAGCACGGCCCATCTGCACACCGATCTGATCTTCGGCCTGCCCGGCGAAAGCTGGGACAGTTTTGCCGCAGGCTTTGACCGGCTCCATGCGCTGGGCCCGCATGAAATCCAGCTGGGTGTGCTCAAGCGCCTGCGCGGCACGCCGCTGGCCAAGCGCAGCCTGCCCGGCTCTGCGGCAGAAGACGGCTTGGTCTACGCCAGCGAGCCGCCCTACACCGTGCTGCAAACGGAGGCGGTCACGGCAGAGCAGGTGCAGGCCTTTACCCGCATGGCGCGCTATTGGGATCTACTGGTCAACTCCGGGCGTTTTGGCCGCAGCAGCCGGCTGCTGCTGCAGGGCGACAGTGCGTTTGCGGCCTGGTCGGCTTTCTCCGCGTGGCTGTGGCAGCGCAGTGCCAGCACCCACCAGTTCACCCCCGAGGCGCTGCTGGACGCCGTGTTTGACTACCTGACGGTAGCGCGGCGGCTGCCCGCCGACGCCGTGCGCAGCGCCCTGCTGGCCGACTACCTGGCCAGCGGTGCGCGCTCCAATCCGCAGGCCCTGCAGGGCTTGCTGCCGCGCCGCGAAAAAGCGGTGCTGCAGAAGAAGGCAGTTGCACAGCGGCAAACGCGGCACCAGTCCGCAGCCGCGCAGGTGCCAGAGCCCAACGCCGCCCCGCAGCCAATCGCCGCCCTGGTTGCATCCTCCACGCTCTAAGATCGAAGCCATGAGAACCACATCCCGCTTTTGGTCCGACTGGACCGCACGCGACTTTGCCCAGGCGCACGCCCATGGCCGCATGGCGCAGACCATCGCCGTCCTGCCGGTGGCTGCCACCGAGCAGCATGGCCCGCACCTGCCCCTGTCGGTGGACACCGCGCTGGTGGAGGGCGTGATCGCCGCAGCGCTGCCGCACATCGCGGCCGAGGTGCCGGCCCTGTTTCTGCCCACGCAGGCGGTGGGCTTCAGCCCCGAGCATGCGGCCTTTGCCGGCACGCTCACACTCAAGGCCGAGACCCTCATCCGGCTGTGGACCGAGATTGCCGAAAGCGTGGCTGCAGCCGGTGTGCGCAAGCTGGTGCTGTTCAATTCGCATGGCGGGCAGGTGGGCCTGCTGGATGTGGTGGCGCGGGATCTGCGCGCACGCCTGGGGCTGCTGGTCTATAGCGTCAACTGGTTCGGCCTGCCGCTGACCGGGCCGCAGGGCGAAGACGTCAATGCCCTGTTCAGCGCGCACGAACACCGCTTTGGCATCCACGCCGGTGAGATCGAAACCTCCATGATGCTGGCGCTGGCGCCCGAGCGGGTGGACATGGCGCAGGCGCAGAACTTTGCGTCCACGTCCGAAGACCGCTCCAAGGCCTATGCCATTCTGGGCAATGGCAAAAGCGCCAAGCTGGGCTGGCAGATGCAGGACTACAACGCAGCCGGTGCGGTCGGCAACGCGGCGGCCGCCACGGCGGAAAAAGGTCGCGCTGTGCTAGACGCCTCCGGCCGCGCACTGGCGCAGTTGCTGTCGGAGTTGCACCAGTTGCCCATGGACACGCTGGTCGACAAGCCCAGGTTGTAAGCGCGGCGCCGTGCCGCAAGCCCGCGTGCCAGCTCCCAAGCCCTGGCGCCCGCCGCGGAGCTGCCCGTTC
>CANFIH010000122.1 GCA_947446855.1 Burkholderiales bacterium
AGCGGATTCCATCAGGGGCCGCACGCGTAAGTGCACAAAGCCCGGATATACGACTGCAATCTTCTCCTGTATGCCGTTACGTTCTGGAAAACTTGCAAATCGGTGGGCGTCCATATACGCCCCAAGGCGGGTTAGCCCCCTCGGGGGGCAGAGAGCGACACGCAGTGCGCGAACGTGGGGGCTGCTATCTCTTTCCAAAGATAGCGCTGCCTACGCGCACCATGGTGCTGCCGCACTGCACTGCGGCGTCCAGATCCGCGCTCATGCCCATGGACAGCGTGTCCAAGCCCAGGCCCTTCGCATTCAGCGCTTCCAACAACCGGCGCGCCTGGGTATGCACGGCACAGGCCGCAGCAAAATCGGCTGCCGGCTCGGGAATCGTCATCAGGCCGCGCAGCTGCAAACGGGGCAAGGCCTGAATCTGCTGCGCCAGTTCCAGCGCCGCTTCGGGCTGCACGCCGGCCTTGGTGCTCCCGCCGTCAATATTCACCTGGATGCAGACCTGCAAGGGGGGCTTGTCCGCAGGCCGCTGCTCGCTCAGGCGCTGTGCAATTTTCAGCCGGTCGACCGAGTGCACCCAGTCAAAGTGCGTGGCAACCAGGCGCGTCTTGTTGCTCTGGATCGGGCCTATGCAATGCCACTGCAGTGGCAAGTCGGCCAGCGCAGTGATTTTGTCCACTGCTTCCTGGATGTAGTTTTCACCAAAAACGCGCTGTCCGGCCGCGTAGGCTTGCCGCACGGCCTCTGCGCCAAAGGTCTTGGAGACTGCCATCAAAGTGACCGCATCGACAGGGCGTGCACAGGCCTGGCACGCTGCTGAAATTCGGGCTTGCACCCTTTGGAGATTGTCGGCAATCGTGGTCATAATCCGGCAAGCGTACCAAACAAAACCATGCGAGAGAGGACTTTGTGGATATCACCCAACTGCTGGCCTTTAGTGTCAAAAACAAAGCGTCAGACCTTCACCTCTCGGCCGGCCTGCCCCCCATGATTCGCGTGCACGGTGACGTGCGCCGCATCAACGTCGAAGCGCTGGACCACAAGCAGGTGCACAGCATGGTGTACGACATCATGAACGACAGCCAGCGCAAACACTACGAAGAGTTTCTGGAGATCGACTACTCCTTCGAGATTGACGGACTGGCACGTTTTCGCGTCAATGCCTTTAACCACCACCGCGGCGCCGGTGCCGTGTTCCGTACCATCCCCAGCAAAATTCTGTCGCTCGAGCAACTCAACGCGCCCAAGATATTTGGTGAACTGGCGCTCAAGCCCCGCGGCATGGTGCTGGTGACCGGGCCCACGGGTTCCGGCAAATCGACCACGCTGGCGGCCATGGTCAACTACCTGAACGAAACCGAGTTCGGCCACATCCTGACGGTGGAGGACCCGATCGAGTTTGTGCACGAGTCCAAGAAGTGCCTGGTCAACCAGCGCGAAGTGGGGCCGCACACGCTCTCGTTTGCCGCAGCCCTGCGCTCGGCCTTGCGCGAGGATCCGGATGCGATTCTGGTGGGCGAAATGCGCGACCTGGAAACCATACGCCTGGCCATGACGGCAGCCGAGACCGGCCACCTGGTGTTCGGCACCCTGCACACCTCCAGTGCTGCCAAGACGATTGACCGGATCATCGACGTGTTCCCCGCCGACGAAAAGGAAATGGTGCGCGCCATGTTGTCGGAGTCGCTGCAGGCGGTGATTTCGCAAACCCTGTGCAAGACCAAGGACGGCCAGGGCCGCGTGGCGGCGCACGAAATCATGCTGGGCACCAGTGCCATCCGCAACCTGATCCGGGAGGCCAAGGTGGCGCAGATGTACTCCAGCATCCAGACCGGCAACAGCATGGGCATGCAGACGCTGGACCAGAATTTGAGTGACCTGGTCAAGCGCAACATCATCAGCCCGGCCGAAGCGCGCAGCAAAGCCAAGATTCCAGATAACTTCCCGGGGTGAATAAGCATGGAACGCGATCAGGCAACGAAGTTCATCAACGATTTGCTCCGGCTGATGGTCAGCCGCAGTGGCAGTGATCTGTTCATCACGGCAGACTTTCCGCCGGCCATCAAGGTCGATGGCAAGATCACCAAGGTATCGCCCCAGCCCCTGAACGCGGCGCACACGCTGGCGCTGGCCCGCTCCATCATGAACGACAAGCAGGTGGCTGAGTTCGAGCGCACCAAGGAAGGCAACTTTGCCATCTCGCCACCCGGCGTGGGGCGCTTCCGGGTCAATGTGTTTATTCAGCAGGGCAAGGTCGGGATGGTGCTGCGGGTGATTCCGGCCACCCTGCCCTCGATTGACGGGCTGGAAATGCCCCAGGTTCTCAAAGAGATCGTGCTGGCCAAACGCGGGCTGTGCATTCTGGTGGGATCCACCGGCTCCGGCAAATCGACCACCCTGGCTGCCATGGTGGACTGGCGCAACGAAAACTCGCACGGCCACATCATCACCATCGAAGACCCGGTGGAGTTTGTGCATGCCCACAAGAATTGCGTGGTAACGCAGCGCGAGGTGGGGCTGGACACCGACAGTTGGGAGGCCGCACTGAAGAACACCTTGCGCCAGGCGCCGGATGTGATTTTGATGGGCGAACTGCGCGACCGCGAGACCATGGAGCACGCGGTCGCCTTCTCTGAAACCGGCCACCTGTGCCTGGCCACGCTGCATGCCAACAGTGCCAACCAGGCGCTGGACCGCATCATCAACTTCTTCCCGGAAGAACGCCGCAGCCAGTTGCTGATGGACCTGTCCCTGAACCTGCGGGCACTGGTGTCGCAGCGTCTGATACCCAAGCAGGACGGCAAGGGCCGCATTGCGGCGGTGGAAGTCATGCTCAACTCGCCACTGATTTCAGACCTCATCTTCAAGGGGGATGTCGCCGAGGTGAAAGAGATCATGAAGAAAAGTCGTAACCTCGGCATGCAGACCTTTGACCAGGCCTTGTTTGACCTGTACGAGCGCAATGCCATCACCTATGAAGATGCGCTGCGCAATGCGGACTCGCTCAATGATTTGCGCCTGCAAATCAAACTCAACAGCCAGCGTGGCCGGTCACAAGACCTGAGCGCCGGTACCGAAAATTTCGCCATCCTGTAATTTATGTCCAGCATCAACGCCAAAACCTACGAATCCTCCCCTTCCGTTTCTGTTGCCTTTATCGGCCTGGGCGTCATGGGCTTTCCCATGGCCGGCCACCTGGCCCAAGCCGGTCACCAGGTCACGGTGTACAACCGCAACACCGCCAAATCCGAGGCCTGGCTTGCGGAATTCGGCAGCGCACACACCCATGCACTCAGCCCGAAGCTGGCGGCACAACATGCCGACATCGTGTTCTGCTGCGTAGGCAATGACGATGATTTGCGCAGCGTGACGCTGGGCGCAGACGGCGCTTTTGCGGGCATGAAGCCCGGCGCGGTCTTTGTCGACCACACCACGGCCTCGGCCAGCATTGCGCGCGAACTGGCCGCAGTGGCCCAGGCGGCCGGCCTGGCGTTTATCGATGCACCGGTCTCCGGCGGCCAGGGCGGCGCGCAAAACGGCCTGCTCACCGTGATGTGCGGCGGTGACGCCGCAGCGTTTGCCAAGGCGCAACCGGTGGGCATGGCGTTCTCGCGCGCCTTCACCCTGCTGGGTGACAGCGGCGCAGGGCAACTGGCCAAGATGGTCAACCAGATTTGCATTGCCGGCCTGGTGCAGGGCCTGGCTGAGGCCATTGCCTTCGGCCAGCGTGCCGGACTGGACATGAACCAGGTGCTGGACGTGATCGGCAAGGGTGCGGCGCAAAGCTGGCAGCTCGACAACCGTGGCAAGACCATGGTGGCCGACAAGTTCGACTTCGGCTTTGCCGTGGACTGGATGCGCAAGGATCTGGGCCTGGTGCTCGACGAGGCCAAACGCAACGGTGCACGCCTGCCGGTGACCGCGCTGGTGGACCAGTTTTACGGCGACGTGCAGCACATGGGCGGCAAGCGCTGGGACACCAGCAGCCTGATCAAGCGCCTGAAATAAACACCCGTCTGCCACGGCAGACGCCCAACAAAAAACGCGCCCTTGTGGCGCGTTTTTCATGGGTGGTGCAAGGCTTACTTGCTGACCACGCGGACCATGTCCAGGCACTTGTTGGAGTAGCCCCATTCGTTGTCGTACCAGCTCACCAGCTTCACGAATGTGCCGTCCAGGGCAATGCTGGCGTCGGCATCGAAGATGGAGGTGCGGGTGTCACCACGGAAGTCGGTGGCCACCACTTTCTCGTCGGTGTAACCCAGCACGCCCTTCATGGCGCCTTCGCTCTGCAGCTTGATTTCAGCGCAGATTTCAGCCAGGGTGGCGCTGGTGTTGAGCTCCACGGTCAGGTCGACCACCGACACATCGCTGGTGGGCACGCGGAAGGACATGCCGGTGAGCTTTTTGTTCAGCTCAGGAATCACCACACCCACGGCCTTGGCTGCACCGGTGCTGCTCGGGATGATGTTTTCCAGAATGCCGCGGCCACCGCGCCAGTCTTTGTTGCTGGGTCCGTCCACGGTCTTCTGCGTAGCGGTGGCTGCATGCACGGTGGTCATCAGGCCGCGCTTGATGCCGAACTTGTCGTTGATCACCTTGGCCAGGGGAGCCAGGCAGTTGGTGGTGCAGGACGCGTTGGAGACGATGGCCTGGCCAGCGTAGGTCTTGTCATTCACACCGACCACGAACATGGGGGTGTCGTCCTTGGAGGGAGCCGACAGGATGACCTTGGTGGCGCCGGCATCGATGTGCTTTTGTGCCGTGACCTTGTCCAGGAACAGGCCGGTGGATTCGATGACGACGGTGGCGCCGACTTCATTCCACTTCAGGTTGGCCGGGTCACGTTCCTGCGTCAGGCGGATCTTCTTGCCGTTGACGATCAGCGTGTTGCCTTCAACCGAGACTTCACCCTTGAAGCGGCCATGCACCGAGTCGTACTGCAGCATGTAGGCCAGGTAAGCGGGTTCGAGCAGGTCGTTGATGCCGACCACTTCGATATCGCTGAAATTCTGCAGTGCAGAGCGCAGCACATTGCGACCGATACGACCGAAGCCGTTGATACCAATCTTGATTGTCATTTGCTGTTCTTTCTTGCGTTAAAAATGGATTGTCGAAAAAAACTGCCGGCGCCTACTTGCGTTGTAGCAAGGTTTGCACCGTATCGGCCACGTTCTGCTCGGTAAAGCCGAAGTGCTTGAACAGCACCGGCGCCGGCGCCGACTCGCCGAAGGTGTCGATGCCCACCACAGCGCCCACGCCGTATTTCCACCAGCCGTCGGTAGAGCCCATTTCCACCGCCACACGCGGCAGACCGGCCGGCAGCACCAGGCTCTTGTATGCGACGCTCTGGCGGTCAAAGGTGGTGGTGCTGGGCATGGAGACCACACGCACCGCAATCTTGCGCTCGGCCAGCACTTGCTGGGCCTTGAGCGCGAGTTGCACTTCAGAGCCGGTGGCGATGATGACGGCTTGCGCCTTCTTCTTCATACCCACATCGCTGGGCTCGGACAGCACGTAGGCGCCCTTGCCGATGGCGTCGATACCGCTGGCATCGGGTGCCAGCTCGGAGTCACCCTTGACGGCGTAGCTGATGTTCTGGCGCGACAGCAGCAGCGCTGTGGGGCGCGTCTCGTTCTGCAGCGCCACGGTCCAGGCCACGGCGGTCTCGGTCGTGTCGCCCGGACGCCACACGTCCAGATTCGGGATCAGGCGCAGCGAGGCGGCGTGCTCGATCGACTGGTGCGTGGGGCCGTCTTCGCCCAGACCGATGGAGTCGTGGGTGAACACATGGACCACGCGGATCTTCATCAGCGCGGCCATGCGGATGGCGTTGCGGCTGTAGTCGCTAAAGGTCAGGAAGGTGCCGCCATAGGGGATGAAGCCGCCATGCAGCGCAATGCCGTTCATGATGGCAGCCATGCCGAACTCGCGCACGCCGTAGTTGATGTGGCGTCCGCCCACCAGCTTGCCTTCTGAATCCGGCGTCTGCACCACATCGCCCTGGGGCGTGAAGCGCAGGTTGGGGGTGCACTTGGTGTTGGTCAGGTTGGAGCCGGTCAGGTCGGCCGAGCCGCCCAGCATTTCGGGGATGGCCGCGGTGAAGCTCTCCAGCGCCAGCTGCGAAGCCTTGCGGCTGGCAACCGTCTCGCCCTTTTGGTGGGCGGCGATGATGGTGTCCACCGCGGTCTGCACAAACTTCTTGGGCAGCTCGCCCTTCATGCGGCGCACCAGCTCCTTGGCCAGTGCGGGATGGGCGGCCTTGTAGGCATTGAACTGCTCGGTCCATTCCTTTTGGGCAGCAGCGCCACGGGCCTTGGCATCCCAGTCGGAGTAGACCTCCTTGGGGATGACGAAGGGCGCATGCTCCCAGCCGATGGATTCGCGCGTCAGCTTGATTTCTTCGGCACCGAGCGGCTCGCCGTGGGCCTTGGCGGTGTTGGCGCGGTTGGGGCTGCCTTTGCCGATATGCGTCTTGCAGATGATCAGCGTGGGGCGCTCGGCGGACTTCTTGGCTTCCACAATCGTCTTGGACACCAGCTCGGCATCATGGCCGTCGATGGGCCCCAGCACGTTCCAGCCGTAGCCCACAAAGCGCAGGGCGGTGTTGTCGTTGAACCAGGGCGTGACCTGGCCGTCAATGGAGATGCCGTTGTCGTCGTACAGGGCGATCAGCTTGTTGAGCTTCCAGGCACCGGCCAGCGAAGCCGCTTCGTGGCTGATGCCTTCCATCAGGCAGCCGTCGCCCATGAACACATAGGTGTGGTGGTCGACGATGTTATGGACCACTTCACCGTCGGTGCGGTTGAACTCCTTGGCCAGCAGTTTTTCTGCCAGCGCCATGCCCACGGCATTGGTCAGACCCTGGCCCAGCGGGCCGGTGGTGGTTTCCACCCCGGGGGTGATGCCGAATTCGGGGTGGCCTGCGGTCTTGCTGTGCAGGGTGCGGAAGTTCTTGAGCTCTTGCATGGGCAGCTTGTAGCCCGTGAGGTGCAGCAGCGCGTAAATCAGCATGGAGCCGTGGCCGTTGGACAGCACAAAGCGGTCGCGGTTCAGCCACTGGGGGTTGGCCGGGTTGTGGCGCAGGTGCTCGCCCCACAGGGCGACTGCCATATCGGCCATGCCCATGGGGGCGCCGGGGTGACCGGAGTTGGCTTGTTGAACTGCGTCCATGGCCAGTGCGCGGATTGCGCTGGCCATTTGTTGGGTATTTGCCATGGTTGGCGGCTCCGGTAGATAGTGAGTGCGGGGGATTAGCCGGCCATTTTACCGGCCACAGGGCAGATGCAGTTACCAGCCGTGCACAGGCTGCGTGCAAGCGCAGGCTATGCTTTGGGTATGAGCACACTTTTTACCCCCCTGACCCTACCCTCGCCGCGTGGCGGCATCACCCTGGCCAACCGCATCGTGATCGCACCGATGTGCCAGTATTCCGCCGTGAATGGCGAGGCCACGGACTGGCATGTGATGCATTGGGGCAATATGCTCAACGCCGGTGCAGCCCTGTTCACCATCGAGGCCACGGCCGTGCTGCCCGAAGGCCGCATCACCCCCAGTTGCCTGGGCCTGTGGGACGAACGCACCGCAGCCAAGCTGGCCGACACCCTGCAACGCGCGCGCAAGCTGGCGCCGCACACCCCGGTGTGCATCCAGCTCGCGCACGCCGGGCGCAAGGCCTCGAGCGCCGTGCCCTGGCAAGGCGGGCAACTGCTGAATAAGGCACAGGGTGGCTGGCCCACCTATGGCCCTTCCGCCCTGCCCCAGTTGCCCAACGAAGCCCCTCCAGTGGCCATGGACGCGGCGGAGCTGGTGCGCGTGCGCGAGGCCTTTGTGGCCGCCGCCTTGCGCGCCGACCAGATGGGCATAGACGCCATTGAGTTGCACGCAGCACATGGCTACTTGCTGCATGAATTTCTGTCGCCCTTGTCCAACCAACGCACGGACGCCCATGGCGGCAGCCTCGAAAACCGCATGCGCTACCCGCTGGAAGTGTTTGCCGCCGTGCGCGCGGCTTATCCCGGCGTGCTGGGCATCCGCGTGTCGGCCAGCGACTGGGTCGATGGCGGCCTCACCGTGGACGAAGTGACCGAATTCGCACAGCGCCTGAAGGCCCTGGGCTGCGACTTCATCCACGTCTCCAGCGGCGGCCTGTCGCCGCAGCAGAAGATTGCCATCGGCCCTGGCTACCAGTTGCACTTTGCCAAACAGATCCGCGCTGCCACCGGCATGGTCACTACCGCCGTGGGCCTGATTACCGAGCCGCAGCAGGCCGAAGCTGTTCTGCAGGCGGGTGAGGCCGACCTGATCGCCCTGGCCCGCGCCTTCCTCTACCAGCCGCGCTGGGGCTGGCAGGCCGCTGCGGCCTTGGGCGGCACGGTAGAAGCCAACCCGGTCTATTGGCGCTGCCTGCCACGCGAGGCACAGGCCGCGTTCGGCAACATCGCTATCGGCGGGCGCTGAGGCGCGGCGACCACCACACCCGCCCCTTCGTTCCCCACCGGCGGGGGATGGCACGAGACCACTTGCCCCGGCCCAAATTCAAGGTGCGACGCACCCATTCCAAGGACACCATGCAATCGGCAGAAGAGTCTTCTTTGACACGGCTACAGATCGGCCTGGTGATTCTGGCCCTGGCCTGCGGTGGCTTCGGCATCGGCACCGGCGAATTTGCCATCATGGGTCTGCTGCCGGATGTGGCGAGGACATTTGCGGTGACGACCCCGCAAGCTGGTTATGTCATCAGCGCCTATGCGCTGGGTGTCGTGGTGGGCGCGCCGCTGATCGCCATCGCAGGCGCGAAATCCTCACGCCGCTCGCTGTTGCTCGTTCTGATGACGGTCTTTGCCATCGGCAATCTCGCGAGTGCGCTGGCGCCCGATTTTCTGAGCTTCATGGTGCTGCGCTTTCTCTCGGGCCTGCCGCATGGCGCCTACTTTGGCGTGTCGGCGCTGGTGGCGGCGTCTCTCGTCCCCTTGCATAGGCGGGCCCGGGCCGTGGGCTATGTGATGCTGGGGCTCACCGGCGCCACGCTTGCCGGCACGCCGGTCATGGCGCTGTTCGGACAAACCCTGAGTTGGCGTGTGATGTTCCTCGCCGTGGGCCTGATCGGCGTCCTGACAGTCACGCTGATCTGGTTCTACTTGCCGCGCGACCAACCGGCAGCGGGTGCCAGTGTGATGCGGGAACTCGTCGCCTTCACCCATCCGCAAGTGCTGCTGACCCTCGCGCTGGCCGCCACCGGCTTTGGCGGCATGTTTTCCGTCTTCTCCTACATCGCCAGTACAGCCACAGAGGTTGCACACATGCCGGTTGCCATGATCCCTGTGATCATGGCCCTGTTCGGCATCGGCATGAATGTGGGCAATGTCGTGGGCTCCAAATTCGCGGACATATCGCTGATGGGAACGATCGGCGGCATGCTGCTATTCAACATCGTGGTGATGGCGCTGTTCAGCCTGACGGCAGCCCATCCGGTGATGCTGTGCACCTCGACGTTCCTGATCGGCTGCACCTTTGCAGCAGGGCCGGCCATACAAACCCGGCTGATGGACGTGGCTGCGGACGGCCAGACCCTGGCAGCCGCATCGATGCATTCGGCCTTCAATGTCGCCAATGCGTTGGGCGCATGGCTAGGCGGTCTGGTGATTGCCTATGGCTATGGCTATGCCGCCACCGGCTATGTGGGCGCGGTCCTGTCGTTTATCGGGCTGTTCGTATTTCTGTGGTCAGTCTTGCTGGAGCAGGGGGCCTCGCGCAGGCAGCCAAAGCCCGCCTGATTGCAGGTGCTCAGCGCCCCAGGTCCTTGGCGCTGACTCCGGCAATGCCCCAGTTCTCCTTGGGCACGTCCTGAATCCAGACGCGCACATTGGCGATGGGGGCGCCGGTGGCTTCGACCAGGGCTGCGCTGACTTTTTCAATCACGGCGCGCTTCTGCTCTTCGGTGCGGCCCTCGATCATGTAGATCTGTGCGAATGGCATGTTGTGCTCCTTGGGTGCTTTAGACGAAACGGATGCTGGTGCTGCCCATGCCCTGCACGCGCAGGGTCACGTTGTCACCGGCAGCCACGGATACGGCCTCGGTGATGCCGCCCGACAGAATCAAGGTGCCGGCAGGGATGCACTCGCCGCGCTCGGCCAGGTGATTCGCCAGCATGGCAATGGCAGCAGCCGGATGGCCCAGCACCGCAGCACCGGCGCCAAAGGCCACCGGTACGCCGTTCTTCTCCAGCACGATGCCGACCGTGCGCAGGTCCACATCGCCCACAGCCATGGGCTGGCCGCCGATGACAAAACGCGCAGCCGAGGTGTTGTCGGCCACCACGCTTTTGAGGTCGAACTTGAAGTCGCGGTAGCGGCTGTCAATCACCTCGATGCCGGGCAGCACAAAGTCGGTGGCCGCCAGCACGGCGCCGATATGGCAGCCGGGGCCGAGCAGCTCGGCCTTGGTGACAAAGGCAATCTCGGGCTCCACCTTGGGGTGGATGAGTTCGCTCACCTTGCACTCGCCGCCATCCGGCACGGCGTAGTAATCGGCCATGAAGCCGAACACCGGTGTGGTCACGCCCATTTGCTTCATCTTGGCATGCGAAGTGAGTCCCGCCTTGAGGCCGACGATGCGACTTCCCCGGGCAATCTTGTTGGCCTTGATCGTGTTCTGGATGGCGTAGGCGTCGTCCCAATCCATGTCCGGATAGTCGTCGGTGATCTTGGTCGTATCGTGCGCCTGCAGTTCGCAGTTCTCCAGGCGCTCGGCCAGGGCGGTGATGGTTTGGTTGTCGAGTTTCATGCTGCTGCCTTCTGGGAGATACCGCGTTCGCGGGCCATGGTCATGGCGGTGTCTTCAATCATGTCTTCCTGGCCGCCGACCATGCCGCGGCGTCCCATCTCCACCAGGATGTCGCGGGCCGACACGCCGTATTTTTTCTCGGCGCGCTTGGCAAACAGCAGGAAGGAGGAATAGACACCGGCATAGCCCAGCGTCAACGAGTCGCGGTCAATGCGGATGGCGTGGTCCATCATGGGCACCACCAGGTCTTCGGCCACGTCCTGGATCTTGTACACGTCCACGCCGGTCTGAATGCCCATGCGTGCGCACACAGCGATAAACACTTCCATCGGCGTGTTGCCGGCTCCGGCACCCAGGCCGGCCGCAGCGGCGTCGATGCGGGTGGCTCCGGCTTCAATCGCGGCAATCGAATTGGCCACACCCATGGCCATGTTGTGGTGGCCGTGGAAGCCCAGTTCGGTATCGGACTTCAGGGCATTGCGCACGGCACCCAGGCGGGCGCGCACATCGTCGGGCAGCATGTAGCCAGCCGAGTCGGTGATGTAGATGCAGTTGGCGCCATAGCTCTCCATCAGCAGGGCCTGCGTCACCAGCTTCTCGGGGCTGGCCATATGGGCCATCATCAGGAAGCCCACGGTGTCCAGGCCCAGGGCGCGCGACTTGCCGATGTGCTGCTCGGAGACGTCGGCCTCGGTGCAATGCGTGGCCACGCGGATGGTCTTCACGCCCAGGTCCTTGGCCATCAGCAAATGGTCTACCGTGCCGATGCCGGGAATCAAGAGCGCCGAAACGCGGGCCTGCTTCATCAGTGGCACTACCGCACCCAGGTACTCTTCGTCGGTGTGGGCCGGAAAGCCGTAGTTGACCGAGGAGCCACCCAGGCCGTCGCCGTGTGTCACCTCGATCAGCGGCACGCCGGCGGCGTCCAGGCCACAGGCCACGGTCTTCATCTGCTCCAGCGTCATCAGGTGGCGCTTGGGGTGCATGCCGTCACGCAAAGTCATGTCGTGAACGGTGATTTTTTTGCCTTGCAAATTCATGTGTTTCTCCTGGGGGTTCAGACGGTGGCGGCTTCGGCAGCGGTGGGGCTCAGCACCAACGTTCCGGCGAGGATTTCTTCGGCAAACATTTCGGCGGTGCGGGCGGCCGCGGCCGTCATGATGTCCAGATTGCCGGCGTACTTGGGCAGGTAGTCGCCCAGGCCTTCGACTTCCAGAAACACCGAGACACGCTTGCCGTCAAACACCGGGCCGTTGACCAGCTTGTAGCCCGGCACGTATTTCTGCACTTCCTTGATCATGGCGTGGATGGAGGCCGTGATGGCGGCCTGGTCCGGCTCGGTCTCGGTCAGGCAATGCACGGTGTCGCGCATCATCATGGCCGGCTCGGCTGGGTTGATGATGATGATGGCCTTGCCCTTTTTTGCGCCACCCACTTTTTCCACCGCAGCGGACGTGGTGCGGGTGAACTCGTCGATGTTCTTGCGCGTGCCGGGGCCGACGGAGCGGCTGGACACAGTGGCGACGATTTCGCCATACGCCACAGGCTGCACGCGACTCACTGCGGCCACCATGGGGATGGTGGCCTGGCCACCGCAGGTGACCATGTTCACATTCATCTCGCCCTGGCCGACGTGCGCCGTGAGGTTCACCGGCGGCACGCAGAACGGGCCTATGGCGGCGGGTGTCAGGTCAATCATCAGCACGCCCAGTTCGTTGAGCTTGCGCGAGTTCTCGGCATGCACGTAGGCGCTGGTGGCATCAAAGGCAATCTGCACGCCGTCGGCCAGCACGTGGGGCAGCAGGCCGTCCACACCGTCGGAAGTGGTCTTGATGCCCATCTCGCGCGCACGCTTGAGGCCATCGGACTCGGGGTCGATGCCCACCATCCAGACCGGCTCCAACACCGTGCTGCGTTGCAGCTTGGCCAACAGGTCGGTGCCGATGTTGCCGGGCCCGATCA
>CANFIH010000123.1 GCA_947446855.1 Burkholderiales bacterium
CGCATGGTGGGCTTTCGTAGATTCGCACCTCTGGCTTTGGGCTCCGTGTTGCGCAGAGAAGGCGAATGGGGTGGGAGGGTTGGGGCGCCCAATTTATCGATTTATCGACCCAAGGTTGGCGCAAACTGTCCAGCGGCGAACGATGGCGGCATGGCACTGTCTGACCGCTTCGGACTCCCGGGCATCAAGAAGCTGCTAGCCTTGCAGCATCAGATTCAACATTGAGAAGTCCCCATGAAATACCGACTGCTGGGCCGCACGGGCCTTTATGTTTCCGAGTTGTGCCTTGGCACCATGACGTTTGGTGACCAGGGCTTCTGGAAGGTCATGGGTGGACTGGGGCAGGACGCAGCCACTGCTTTGGTGAAACAGGCCTTCGATGCCGGCGTGAACTTCATTGATACGGCCAACGTCTATTCATTGGGCTTGTCCGAAACCTTGACGGGGGCAGCCATCAGGAGTCTGGGACTTCCCCGCGACGAAATCGTGGTGGCTACCAAGGCGTTTGGCCCTATGAGCGAGACCAAAATCAATGGCCGCGGGCAGTCCCGCTACCACTTGATGAACGAGCTGGATGCCAGCCTGAAGCGCCTGCAACTGGACCACATTGACCTCTACCAATTGCACGGCTACGACCCCCTCACCCCGCTGGAGGAGGTCTTGTCCACGCTCAACGACATGGTGCGTTCCGGCAGGGTGCGCCATATCGGGCTGTGCAATATGGCTGCATGGCAAATCATGAAAGGACTGGCCATTTCGGAAAAGAACCACTGGGCCCGCTTTGAGAGCGTGCAGGCGTACTACACCGTCGCAGGACGGGACCTGGAACGGGAGGTGGTACCGCTCATGCAAGACCAGCAGCTGGGTCTGATGGTGTGGAGTCCGCTGGCCGGCGGCTTGCTGAGCGGCAAGTTTTCAGCGGATGGCGCAAGCCCTGAAGGCGCACGGCGCGCCAGCTTCGATTTTCCGGTGGTGGACAAGGCACGGGCCTTCAAAGTCGTGGATGCCATGCGCCCCATCGCCGAGCGACACCACGCCACGGTGGCGCAAGTTGCGCTGGCGTGGCTGCTGAGCCGCCCGCAGGTCAGCAGCGTCATCGTGGGTGCCAAGACGCCGCAACAGCTTGCGGACAACCTGGGAGCCTCGGGTCTCGAACTGACAGCGGATGACCTCCAGGCACTGGAGGACGTGAGCAAACTGCCACCGGAATATCCGGGCTGGATGCTTGCGATGCAGGGCCAGTACCGTGCCAAGCCGCCTGCAAAAGGTTGACCCACAGTTGCCACTCCACATGCAGCGAGCGCCGATGCCACACCCAGCGCGATACGCTCTGCAGCTACCTATGCACACCTGCCCTCACCCATGCTAGACCGCCTCGCCGTGGCCCTGCTGCGCCCGCCGGCCACTGCGGCGGCGCGGGTGCTGGTGCGCGCGGGGGTGGGTGCCAACGGCATCACCCTGCTGGGCTTTGCCATCGGGCTGGGCGCGGCCTTGGCCATTGCACTGGGCGCTTATGTGAGCGGTGCCGCACTCATTCTGTTGTCGCGCCTGTGTGACGCGCTAGACGGCGCGGTAGCACGCCAGACGCAGGCCACGGATGCCGGCGGCTTTCTGGACATTGCGCTGGACTTTCTGTTTTACGCCAGCATTCCGCTGGCCTTTGCCCTGGGCAACCCTGCTGCCAACGCCCTGCCCGCTGCGCTGCTGCTCACGGCGTTTATCGGCACCAGCTCCAGCTTTCTGGCTTTTGCTGCCTTTGCCGCCAAGCGCGGCATGGCCAGCACCGACTGGCCAGACAAGTCGCTCTACTTTCTGGGTGGCCTGACCGAGGCCACCGAAACCCTGACGGTGTTTCTGGCCATGTGCCTGTGGCCACAGCACTTTGCACCCTTGGCCTATGGCTTTGCCTCGCTCTGCGCCATCACCACCGCCAGCCGCATCTGGTGGGGCTGGAGGGCGTTTCAATGAAGACGGCACGCTGGCTGGTCGCACTGACTCTGGCGCTGGCACTGGGCCTGTTTTTCGCGCTGGACCTGGGGCGCTTTTTGACGCTGGACTTTCTGCAACAGCGCCACCAGGCATTTGCGGACCAATATGCCTTGCACCCCTGGGAGGTGCGCGCTGCCTACTTTGGCTTGTACCTGGCCGTGGCCTCGCTGGCACTGCCCGGTGCAGCCCTGCTGACGCTGGCCGGCGGGGCGGTGCTGGGCTTTGGCTGGGGCCTGCTGCTGGTGTCGTTTGCCTCCAGCCTGGGCGCCACCCTGTCGTTCTGGATGGCGCGCCTGTTGTTGCGCGATTGGGTGCAGGCGCGGTTTGCCGCGCAACTGGTGGAGATCAATGCCGGGGTGCAACGCGCAGGCTGGCTGTATTTGCTCAGCCTGCGCCTGATTCCGGTGGTGCCGTTTTTTCTGATCAACCTGACCATGGGGCTGACCACGCTGCGCAGCCGCACCTTTTACGCGGTCAGTCAGTTGGGCATGCTGGCGGGCACGGCGGTGTATGTGAATGCAGGCATCCAGCTGGGGAATTTGCACAGCTTGGCAGATGTCGCCAGCCCGGCCTTGCTGGGCTCCTTTGCCCTGCTGGGTGTGTTTCCGCTGGTGGTACGGCGCGCCTGGCGCCACCTGGAGCGCCTGCGCGTCTATGCGCGCTGGCGCAGCGCCAGACCCAAGACCTTTGAGCGCAACCTGGTGGTGATCGGCGCCGGTGCCGGGGGCCTGGTGTCGGCCTATATTGCCGCTGCGGTCAAAGCCAAGGTAACGCTGGTGGAAGCCCACGCCATGGGGGGCGACTGCCTCAACACCGGTTGCGTGCCCAGCAAGGCCTTGCTGCGCAGCGCGAAGCTAGCGCAGCAAATGCGCCACGCAGACGCCTATGGTCTGCGGGCCACGGAGCCGGAATTCGACTTCAAGCGGCTGATGCAGCGCGTGCAGCAGGTCGTTGCCGACATTGCCCCGCATGACAGCGTGCAGCGCTACACCGATCTGGGTGTGGACGTGGTGCAGGGCCGCGCCACCCTGATCAACCCCTGGACGGTGGAGATTGCACGCAACGACGGCGGCACGCAGCGGCTGACCACCCGTGCCATCGTGATTGCCGCCGGAGCACAGCCGGTGGTGCCGGAGCTGCCGGGCCTGGCCGAGGTGGGTTACCTGACCAGCGACACGCTGTGGGCGCACCTGGCCACGCTGGACCGTCTGCCCAAACGCTGGGTGGTGCTGGGTGGCGGGCCGATTGGCTGCGAACTGGCCCAGGCCTTTGCGCGCCTGGGGGCGCAAGTCACGCAGGTGGAGATGGCAGAGCGTCTGCTGCTGCGGGAAGACGACGAAGTGTCCACCTTCGCCCAAGCCGCCTTGCAGGCCGACGGGGTGCAGGTACGCACCGCCCACCAGGCCCTGCGCTGCGAACGGCAGGGCGACACCCGGCTGCTGGTGGCGCTGCACCTGGGGCAGGAAGTGCACATCCCCTTCGATCTGCTGCTGTGCGCCGTGGGCCGTGCCGCACGGTTGAGCGGCTACGGCCTGGAAGAACTGGGCATTGCCACCGGCAAGACCATCCACACCGATGACACGCTGCAAACCCTGCTGCCCAACATCTATGCCGCCGGCGATGTGGCCGGCCCCTACCAGCTCACCCATGTAGCGGCACACCAGGCCTGGTATGCCACGGTGAACGCACTGTTTGGCGATTTCAAGCGCCTGCGGGTGAACTACAAGGCCATTCCGCAAGCCACCTTTACCGACCCCGAAATCGCCCGCGTCGGCCTGAACGAGCGCGAGGCGCAGGCCCGCGGCCTGGCCTATGAGGTCACCCGCTTTGACCTGGGCGAGCTGGACCGCGCCATTGCCGACAGCGCCGCGCGCGGCTTTGTCAAAGTACTCACCGTGCCAGGCAAAGACCGCATCCTGGGCGCCACCATCGTGGGCGCGCAGGCCGCCGAGCTGCTGGCCGAATACGTGCTGGCCATGCAGCATGGCCTGGGCCTGGGCAAGATTCTGGGCACCGTACACAGCTACCCCACCATGGCCGAGGCCAACAACTACGCGGCCGGCCAGTGGCGCCGCGCGCACCAGCCCGAGCGGCTGCTGCGATGGCTGCAAAAATTCCATGACTGGAGACGGACTTGAGTCCAGCCCGCCAGTTGCTGCTGCTGGGCGCAGGCCACGCCCATGTGCATGTGCTGGCGCAGATGGCCAGCGCGCCCTGGGCCGGCGCGCAGGTGACGCTGGTTGCGCCCTACGACCGCCAGCTCTACTCCGGCATGGTGCCGGGCTTTGTAGCCGGCCACTACGCGCTGGAAGACTGTGTGATTCCGCTGGAACCACTGGTGCGGCGCAGCGGCATACGCTGGCTGCAACGCAGCGTGCGCGCCCTCGATGCGCAAGCACAGACGGTGACGCTGGACGACGGCAGCCTGCTGCACTACGACTGGGTCTCCATCAACACCGGCCCGGTGCAGGACCGCGCCCTGATCGAGCAACGCATGCCGGGCGCGCGCGAACACGCGCTGTTCATCCGCCCCATCGAAGCCTTTGGCGCGCTCTGGCCCCAGGTGGTGCAGCTGGCGCAAACCAAGCCCCTGCGCATCGCCGTCATAGGCGCGGGTGCGGCCGGCATGGAGCTGGCCATGGCCATACGCCACCGCCTGCCCCATGCGGCCCTCACCTTGCTGTGCGGGACCACACCGCTGGGCGCAGGCTACACAGGGCGCGTGCAAGCGCGCCTGAAGGCAGCCCTGCAGCAGCGAAAAATCACCCTGCTGCAAGACAGCGCGACTGGTGTGCGCCCGGGCGAGGTGCTGCTGGCCAGTGGCGCCACTCTGGCCTGTGATGTGCCGCTGGTGACCACCGGCGCACAGGCACCAGCCTGGCTGCTGGCCAGCGGGCTGGTGCTGGACCTGCAGGGCTTTGTGGCCGTGGACGCTTGCCAACGCTCCACCAGCCACCCGCAGGTGTTTGCCGCAGGCGATGTCAGCACGCGCATAGACCGCGCCATGGCACGCAGCGGCGTCTATGCGGTGCGCGCCGGCCCGGCCCTGGCCATGAATTTGGCAGCAGTGCTGGACGGCAAGCCCCCTGCTGAACACCAGCCGCCCGAACGCACCCTCAACCTGGTTTCCTGCGGTGACCGCTATGCCGTAGCCAGCTGGGGCCGGCACAGCGCGCAGGGGCGCTGGGTCTGGTGGCTCAAAGACTGGATTGACCGGCGCTTTCTGCGCCGCTACCGCAACGCTGCGTCACAATAGCCCATGAGCTTGCTGTCACAAATTCTCTTTATCCTGCGCACGGAGGCGCAGGCCTTCCGGCGCTATCCCAAGCTGTTTGCGGCCACGCTGCTGGTGGCGCTGATACCGGCGCTGTATGCCTTTATCTACCTCTCCAGCGTGTGGGACCCAGCCTCGCGCATCGGCGCCTTGCCGGTCGGCCTGGTAAATCTGGACCAGGGTGTGGAGTACCGTGGCCAGGTGTTTAACGCCGGCTGGGAAGTGGCCTCCACCCTGCACAAAAAACACACCTTCGGCTTTCAGGATTTGGAGGTGGAAGCCGACGCCCGCGCCCAGGTGCGCAGTGGCGCTCTGGCCTTTGCGCTGGTGATCCCGCCGGACTTCAGCTCCAATGCCATTCCCGGCCACGAAGCAGGCGCCGGCAAGCTGGTGGTCTACACCTCCGAGGGCAACAACTTCGAAAGCGCCATGCTGGCACGCAGCTTTGCCCGCGAGTTAGGCCACGACGTCAACGAAAGCCTGAACGAGCGGCGCTGGAAGCTGGTGTTGATGAACGCAGCCGGTTCGCAACGCGGCGTGGAGCGCCTGCGTGACGGCGTGGACCAATTGCGCAACGGCGCCCATGAGCTGAGCCGTGGCATGCTGCCGCTGGTCAATGGAGCCAGGCAAACCGCCAGTGGCTCGCAGCGCCTCAACACCGGGGTGGACCAACTCAGCAACGGCATGCGGCAACTGGGTACGGGCCTCAAGACCATGGACGCCAAACGCCCGCGCAACAGCGATCTGGACCGGCTCAAGACCGGGGCCGAACAGCTGGCCGCCGGCCACACCGAACTGGCCAAGGGCATGACCGAGCTGCAGGCCGGCAGCCAGGTGATACGCAGCAGCGTGGGCACCTTCCGCGATCAGGCGCAGGAAAGCATTCTGGTGCCCGCCAAGGTGGCCGAAAACCTGGGCCAGCTCTACACCGGCGTCACTCAACTCGACACCGGCCTGCAGGCCGCCGCCGACGCCCAGGGCAGGCTGCAGGACGGCGCAGACAAGCTCAACACCAACCTGGGCATGCTGACCACCGGCGTGCGCGCCATGAACCAGGGGCTGCGCAGCATGGTGCAGAAACTGCCGGAAGACAGCCAGCTCGACGAGCTGGACCATGGCACCGACACGCTGGTCAACGGCGCCACGGCGCTGGCCGAAGGCGCGCAAAGCGCGCGCCAGGGTGCCGACCGGCTCAGCGCCGGTCTGGACCTGTTGTCCAGCTCGTTGCCCGCCGATATCGACAAGCCCGACGGCAGCGCCCAGGGGCTGGCCAACTCCGTCAGCCCGGTGGTGGAAGTGGAGGCGCCGGTGCCCAACAGCGGCAGCGCCTTTGCACCCAACATCATTCCCGCCGCGCTCTGGCTGGGTGCCGGGGTGGCGGCCTTTCTGATCCATGTGCGGGCGTTGCCCAAAACGGCACAAAAGTTTTCCGGACCGGCCAAGCTGCTGGGCAAGATGGCCATTCCCATGTTGCTGGTGCTGGCACAAGCAGCGCTGGTCTATGCCACGGTGGTCTGGGGCCTGCACATGCATATCGCCCGGCCGGGCTTGTTCACCCTCACCCTGGCACTCTCCGCGCTGACCTTCTTGGGCATCGTGTTTGCGCTGACACGCCTGATGGGCGACGCCGGCAAGGCGGCCTCCATGATTTTTCTGGCGGTGCAGCTCTCCAGTTCGGGCGGCATTCTGCCGGTGGAACTCAGCGGCACGCTGTTTAGTGACATCAGCCCCTGGTTGCCGCTGACCTGGGTGGTGCGCGCCATGAAAATCAGCATGTTTGATGCCTACGGGAGCGACTGGCAACACCCCATGACCGTGATCGCAATGACCTGCGGCATCGCACTGGGTAGCGCCTGCTGGCTGGGCCGCTGGCGCTATTTGCGGCCCTCGGCCTTGCGCCCGGCGGTGGATTTTTAGCAGACGTCGGCCACCAGGCCCGCCGTGATTTCAGCCCCCGGCCAAGCCGCATCCAGCGCCCAGTGCGCGGCCCACGCTGGCAATTCCGCAGCCGGCATGGGCACGGCAATGCCATGGCCCTGGGCACAGTCGCAGCCCAGTGCCAGCAGCATGCTGCCATGGGCCACGGACTCCACGCCTTCGGCAATGACCTCGCGCCGGAACGCCTTGGCCAGGCTGACAATGCCTTTCAGGATGGCCCGATCGTCTTCGTTGTCCAGCATGCCGCGCACAAAGCTCTGGTCAATTTTCAGCACCGACACCGGAAGGCGGCGCAGGTAGGACAGGGAGGCATAACCGGTACCAAAGTCATCGAGCGCAAATTCGATGCCCATGGTCCCGCAGGCTGCGATCACGGCCGTCACCTGCGTCACATCTTCCAGCGCACTGGTTTCCAGGATTTCGAACTGCAGCATGCCGGGATTCACGTTCGGATGGCTCTGCAATATGGTGTGCAGGCGCTCGACAAAGTCTTCCTGCTGCAGCTGGCGCGCACCGATGTTGACGCTGACCGGCAGGTGCAGCCCCTGGACTTGCCACTGTGCAATTTGCCGCAAGGTACTGCGGATGACCCATTCGCCCAGTTCAATCGCCACCGGGTGATCCTCGATGGGCGCCAGAAATTGGGCTGGCTTGAGCAATCCACGCACCGGATGCTGCCAGCGCACTAGGGCCTCGGCACCCACCAACTGGCCGGAGCGCATGTTCACCTTGGGTTGGAAATGGAGGACCAGTTCTTCCTTGGCCAGTGCCAGGCGGATTGCCTCAATGTTTTCATTGTGGGCACGGATGCTGGTGTCATGCTGGGTATCGAAAATGGCGTAGCGATTTTTGCCTGCCAGCTTGGCCTGGTACATGGCCTGGTCCGCCTGGCGCAGCAGTTGGTCAGCGTCCAAGGCGTGCTCCTGCGGATAGAAGGTCACCCCCAGACTGGCGGAAACCTGCAGTACCAGCTCGTCCAGGTGCACAGTTTGCGCGGCCGCAGCCAGCAGGCGGTTGAGCATGGGCACACTGGCGGTCACATCCTCCAGGTCGACCAGCACCGCGACGAATTCATCACCCCCCAGGCGCGCCAGGGTGTCGCCCTCGCGCAGCGCACGCTTCATGCGACTGGCAATGCAGACCAGCAACTGGTCTCCGGTCATGTGGCCGTGCCGGTCGTTCACGGCCTTGAAGCCATCCAGATCCAGATAGGCCACCACCAGGGTCTTGCCGCGGCGCTCGGCCTGCACCAGGCCTTGCTGCAGGCGGTCCGCCATCAGGATGCGATTGGGCAGGCCGGTGAGCGCATCGTAGTGGGCAATGCGCTCCAACTGGCTCTGGTGTTCCTTCTGGCTGGTGATGTCGGAAAACAAGGCCACATACTGCCGCACATGGGCATGGCTGTCCCGCACCGCACTGATGGTGAGCATTTCGGCAAACAGTTCGCCGGATTTGCGGCGATTCCAGATCTCGCCGCTCCAGTGGCCTTTTTCATCCAGCTCGCGCCACATCGCGGTGTAAAAGACTTTGTCCTGGCGGCCCGAGTTGAGGAAGCGGGGGTTGAGGCCCAGGACATCTTCGCGGCAATAGCCGGTGATGCGGGTAAAGGCCTCGTTCACGTCCAGAAGCTTGCCATGTGCATCGGTAATCATGATGCCTTCACGCGCATGGGTAAACACGTCGGCGGCCAAGCGCAGCTTTTGCTCGGAGATGTAGCGCTGCGTGATGTCCTCGGACAGGATGGCAAGGTGCTGCACCTGCCGGTTGGGGCCCACCACCGGAACGATGGTGCTGTGAATCCAATTGCCTTCGCGCTGGTCCTCGCGTTCGATGGTGCGCAGGCTGCTGACCGCCAGGTCCGCCGAGGCCTTGCGGCTGGCTGCAATGTCCTGAGGAAGAAAGGAGTAGATGTTGCGCCCGATGAACTCCGCGCGCTCCAGGCCAAAGCGTTGGGCAGCGTGTCTATTGGCCGTTAGCAGCCGGCCTTCCAGATCGATCAGCATCGACATGCCGGGCGTGGCATCGATAAGCCCCAGCAAATCGAGTTGCGTGGATTCCAGCAGACCTTGCGACAACTGCTTCTCTTGAATTTCCCGGCGCAAGGAAGTCACCAGATCGATGGCCAGGGTATCGAAGGCCCGCGAAAGGTCCCCCAGCTCGTCCCGCGCCAGGGAGGCGGTATGTCGGGACAGATCGCCCTGGGCCACGGCGGCCACGGCACTCTGCAAATGGGCCAGCGGCTGCAACACCTTGCGGCTGAGCATCCAGGCCAGCACCATCAAGACGAGCAGCATCAAAACCGGCACAGCCAGCACCACCACACGAAACTTGCGCTCGGCCAGCAGATGCTCCTGCGAGCTTTGGTCCAACCAGTTCTGGATTTCGTCCGACAAGGCCCGGGTCTTGTTCAATACCTGGTCCAGCAGCAGTTGGCGCCGGCGCGCCTGCACATCCTTGTCGGAGGTGTGCACGGACTGTTTGAGTTGTTCAAAGCTGCCTTCCAGCGAGGTCAACTCGTTCAATGCCGACTGCAATGCGGGTGGCGGCGTCTGGCCATCGACGGTCAATGCCTGGCGCAAAACGGCCTGGTGCACCGTCCACTGCTGTGCAACGCGCTCCTCGGAATAGATGGCGTACTCGTGCGCCAGCACCAGAATCTCCCCCACCTCCCGCGAGCTGCTTTGGGCACGCTGCCGGATTTGCGAGGACGCGTCCAGCCGCTGCTCAAAGTGCAGGGTCGCCACACCGAGAGCCACGATCATGGCAATGGACAGCGAGACCGCAAGAGCAATGGCGGCTTTGATGCGCATCGTTACTTCACAATGCCAACCGCGTCAGCACGTGCGGCGCGCAAGGGGCCGGTATGAAAAAGCGCAAGAAAGTTGGGGATGCGATCGGCCTTGATATGGCCTTCACTGCGCGCCCATCGGGCTTCGCTTTCCAAAGTGGAAAGCAGTGACTGGTTCAGTGAGAGCTGAAAGCGGTAACGCGGCCAGATCCAGTCCACAAACGCCTGATCGATGTGCAGGCGGTCACGCAAAATGGTTTGCGCTTCCACGGGGCGTTCTTTGATAAAGCGCTCGGCACGGTCCACCGCCTTGAGGATGCGGGTCAGCTCCTCATCCCGTTGCCCCAGCTGCCTGCTGTTGACCAGCAGATTGAAACTCAGGGTGTAGGCACCCGGATTGGGCAAGGCCTTGGCCCCCGGAACCGCGCCCAGTATCTTGAAGCCAAACGGCTCCCACACCGAAACCGCATCTACGGCACCACTGGCCAGGGCGGCTTCCATGGCCTCGGGCGCCAGGCTGACCACCGTGATCTTCTTGGGGTCAATGCCATGCACCAGCAGCCAGGTGTCGAGGTAGTAATGGCTGGCAGACGCCACGATGGTGCCGATGCGTTTGCCTTCCAGCCGCCTGGGTTGTGCCGGGTCCAGTCCGGGGCCCACAATCAACCGCACATCTTCGGCACTGGTCACGAACGAGGCCAACAGGGAAAAATCGCGGGCGCCAAAGCTGTTGAACATCACCACCGATTCCGAGGACGTCGCCAGGTCGGCCTCTCCGCTGCGCAGCTGCTGCAGCGTGCGCACACCGCCTATGACATCGACCACCTTGAGCTGCACGCCCTCGGCTTCGAAGTAGCCCTGGCTTTGCGCCACATAGACAGGTAAGGAAAGCGGTGAGGTGGACAGGGCCAGCACCAGGGGCGCTGTCCAGGCGGAAGAAATTGCACCGCAGCACAGCAGCAGAGCGAGCGCCGCATGGCGCAACAAAGTGTGCTTGCACCGGGCGCTTAGGATCACTCTGTGCATACGCAAGCCCGGCAAAACATGTACTTCGAGCTCCCTTAAATAGTCGACTGACTTTTAGGGATAATTCTACATGAGCCGCACACTGTGACACACATCAATAACTGACGCGGCAACCCAGCACGCCTCGAAACGACATAGCAGGCCCACACTCCAGCCCCCTCGTCCGCACGGGCTTCTCTACAAGTCTTTCACCAGGCGCAGCGCATCGTAAATCGCCGCATGCGTGTTGCGCGCAGACACGGCGTCGCCAATGCGGAACAACTGGTAACCCTGGCCCACCAAGGCGCTGTGCGGCTGCGGCCGGCCGGCCAGCAGCGCGTCATAGTCCACCGCGCCGCCGTTGAGCGAGTCGGCCTTGAGCTCCAGGTACAGGTCATCCAACGGACGCGTGCCGTGGTTGATCACCACCTGGTCCACCACGCGCTGCTGGTGCACGCCGCCGTAGTCACTGCCGACATGGGCGATCAGGCCGTTCGGCCCGCGCTCCACCGACTGCAGGCGCCAAGTCACGGTGAAGGTGACGTCGAGCTTTTGCAGGCTGCGCATATAGGGCACCAGGTTCATGGCCATGACCTCGGGCGCAAAGCTGCGGTCCGGCGTCATCACCTCCAGATGCGCGCCGCTGGCGGCAATCACCTCGGCCGCCTGCAGGGCGGCGTGGTCGCCGGCGTCGTCAAACAGCAGCACGTTTTTACCCGGCGCAATCGAACCGCTGATGAGGTCCCAGGTGCTGTCGACCAGCTCGTTCCCGCTGGACAGCACCTCGGTATGCGGCAGGCCGCCGGTGGCGATGATGACCACATCCGCCGCTTCAGCCAGCACGCGCTCTGTGTCGGCCAGGGTGTTGTAGTGGAACTGCACGCCCTGCTCTTCGCAGCGCGCAATGCGCCAGTCGATGATGCTGATCATTTCGCGCCGGCGCTGGCTCTGCGCGGTGAGGCGGATCTGGCCGCCGGGCTTGTTGGCGGCTTCCAGCACCACCACGCGGTGGCCGCGCTCGGAGGCTACGCGCGCTGCTTCCACACCGGCCGGACCCGCGCCCACCACCAGCACCTTGCGCGGCGTGCCGGCCTTGGGAACGACGTGTGGCATGGTCAGCTCACGCCCGGTGGCCGGGTTGTGCAGGCAATAGGCCTCGCCGCCCTGGTAGATGCGGTCCAGGCAAAAATTGGCACCCACGCAGGGGCGAATCTGGTCCTCACGACCCTGGATCATCTTGCGCACGATGTGCGGGTCGGCCATGTGGGCGCGCGTCATGCCCACCATGTCGAGCTTGCCACTTTCAATCGCATAGCGCGCGGTCGTCACGTCCTGGATCTTGGCGGCGTGGAAGGTGGGGAAACCGGTGGCGGCGCGGATGTCGCCGGCAAAGTCCAGGTGCGGCGAGCTGCGCATGCCCTGCACCGGGATCAGGTCGGTGAGGCCCGCATCGGTGTCGATGTGGCCGCGCACCACGTTCAGGAAATCGACATAGCCGCTGTCTTTGAGGCGCCTGGAAATCTCCAGCCCTTCCTTGGGACCGAAGCCGCCCGGCAGGTCTTCATCGCCG
>CANFIH010000124.1 GCA_947446855.1 Burkholderiales bacterium
ATGAAATCGCGCAGGGTGTCGATGTCTTTGTAGTCGATTTCTTCGACGCCAGTCACCGTGAAGCGGCAAAAGCGCTTGCGCTTGAACAGCAGTGATTGTGTGTTGCGCTTGGGGCGCTTGTCTGTATTGAAACGTTTTGGTCCGGGCATGATGGACTCCTAAAAATTAATCTTGCAAAAAATCTTGAATATGGAAAACAACTGACTTGCCTTGGCGTGCATTGGCCAGAAACCCTTTGAAACTCCAATTACTGCCAACCGCTTGTTTAGCGAGTCGTTCAGCGTGGGATCCAAAGGCTACCGCCTTTATTGCCATCTTCACGGTTCTGATTCCACCGGCCTCTTGGATTTGCGACTCATGTTCGAGTCTGCAATTCAGAGCCGGTATTCCTGCCGGTGTGTAACGCATGGCTTCCACCTCTGCGATACAGGCACTCAGTTCCAATGAATTAGCTTGCACTCCTGGCGTCAGGTTTTCAACAATCAGGCTTGTTGTTGGTACTCGGCCTGTTGGGCCTTGCGCGCGTCTTCACGCTCAACGGTCTTCATCATGGAAGAAGGACCGGTGTCAGCCTTCTTCTTCAGAACCGTCAAATGGCGCAGCACTGCATCGTTGAACTTGAACGCGTGTTCCAGTTCAGCCATCACAGCCTGGTCGGCTTCGATGTTGATGCACAAGTAGTGCGACTTGGCCAGCTTGTTGATCATGTACACCATCTGACGACGGCCCCAATCCTCAACACGGTGCACCTTGCCACCGCCAGCGGTGATCATGCCCTTGTAACGCTCCAGCATGGCGGGAACTTGTTCGCTCTGATCCGGGTGGATCATGAGAATGATTTCGTAATGACGCATTGATACTCCTTGTGGATGTCCCGGCACTTACTTCAATCACCGGGTAAAGAAAAAGCTGCCCCCGGCGTCTAAACAGGGTGCAGCAAGGCGAAGCCCATGATTATAGCCCAACAGCGAGCCACTTCCTCTATCGATTGCCTTGGCGGGACTGCTGGCTCGAAACCACGCTTAGGATTACGGTTACCACCAGACCGGCAGATACACCAAAAATTCCCGCGGAAACTGGCTGGATGCCGAACCAAAGGCCGCTACCGACCAAACCCAAACTCTGGCGAACGCCGGCCTGGTTTATCACCAGGTAATACGCAGTAACCGCCAGCCCACTCAGCATGCCGCCAATGGCACCGAGACGAGTGGCACCTGGCCAAAAAATACCAAGCACCATTGCGGGAACAAAGGCGGCACCGGCTAGGGAGAACGACGCTGCAACCAAATAGAGAATACCTGCCGGGCGCTGGGCCGCTACATAAGCTGCAACCAAGGCTACTACCAAGAGCGCAAATTTGGACCACATGACACGGCGCATGGTTTGAACCCTTGTGTCACCCCCCTCAAAGTAGACATCATGGGCCAAGGCGTTGCCGATGGTAAGCAACAAGCCATCTGCGGTGGATAGGGCTGCCGCAAGTCCACCTGCAGCCACCAGCACCGACACCACATAGGGCAAACCACTGATCTCCGGCGAAGCCAGCATGAGCAGATCCGGGCCAATCTTGAGTTCAGCAAACTGCAAAATACCGTCACTATTCACATCCGAAAAGCTCAGCAGCGAAGGGTCACGTGACCACTGGGCCATCCAGGCCGGAAGCGCATCAAAGGGTTGCCCCACCAAATGGGCCATAACTTCGTACTTCACCAGCACCGCCAACGCCGGCGCAGATACATATAGCAGGGAGATAAATACCAGTGACCAAGCCACCGAGCGCCGAGTTTCAGCCACTGTCGGCGTGGTGTAGTAGCGAGTGAGCAAATGCGGCAATCCCGCTGTGCCCACCATCAGGCAAAACATCAGAGCCAGAAAGTTCAGACGTGAAGTCTGAAATGTCTGTTGCTCCTCTGCACTGCCGGCAGGATCACCCTCAAAAGGCAGTGCGTGTGGCGCTAAACCGCCCAAGGGCTTGGCACGCTCCCGGTAGTCCACCGCCTGGCGCGACCAGCGCTCACGCGCCAGCGCAACATCCCGTGGCAATGCTGCCAACTCGCGTCGCAGCTGATTGGCTACCTCGCCATCCGCCTTGACTCCAATAGCATTCAATCGGGAGCGCAGTTCCTGCCGCTCTGATTGCAACGACTGCTCCACATTGAGCAGCTTACGCTCCAGCACTTCAGCACGCCAGGCGTACTCAGCGACAACCTGCTTTTCGGCCGGGGAGTCCATCAACTCCTGCTCCAACACCGCAATCTTATGCAGTTGCTGACCGTAGGCCAGAGGCGCCAATGGATTACCCACCTGCTTGTAGGCCAGCCAGGACAGGGGAATCAAAAAGGCCAAAATCATCACCCAGTACTGCACAGCTTGGGTCCAGGTTACGGCCCGCATGCCCCCCAAAAAGGAACATACCAATACCCCACCAAGACCCAACAAGATTCCGATCTCAAAATGTACGCCGGTGATCCGCGAGGTGATCAAGCCCACGCCATATATCTGGGCAACCACATAGGTAAAGGACACCACCACTGCGGCAAGCGCCGCAATCCTTCGCGGCCAGCGTCCGCCATAGCGCAAAGCAAAGTAATCGGGAACGGTGTAGAGCTCCAGGCGCCGCAAATAAGGCGCAACAAGCAAAGCCACCAAACAAAATCCGCCTGTCCAGCCCATGATGTAGGCCAGGCCTCCAGGCTGCCCGCCGGAACCCGAGAAACCCTGCAGGTAAAGGCCTCCAGCCAGGCTGATAAAGGACGCTGCACTCATCCAGTCGGCCGCAGTCGCCATGCCGTTGTACAAGCCAGGGATACGCCGGCCAGCAACGTAATATTCAGCCGCATCCGAGGTGCGACCATAAACCCCGATCAGGGCATACACAGCCAAAGTCAGCGAAAGGAAAATGCCTGCAATCCAGGCCTTGTGCAGCCCCCAATGCTCAGCCCATGCCAGGGCCAACAAAACCGCCAAAAGTCCGAGTACCAGACCAGCAAAGCGCCAGTGGTAGCGACGTGTGTATAACTGAAACTCGCGCGAATCGAAGTCGGCTTCAGGTGCCTCACGCCGGTTGGCGACACGCGCAAAAACAACCACGACGGCAACAAACACCAGCAAGGCTCCCTGGGCCGCAAACCAAAAGGCGATCGGCCAGCCCGCAACCTGCATTTGCAGGTCGCGGGCAAAGAAGACCAAACCAAAGGACGCCACAAACCACACCGACAAAAGCCCCGTATGCAGGGTCCAGCGGCGTTGCATGTGCGCCATAGGCATCAAACAGCGAGTTGCTGCCAGGTTGCGATAACCGAGTCCGGGTTCAGTGAGATGGACGAAATGCCCTGGTCCCTGAGCCAATCGGCAAAGTCCGGATGATCACTGGGGCCCTGGCCGCAAATACCCACGTACTTGCCCTGTTTGCGGCAGGCACTGATCGCCATGCTGATGAGTGCCTTAACAGCGGCATCGCGTTCGTCAAAGTCGGCTGCCAGCACTTCCAGGCCAGAATCCCGGTCAAGACCCAGGGTCAACTGGGTCAGGTCATTGGAGCCGATGGAGAAGCCATCAAAGTACTCCAAGAACTGCTCCGCCAAAATCGCGTTGCTGGGGATCTCGCACATCATGATCAGCTTGAGCTCCAACTCACCACGGCGCAGTCCATGCTTGGCCAATAATTCTGTGACCTTGCGTGCCTGCTCCAGCGTGCGCACAAACGGCACCATTACCTGCACATTGGTCAAGCCCATGTCGTTGCGTACGCGTTTGATTGCCTCGCACTCCATGGCAAACGCCTCACCGAACTCGGCCGACACATAGCGCGCCGCACCCCGAAAGCCCAGCATGGGGTTCTCTTCTTCCGGCTCGTAACGGCTGCCACCAATCAGCTTGCGGTATTCATTGCTCTTGAAGTCCGACAAACGCACGATCACTGGCTTGGGCCAAAAGGCCGCGCCAATGGTGGCCACGCCTTCGGCGACACGGTCCACGTAAAAAGCGCGGGGGGAAGCATGGCCACGGGCCACTGACTCGACCGCTTTTTTCAGATCAGCATCCACATTCGGGTAGTCCAAGATCGCCTTGGGGTGAACGCCAATGTTGTTGTTGATGATGAACTCTAGGCGGGCCAAGCCCACACCCTGATTGGGTAACTGGCAGAAATCAAAAGCCAGTTGCGGATTACCAACGTTCATCATGATCTTGACGTCGATCTCTGGCATCACACCGCGCTGAACCTCAGACACTTCGGTCTCCAGCAGGCCGTCGTAGACAAATCCGGTATCACCCTCGGCACAACTCACGGTAACCAGCATGCCGTCGCGCAGCTGTTCGGTGGCATGTCCACAGCCCACCACGGCCGGGATGCCCAGCTCGCGCGCAATGATGGCAGCATGGCAGGTACGCCCGCCACGGTTGGTCACGATCGCAGAAGCGCGCTTCATCACAGGCTCCCAGTTGGGGTCGGTCATGTCGGTCACCAGAATGTCGCCCGCCTGCACCTGGTCCATGTCAGCGATGCTGTGCACGATGCGCACCGGTCCAGTACCAATCTTTTGCCCAATGGCACGGCCTTCGACCAACACCGTGCCCTTGCCC
Organism: Burkholderiales bacterium; assembly: GCA_947446855.1. Lineage (GTDB taxonomy): Bacteria > Pseudomonadota > Gammaproteobacteria > Burkholderiales > Burkholderiaceae_C > Allorhodoferax. The sequence continues at coordinate 4,585 of CANFIH010000124.1, forward strand.
ATGAGCTTGTAGCGATGCTCCACCTTGTCAGCCGACTGGCTTTTCACCGTTTCGGGCCGGGCCTGCAGAATGTAAATCTGACCGTCCACCCCATCCTTGCCCCACTCAATGTCCATGGCGCGGCCGTAATGTTCTTCGATGACCAGCGCGTACCGGGCTAGTTGTTCCACATCCGCGTCGCTCAGGGAGTAGCGGTTGCGCATTTCGGTGGGCACATCCGTAGTCTTGACCAGCTTGCCGCCAGCCGCCTTTTCTTCGGCCGAAGTGAATTCCATCTGCAGCAGCTTGGAGCCCAGGCTGCGGCGGATTACAGAACGTTTGCCAGCTTTGAGCATGGGCTTGTGGACATAAAACTCGTCCGGATTTACTGCGCCCTGGACCACGGTTTCACCCAGGCCATAGCTGGAGGTAATGAACACCACATCCGAAAAACCAGACTCGGTATCAATGGTGAACATAACGCCGGCGGCACCCAGATCGGAGCGCACCATGCGTTGGATACCAGCGCTCAAGGCCACCACATCATGCGCAAAACCCTTGTGAACTCGGTAACTGATGGCGCGGTCGTTGTAAAGCGAGGCAAACACTTCACGAATCTTGTGCAGGATGTCTTCGATCCCCACCACATTCAGGAAGGTTTCCTGCTGGCCGGCAAAGGACGCATCTGGCAAATCCTCAGCAGTCGCCGAGGATCGCACGGCAAAAGAAGCCTTGTCGTTGCCAGCACTCAGCACGGCAAACGAATCACGGATGCCTTGCTCCAATTCGGGCGGAAAGGGTTGCACTTCCAGCATGGCGCGGATTTCAGCACCGGCCACTGCCAGGGCGCGCACGTCCTCCGTGTCCAGAGTAGCCAGGCGCCTGCTGATACGTCCAGCCAGGTCATCGTGTTTCAGAAACTCACGGAAGGCGTGGGCCGTAGTGGCAAAGCCGGTGGGCACCTTGACGCCCTGTGGTAGCTGGGAAATCATTTCCCCAAGGCTGGCGTTTTTTCCGCCTACCGATTCGACATCGGTCATGCGTAGGTGCTCGAACGGCACCACCAGATCGGATGGTTTAAAAAGACTCGACATAGCAAAGCTCCAGAAGTTAAAACCGGCTAGCAGCCACGTTTTGCACCCTGCGCCATGTTGTTGGAGTTATGGCAGCGCGAGGCTCAAGCAAAATGCGCTAAATTGCGTGCATTGTAGGGCGCAGTCCCGGCACCCACTCGAACATACCAAACCATGCCAAAACGCAGCGTATTTTTTGTCTCCGACGGCACTGGCATTACTGCCGAAACCTTTGGCCAAGCCATCCTGGCCCAATTTGAAACCAAGGCCCAACATGTGCGCCTGCCCTTTATCGATACCGTGGACAAGGCCCACCAGGCGATTCGGCAAATCAACCACGCAGCCGATATAGACGGCAGCCGCCCCATCGTCTTCACCACACTGGTGAACATGGAAATCCTCAAAGTGATTGAAGAACACTGTCACGGCATGCTGCTGGACATGTTTGGCACCTTTGTGCACCCGCTGGAAGAAGAGTTGGGCGTGAAATCCAACCACCGGGTGGGACGCTTTAGCGATGCCAGCAAAAGCAAGGAATACAACGACCGCATTGAAGCCATCAACTTCTCGCTGGCGCACGACGATGGGCAACTCAATCGCGATCTGGAAAAATCCGACGTGATTCTGGTGGGCGTCAGCCGTAGCGGAAAGACACCCACATCGCTGTACCTGGCCATGCAATATGGCCTGAAGGCGTCCAACTACCCTTTGATTCCGGAAGACTTTGACCGCCGGCAACTGCCGCCGGCCCTGGTTCCGCATAAGGGCAAGCTGTTTGGACTGACCATACAGCCCGAACGCCTGAGCGAGATCCGCCAGGAGCGCAGGCCTAATTCGCGCTACGCTTCGCTGGAAAACTGCCGCATGGAGGTCAATGAGGCAGAAGCCATGATGCGCCGGGCGGGCATACGCTCCCTGTCAACCACCACGAAGTCGATTGAAGAAATCGCCACGACGATCCTGCAGGAAATTCATCCAGACCGCTTGACGTATTAAATCAAAGACCGATGGCTGCAATGCCCGCCTTGGCGATTTGCGCATCCTCGGGCGACTTGACGCCGCTGACGCCGACGGCACCTAGGCATTGACCGTCTTTCATGATGGGCACACCGCCTTCGAGCATGCCTTCGAGCGCCGGAGCACTCAAGAACGAGACACGGCCACCATTGATGACGTCCTCGTAAAATTTGCTTTCACGGCGCCCCAAGGCAGCCGTGCGAGCCTTGCCGGGAGCAATATGAGATGAAACGGGGGCCGCACCGTCCATACGCTGGAAAGACAGCAAATGGCCGCCGTCATCAACGATGCAGATACTGACTGCCCAGTTGTTTTTAAGTGCTTCTGCCTCAGCAGCAGCGGCAATGGCCTTGACGTCGGCGGATTCCAGTACGAATTTTGTTTGCATAGCAAGCCCGGTTGAATTCAAAAGGATTGAGCATAAAGCACCGGCACGACACCATTACATGTGGCCTAGGCATATCAGCCCCACAATAAATCGGTGCAATCCGCAACGCTCGGAGTGCTTGGCACTTGATAAAGTTTAAAATTGCCCTACCTACACCGTAGGACTTTTTCCAGGAGATCGACTATGACGGATCGCTTTACCACGCTGGGTTCCAGCTTTGGCTACGCTATTTCAACTGAGCAGCGCAACAAAGTGCTGCGCAATACTTATTGGCTGCTGGCTCTCAGCATGATTCCCACGGTGCTGGGCGCCTGGGTCGGTGTGGCCTCCGGCATCGGCCAGGTGTTCCGAGGCGGTTTGGGCATGATTTTGTTCATGGCCATCGCGTTCGGCCTGATTTACGGCATCGAAAAAACCAAAAATTCCGCAGCTGGCGTACCCATGTTGCTGGGCTTTACCTTCTTCATGGGGCTCATGCTCTCTGGATTGATAGCGCACACTTTGGGCTTTCGCAATGGCCCTGAGTTGATCATGACTGCCTTTGGCGGTACAGCGGGCGTGCTGGTGGTGATGGCCAGCTTGGCCACTGTCATCAAACGTGACCTGTCCGGCATGGGCAAATGGCTGTTTGTCGGCGTGGTGGTGCTGATGATCGGCAGCCTGATCAATGTGTTTGTCGGCTCCAGCGCCGGCATGTTGGCGATCTCGGTGGCCTCCATCGGAATCTTCAGCGCATACATGCTGTACGACATCAAGCGCATCATCGACGGCGGTGAGACCAACTACATAACAGCCACCTTGGCCTTGTACCTGGACATCATCAACGTGTTCCAGAGCCTGCTGGCCTTGTTGGGCATCTTTGGTGGCGAACGCGACTAAAGTTGCCTGCCTGAATACGAAAAGGGCCCGAAAGGGCCCTTTTTCTTGACTGTGGAACTCGCGGTGGGCTCAATTGGAGCCGAATTCTGTCGATATTAAGTTATGTCTACTTGGTTACTTCCATGATTGCACGCCCTCTCCTTCTCTCCTTTTGTCTGTTGCTAAGCGGCTGCGACCTGGTGGATCAGCTTATGGCAGACCCCAAAGCGATTCAAAGGGAAGCCGATGCGAAGGCCGTTGGCAGCGCCTGCCGTCACGGCATGCGCAGCCTGGAGGATTGCTACAACATGAACGAAAGAGCCTCAAAGGCCGCCATCTTTACCGGCTGGAAAGATATGGACCAGTACATGCGGGAAAACAAGATCGACGGAGTGGAGCCCAAAGGCATGAGATCCGAGCCTGTGGGTGCTGTCGCGTCCGACGAGGAGCTGGTCAAGGAACCCGGCAAAGTAGACAAAAAATCATCCGACAGCAAGGCCAAGGTCAAAGCGGGAGCGCCCGAAAAAAGCTAATGCGGGTCCGCCAAGAGACCCGCCTACGGCCTTATATCCCGACCCATTCAAACACGGCCATGCTTTCGACGTGGGCCGTATGCGGGAACATGTTCACCACCCCGGCTGAAGCACAACGATAGCCGCCCTCGTTGACCAGCACCCCGGCATCGCGCGCCAACGTCGCCGGATTGCAGCTGACATACACAATGCGTTTGGGGGGCGACCACGGGGAACTGCCCGTCGCTGCGGTCTGGTTCAGTGCAGCCAGCGCTTGCACCAGCGCAAAAGCGCCTTCACGTGGCGGATCTATGAGCCACTTTTCGGACTCACCGTCGGCTCGTAACATCTCAGGCGTCATCTCAAACAAATTGCGAGCCACGAACTGTGTAGGCGCCAGTGGCCTGTGCGCATTAGTCGTTTCTGCATTGAAGGTGTAGTTTTCGCGCGAGCGCGCCACCAGTGACTCTGCGCCTTCCACACCCAACACCTCGCGCGCCTGGCGCGCCAGTGCCAATGTGAAGTTACCCAGGCCGCAGAACCAGTCAATCACCCGCTCTTCCTTGGTAACTGCAAGCAGCCCCAGCGCGCGCGCCACCAGCACCCGGTTGATAAACGGGTTGACCTGCGTGAAATCCGTGGGCTTGAAGGGCATGGTGATGCCAAACTCTTGGAGCTGGTATGCCAATGGCCCAGTCTCATGGCCGGGCAACTCGTCCAGCCGGGCAATCGTTTCTGGTCCCTTGGGCTGCAACCACCACTGCACGCCAACATGCGCCGCCGCAAAGATGCGCAGCCGCTGCAAATCGCCCTCGCTCAAAGGCTCCATGTGGCGCAAAACCATCGCAATAACCTGGGCAGGGCCGTTGGCCACCGCCACATCACCTATGGCCAGTTCAATTTGCGGCAGGGTTTGCACCGCATCCATGGAGGCAATCAATTCCCGTAAGGGCAACAGCATGTCGCTAACCACAGGCGGCAGCACATGGCACTCTTTCATATCGGCCACAAAGTGGCTCTTGCGCTCATGGAATCCGACCAGCACCGCGCCCTTCTTGCGTACAAAGCGAACCGAAATCCGTGCGCGGTAGCGGTAACCCCAGGCCGGCCCCTCAATCGGGCGCAAAACGTTATCGGGCTTGACTTTGCCGATGTGCCAGAGGTTGTCCTCCATCACCCGCTGCTTGACTGCGACCTGCGCACCCACATGCAAATGCTGCATCTTGCAGCCGCCGCAAGCCCCTTCGTGCAGCCCGAAATGCGGACAGGCCGGGCGCACACGCTGGGACGATTCCTGGTGGATTTCGCTCAGAGTGCCTTTTTCAAAACTGCTTTTGGTGCGGTGAATGCGTGCGCTGACGACTTCAAAGGGCAATGCGCCTTCGATGAAGACGACCTTGCCATCTGGCTTGTGGGCTACGCCCTGGGCTTCCAGGTCGAGTGATTTGACCAGTAGCCAGCCATCGGGCAAGAGATTCTCGGTGTGGGGGATTGTTAAATTTTCTACCATGCCCTGATTGTCTCAGGGAACACGTCGCCCAAAGGCAAGCCGACTCGTGCGTCCATTACGGCGACTTATCCGGCAGCTTCGTTAAATCAAGGCATCCCACGTAATGCCGTGGACCACGAAGTGACGCTTGAGCTTGGCCAAAGCTTCGTTCTGCACCTGACGCACACGCTCTTTAGTCATCCCCATGCGGGCGCTGATGACCTCCAATGTTTGGGCATCACCACCGTGCAGCCCGAAGCGGGATTCGACCACTTCGCGCTCTCGTGCCGATAAAGTTCCCACCCAGACGCTCAACAACGCATCCACTTCGTGCGCCTGGGTTTGATTCTCCGGACTGAGCGTTACCTCATCCAACAGCAAATCGCCCATGCTCAGATCATCTCCCCTTTGATCCAAGCTGGCATCCAGAGAGCGAGGTGCTTCGGCCATGGCCAGATAAGCGCACACCTGCGGGGCATCAATACCCAGTAACGCCGCAATATCTTCGTCGCGCAATCCCTGCGGGCGCTCGGCCATCAAGGTGGCATCGTTCTCCAGCAGGCGCTTGGCGCGCAATACCTGCTGCAATTCACGCACCACGTTCACAGGCAGGCGTACCGCCCTGCCTTGATTCATCAGCGCCTTATCAACAGCCTGGCGAATCCACCAGGTGGCATACGTGGAAAATCGGAAGCCCCGCTCAGGCTCGAACTTTTCGATGGCGTGCATCAAGCCCAGGTTACCTTCTTCGATCAGGTCAGCAAGCGGCACACCACGTCCATCGTATGCCTTGGCGACGCTGATAACCAGGCGCAAATTGTGCTCAATCATGCTCTGCCGGGCCACAAAATCCCCAGCTCGTGCGCGCACAGCGCAGGCAAACTCCTCTTCAGCGGTAAACAGCTTGGTTCGACGCACACCACGCAAATACACAGAAAGTGCATCGGCCGATGCGTCCCCTTCATGCAACTGCAAAACGTCGTTGGCTAATGCGGCATGGGGAGAAACCGGCTGCAAATCACGCCCAGCCAAGGAGTTTGAACCATCCTGACCAGGCTTTTTCACGGCCGCACCGTATTACTTAGGCGGAAGGTACTTCAGAGGATCCACGGGTTTACCCTGGCGGCGCACTTCAAAATGCAGCTTGACCCGCTCAGAGTCGCTACTGCCCATTTCGGCAATTTTTTGCCCCTTCTTCACCGCTTGGTCTTCCTTGACCTGCAGGCTCTGATTGTGGGCGTAGGCTGTGAGGTACGTGTTGTTGTGCTTGAGAATGACCAGGTTGCCATAGCCACGCAAACCGGCGCCGGCGTATACCACCTTGCCATCGGCTGCGGCTAGCACCGGATCTCCAGCCGCGCCGGAAATGTCCACGCCCTTGTTCTTACTCTCATCAAATTCAGCGATCACGTTGCCTTTACCCGGCCAGATCCAGGCGATATCGTCATCCGCACCCGCCGAACCCGAGGCCGGCGCAGTCGCCACCTTGACCGGGGCCGAGGCTGCTACTGCGGCAGCGGATGCCGGTTTCGCAGGCGTGGGCGCCGTGGCAATCGGCGAGGTAATCACGGCTCCACTACTCACCGGCTTGGTAACTGCACCTGCACCCGCCACTGCTCCCGCTTCGGCAATCGGAGGCACCACACGCAAGACCTGACCGACCTCGATTTTGTTCGGGTTTTCCAGTGTGTTCCAGCGCGATATATCCTTGTGACTCTGGCCGTTTTCCAGCCCAATGCGAATCAAGGTATCTCCCGGCTTGACGGTGTAGTAACCGGGCTTGCCCGCATTCTCGAAGCCAGGGGCTGGCTTAACCGGGGTCGCCACAGCGCCCCCGGACGAAACCACCGTACCACGGTCCTCTACAGGGGGGCGATTCAGGGAGTGGGACCCGCACCCGACCAAGGCCAGCATGACCATTCCTCCCAACAAAGCGGTTGTGCGACTCAAGATACGTGACATAAATACTTTCTTTCTAGTTGTTCTAAGCTACGCCTGATTTTAGGGGGACAAAATGTACGGCCTCCAGCAGGGTATGACGCACCCCGGCAGCAGTCTTATCCAACACCAGCAAAGCCTGCGCCCCGCCTTGTGAGCCATTTTTTACCACCGGAGCCACCAAGCGGCCGCCCACTGCCAGCTGATCTACCCAGGCCTGCGGGACTGCCTCTCCTCCTGCAGCCGCAATGATGGCGGCATATGGAGCTCCCTGGGCATATCCCACCATGCCATCGCCAAACAGCAAGTGGACATTGGGCAACCTGAAGTGGCGCAGATTTGAACGCGCCTTGTCATGCAGACCGCGCAAGCGCTCAATACTGTAAACCTCATGGGCCAACAAGCTCAGCACGGCGGCTTGGTAACCACAACCGGTGCCAATTTCCAGCACCCGGCCGAGTTTTCCAGGCGTGCCATTGCGCAGCAGCTCAATCATGCGTGCAACCACGCCAGGTTTGGAAATGGTCTGACCCAGTCCGATGGGCAGGCTGGTGTCCTCGTAGGCCTGATTCA
>CANFIH010000125.1 GCA_947446855.1 Burkholderiales bacterium
AGTCAGCAGGCCCAGCTTTTCGATGGTGCGCTTGAAGCGACGCAGTGCTACGTCAAATGGTTCGTTTTCTTTTACGCGGATCGTTGTCATTAATGAATGGATTCCAAATTGTGCTGCGCATTGGTCACGGGGGAAGATCGGTGCCCCACACGCCTGGCTCAGCGGTATTTCCTGTCTTAACTAGTATTGGCCGACAGGGAACTGCCAAATTAGCCTGCGATTATAGCCTTTGCTTTGCGGTTGTTCCAAGTGGCTTTTGTCTCGACATCTACGCGGGCTTTTGCAGCCGCGCTGCCAGCCCTTGCGCGCAGGCATAGGCGCTCGCCCAAGCCCACTGAAAGTTGTAGCCGCCCAGCCAACCGGTCACGTCCACCACCTCGCCAATGAAGTACAGACCGGGCTGCTTACTCTCCATGGTCTGGCTCGACAGCGCCTTGGTGTCCACGCCGCCAGCGGTGACCTCGGCCTTGCGATAGCCCTCGGTGCCGGTGGGCGTGAGTTCCCAGCGGGCAATGCGCTCGGCCAGGGCGTTGAGGGCCTTGTCCGGCGCCTCGTTGATCGGTCGTTCAGTGGCTTGCGCCGTCAGGCTTTGCGCCACCCAGGTGTCCGCCAGACGCGAGGGCAGCAGGGCGGCCAGTTCGTTGGCGATGCGTTTGCGCGAAGCCGCCTTGGCCTGTTGCAAAAAGGCGGCCGCATCGGTGTCCGGCGCGAGGTTCAGGCGGATCGCGCTGCCCTCCTGCCAGTAGCTGGAAATCTGCAGCACGCCCGGGCCGCTCAAGCCGCGGTGGGTAAACAACAGGTCTTCTCGGAAGCTGGTTGTGTTTTTCTTGCCGCCGGTTGATATTTGCACCGGCAGCGACAGGCCTGAGAGCTGGGCAAACGGCGCCCAGGCAGTTTCATCAAAAGTCAGCGGCACCAGGGCCGGGCGGGTCTCCACCAGAGGAAGGTCAAACTGTTTGGCAATGCGATAACCCAGATCAGTGGCACCAATCTTGGGGATGGAGAGGCCGCCGGTGGCAATCACCAGCGCCTTGCAGGCCACGGTGCCAGAACTGGTGTCGAGCGTGTAACACGCCGCGTCCATGCCGCCATCGGTGTAGCGCACTGCCTTCAGGCTGCAGGGCTGCCAGCGTGTGACGCCGCCGGACATACATTCGGCCAGCAGCAGGGTGATGATGTCCTCGGCAGAGCGGTCGCAGAACAGCTGGCCCTTGTGCTTCTCATGGAAGGCAATGTTGTGCTTCTGCAGCAGTGCCAGAAAGTCGCGCGGCGTGTAGCGTGACAGGGCTGACTTGGCAAAGCGCGGGTTCTCGCTGAGGAAGTTGGCCGCGTTGACATCCAGGTTGGTGAAGTTGCAGCGCCCGCCACCCGAGATGCGGATTTTCTCTGCCACTTTCTCGCCGTGGTCCAGCACCAGCACTTTCAGGCCCAGTTGCCCTGCCACACCGGCACAAAACAGGCCGGCAGCACCGGCACCCACGATGACGACATCAAATTCTTGCATGGGGTGAGCTTAGCCGCCCGAGCGCTTCACACTAAACCCCTGGCCTTTCAGCAGTTCCATCACCCGCTCCACATGGTCGCCCTGGATTTCCAGCGTGCCGTCCTTGGCCGTACCACCAGAGCCGCAGGCGGTGCGCAGCTGTTTGCCCAGAGCCGCCAGCGCCACGGCGTCCAAGGGCAGGCCCTTGACGACCGTGACGCCCTTGCCCGCGCGGCCCTTGGTTTCGCGGCTGACGCGCACATTGCCGTCGCCGGCCGGCTTGGCGGCTGCCGCCTTGCAGGTGCAAGCGTCGATCGGTTGTCTGCAAGTAGGGCACATGCGGCCGCTGTCGGTCGAGTAGACCAGGCCGCCGGTGGGGAAGCGTTGTTTCATAGGGGACAGAGACGTCAGGTCAAAGCAGGTAGATACGCTTAGTATCCAACAGCCAAGTCGCGCATTGCGCGCGCCCCACCCGATGAGCTATTGATGCGAAGGATTGCCTCAACGTGAACAACGACATCAGCGCCCTGCAGCGCATTCTGCGGGACTACCGCACCATTGCCGTGGTCGGGCTGTCTGCAGAATGGAGCCGCCCCAGTTTTTTTGCCGCCAAGTACATGCAGGGCCACGGCTACCGCATCATCCCGGTGAACCCGCGCTATGCCGCCGCGGGCACCCCCATCCTGGGTGAAACCTGCTACGCCACCCTGGCGGAAATTCCGGTGCCCGTGGACATGGTGGATGTGTTTCGCAAGGCCGAAGACGTGTTGCCGATAGCCCGTGAGGCGATTGCCATCGGCGCCCAATGCCTGTGGCAGCAGCTGGGCGTTGCCAATCTGGAGGCCGATGCGCTGGCACGCTCTGCCGGGCAGGACTCGGTTTTTAATCGCTGCGTGAAGATCGAACATGCCCGCCTCAAGGGCGGCTTGAACTGGGCCGGTATCAACACCGGCGTGATTTCGGCCAAGCGCCAGGGATGAACCGCACATGACCGACCACGCCTACCGCCCCGAGACGCTCACTATCCACGCCGGGCAGATTCCCGACAAGGCCACCGGCGCCCGCGCGCTGCCCATCTACCAGACCACCAGCTTTGTGTTTGACAGCGCCGATCATGCGGCCAGCCTGTTCAATCTGCAGACCTTCGGTAATGTCTATTCGCGCCTGTCGAACCCGACCGTGGCGGCCCTCGAAGAGCGTGTGGCCACGCTCGAAGGGGGTCGCGCCGGTCTGGCCTCGGCCAGCGGCATGGCGTCCGAGGCCATGGTGCTGATGACCCTGCTGCAGCAGGGTGACCATGTGGTGGCGGCCGGGGCGCTGTATGGCGGCAGCGTCTCGCTGCTGGCGGTGAACCTGGCCAAGATGGGCATCACCACCACCTTTGTCGATGCCCGCCGGCCCGAGGCCTTTGCCGCGGCCATTCAGCCCAATACCCGCGCCCTCTTTGCCGAGAGCCTGGGCAACCCCAGCCTCACCGTGCTGGACATTGCCGCCGTGGCCGATGTGGCGCACGCCCACGGCCTGCCGCTGGTGATCGACAACACCGTGCCTTCGCCCTTCCTGTGCAATCCGATTGCATTCGGGGCCGACATCGTGGTGCACTCCGCTACCAAATACCTGGCCGGCCACGGCACCACGCTGGGCGGCGTGATGGTGGAAAGCGGCAAGTTCCCCTGGGACAACGGCAAGTTCCCCGGCATGACCGAACCGTCTGCGGGCTACCACGGCGTCAAGTTTTATGAGACCTTTGGCGACTTTGCCTTTTGCATGCGCGCCCGCATGGAGACCCTGCGCGTGTATGGCGCAGCGCTCTCGCCCATGGCGGCCTGGCAGATTTTGCAGGGCACCGAGACCCTGCATGTGCGCATGGAGCGCCATTGCAGCAACGCGGCTAAGGTGGCCGAATTTTTGAAGCACCACAAGCAGGTGGCCTGGGTCAACTACCCCGGCCTGGCCGAGCACCCCGACCATGCCCTGGTGCAGAAACAGATGCGAGCTGTGGACGGCGCGCCGGGCGCCTCGGGCCTGCTGGCCTTTGGCGTCAAAGGCGGGCTGGAAGCCGGTGTGCGCTTTATCGAGGCGGCGCAGTTCATGAGCCACCTGGCCAATATCGGCGACACGCGCACGCTCATCATTCATCCGGCGTCTACCACACACCGCCAGTTGGACGAGGCGCAGCAAATCGCCGCTGGGGTGCTGCCCGACATGGTGCGCCTGTCGGTGGGCATTGAGCACATTGATGACATCCTGTGGGACATTGACCAGGCACTGGAACGGAGTAAATAACACCATGACTTTCACCCACAAGCCCTTGCGCGCACGCGCCGCCATGGCACTGGTGCCATGAGCGATTTGGAAAATCCGGTGCTGCTGGCGCGTGATGCGCGCGGTGTGGTCACCCTCACGCTGAACCGTCCGCTGGCTTTCAATGCCCTGAGCGAGGCCGTGCTGTCTACTTTGCAAACCCAGCTGGATGCACTTGCTGTAGACGCCGATGTGCGGGTGGTGGTGCTGGCCGCGGCCGGCAAGGCCTTTTGCGCCGGGCACGACCTGAAGGAAATGCGCGCCCAGCCCTCGCTGGCGTACTACCAGAAGCTGTTTGCCCAATGCAGCCAGATGATGCAAAGCCTGCAGCGCCTGCCGGTGCCGGTGATTGCTCGTGTGCAGGGCATTGCCACGGCGGCCGGTTGCCAGTTGGTGGCCCAATGCGATCTGGCGGTGGCCGCAGACACGGCACGCTTTGCCACCAGTGGTGTCAACTACGGTCTGTTTTGTGCCACCCCCAGCGTGGCCTTGAGCCGCAACATCAGCCGCAAGGCCGCCTTCGAGATGCTGGTGACGGGTGACTTCATCAGCGCGCAGGAGGCGCAAGCGCAGGGCCTGATCAACCGCGCCGTGCCGCTGGAGCAGCTCGATGCCGAAGTGGAAAAGCTGGTGGCCCGCATCGTGGCCAAGCCGCCGGTGGCCATCGCCATGGGCAAGGGGCTGTTCTACCGGCAGATCGAAAACGGGATGGAGGCAGCCTACGAAGATGCCCAGCAGACCATGGCCTGCAACATGATGGACGCCGATGCGCTGGAGGGCGTGCAGGCCTTTATCGACAAACGGGTGCCGCGCTTCAGGGCTTGAGCGCCTGCGGCACTGCGGGGATGGCTTAGCGCAGCCCCATGATGCGGTTCAAGGCCGCGGTGTAGACGTGGTAATTCTTGTTGGTGCTGTTGAGTACGCGTACCCGCTCCAGCAGTTCGCGCGCCTCGGTGGCGATGGGCTGGCTTTTGCCTTGTTTGCTCAGCATGCCGATCAGCAGGGCGCACAGGTTGATCAGGATGACTTCGCTGTTGGGTAACTTCTGTGCCGCTGTTCGCAGCAGGTTGGCGCCGCCGACCAGGTCGCCGCTCTTGGCCAGCGTGACGCCCCGGTTGTTGATGTCCACCACCTCGTTGCGCGACTCGGCAATCAGCGTCTGGCCCTCTTCAATCAGCCCATGGTCTTCAAAAATCTGTTCGATGCTTTTGGAAATTTCCGCGTTTTCATGGTTGTTCTGCACCACGTTTTGCAGCAAGCCGCAGGCCTGCTCTTTGCGGCCCAGCTTGAACATCGAATTGGCCACATCAATGGCGACCTGTGCACTGACCTTGCCGGAGGCGCTGGCGATCAGGCGTTCGACCTCGGCCATCGCGGTCTGCGCTTTCTCCGCTTGCCCGATCTGGTGGTAGACCTGGCTCTCGGCGGCGGCCGTCTGGATGGCGGCCTCGGCGTTGTACTTGAATTCCTTGCGGCTCAGCGCCAGGGTCTTGAGGGCTTCGGTTGGTTCATTCTTGTCGGCAAAGACCTTGGCCAGACTGGTGTAGGCGGATGGCGTCTTGTGCGGCGAAAACTCGCCGATACGTATGGTCTTTTCAAACGCGGCCTGTGCCACATCCAAGGCCCCGTTTTTGTAGGCCGTGTCGCCCAGCGCCTTCTGGCGCGTGGGTGAGTTGGGCGAAATTCGCACGGCCTCGCGCAACACCTTCTCGGCCTCGGCCGTTTCACCCAGCATGGTGCAGGTTTTGGCCAGCCAGTCCGAGGCTTCCATGTAGACCCCGTTATCCCTGAGCACCTGGCGGAAAACGTCCCGGGCTTGGGCATATTGCTGGTCGTGGTACAGGATCTTGCCCAAGCCGGTTTGCGCCCAAGGCACATCACGCTCGGACAGCAACAACTCGAACAGCGCCGCCGCCGCCGTGTAATCCCCCATGGCTAGCAGCAAATCGCTCTTGATGCGCAGGATCTCGTGCGGGTTCAGCACTTTGGATTTGAGTTGCACATCGCATTGGGCGATGGCCTCGGCATAGTTGAGCGCTTTGACCGCCGCCTCAATGGGCGCCAGCGACTGTTTGCGCAGGATCAGCTTTTCCAGCCGACTTTCCAGCAGCACCTGGTTGATCGGCTTGAGCAGGTAATCGTCGGGCCTCACTTCGGCCGCACCCATCACCATTTCCTGGGTCTGTTCGGCAGTCACCATGATCCAGACCGTAGACACGCCAATGTGGTTCTTGAGCTTGGACTCTTCCAGCACCTGCTGGCCGTTGGGGCCGGGCCCCAGGTTGTAGTCGCAAATCACGATGTCGTATTTGTTGGTGCTGAGCAACTGGATGGCTTCGCGCCCGGTGCTGGCGGTGTCGATGGCGGTAATGCCCATGGCCTTGACGAATTCCCGCAGCATGCTGCGCATGCCCTGGAAGTCGTCAATGATCAGTACAGTGGCGTGTCGAAACGAAAGGGCCATGGTTCAGATTGCTATTTATTGCGCCCCGGTCAGGGCAGTTTCACTACAAAACACCCGCCGCTCAGGGTGCCGCCGTTTTCAATCGTCAAGCTGCCGTGCCGCTCGCCGTTCTTGTGCAGGCGCGCCACCTGGCTGGAAAAATAAAAACCCAGGCCGGTGCTGCCGGACGCAAAGTTCACCCCCTGCTCGGGCAGCAGTTCCTGGTTGAACAGCATTTTTTCGGGGTAGCCCTGGCCGTTGTCCTCCACCCGCAACTCCAGTTGCCGGTTGGCCACGCGGGCCAGAATGTGGATCCTGTCGCGGGTGTATTGGTAGGCGTTGTTCAGGGCATTGACCAGTGCACCTTTGACCAGTTCGCGGTCCATGTACCAGTAGCAATCCGGGGCGCAGTCCACGCTGATGGTGATGCCCTTGAAATCCATCATCGGCTTGTTTTGCAGCACGGCTTCTTCGATCACCTCGGCCACTGCGTGATCGCGCATGTCCAGTGGATAGATCGACTTGCCCAACTTGTACAGGCTGAGCAAGCCCACCATATTCAGGTTCATGCGGTTGGCCTGGTAGATCACGCGTCCCAGGCCTTCAAGTGCCTGTGTGTCGCCTTTGTCACGGCATTGCCTGGCAAGTTGCTCCAGCGCCCCCACTTGCAGATTGATGGAGTTCTTCATGTCATGAATCGATGAAGCGATCAAATCGGTAAAGCTGATTTCTTCTTGCGCCATATCCCTGTATTTTCCGTATGGGTGGAACACGCCGGTTGCCGGACGGGTTCAACAGCAGAACACGGGTTCTGCAACCCATGCCGGATACTAAACCGGGCGTGGGGCGCTTGCCAGTGCCTGCTGCGCTATCTGTCCAACAGTATGTGCTGTGCGCACAGCGCCATGGCCGTAGTTTGCGGGGTATTTGCACAGTAATATCGACCCACGACAAAAAACACGAGACACATTTCCCATGCATCCTGCCATTTCCGGGCTTTGGCCTGCGCTCGTCCATCCGCTCGCGCCCGATGGCGGCCTGGACGCGGCGCACGCACTGGCCCACGCCAAGGCCATGCTGGCGGCCGGTTGCGATGGCGTCACCCTGTTTGGCACCATGGGTGAGGGGCCGGCCTTCAGCGTGGCCGAGCGCATGGCGCTGCTGGATGCGATGCTGCAAGGCGGCGTGCGCCCCGACCAAGTGGTGGTGACCATCAGCGCCATGGCCCTGAGCGATGCGGTGGCGCTCGGGCAGCATGCGCTGGCGCGTGGTGTGCAGCGCCAGATGCTGATGCCGCCTTTCTATTTCAAGCGCCCGCGGGATGCCGGCATCGTGCAGGCCGTGAGCGCGGTGGTGCAGGGCATTGGCAACGCTGCGCTGCGCCTGGTGCTGTACCACTTCCCGGCCATCAGTGTGGCCGGCTTTTCGCATGCGGCGGTGGCGGAGCTGATACGCCGCCATCCCGCCCAGGTGGTGGGCATCAAGGACAGCAGCGCTGATCTGGCGCACAGCCTGGGGTTGGTGCGCGCCTTTCCCGGTTTGTCGGTGCTGGTGGGCGCCGAGGCGCAGGTGGCAGCCGTGATGTGCGCCGGAGGCGCCGGCACCATTTGTGGCTTGGCCAATCTGGCCCCGCATTTGATGCGCCGTGTGGTGAGCCAGCCGGCGCAGGTCTCGGCGCAGGACGCTGAGTTGATGCGCCGCTTGCTCGCTTTGCAGACGCTGCAGCCCGATCTGCCGTTCGTTGCCGTGTACAAAACCATTCTGGCCGAGCAAAGCGGGGATGCGGGCTGGCTGCGTCTGCGCCCACCCCTGTCGCCGCTGGAGCCGGCCGAGCACGCCTTGGTGCGCGCGGCTTACCAGGCCATCGGCCCCTTGCTGCAGGCCCGTTGAGCACGACCGGCACTTGCCTACAACCCTTCGAGATCCAGACCATGAACCCATCTTTTCCCTCATCCGCTTCAACCCCGATGAACCGCCGCAGCCTGCTGGGCGCCACAGCGGCGGCGGCCCTGACGGCCGGCGGCTTGCCCGCGCTGGCGCAAAGTAAAACGGTGCTGCGCATTTCCACCCCGGCCGTGCCGGACGACTGGCACGCCAAGATGTGGACCGTGTTCAAAGACACGCTGGAAAAGAGCGCCCCCGGCGAATTTGATGTGCAGATCAACCTGAATGCATCGCTGTTCAAGCAGGGCGCCGAGCCCACCGCCATGGCGCGCGGCAACCTGGAGCTGACCACGGTGTCGGCGCAGGATATTGCCAAGCAGGTGCCCGAGTTTTCCATCTTCACGGCCGGCTACATCGTGCGCGACCCGGCGCAGCAGCAGAAGATTTTCAACGGCCCCATAGGCGCGGAGATGTTCAAACTGGTGGCCGACAAGATGGACATCACGCCGCTTGCCACCTGCTACTACGGCACGCGCCAGCTCAATCTGCGCGAAGTGCGCAGCGTCAAGACCCCGGCCGACCTCAAGGGCGTGAAGCTGCGCATGCCCGGCTCCAAGGAGTGGCTGTTTCTGGGTGAAGCGCTGGGCGCCACGCCCACGCCGCTGGCCTTTGGCGAGGTCTATCTGGGCCTGAAAAGCGGCACCATCGACGGCCAGGACAACCCGCTGCCCACGGTGCGGGCCGCCAAGTTTTACGAGGTGACCAAACAGATCGTGCTGACCAGCCACCTGGTGGACGGCCTGTTCATCGCCATAGCCAACAAGACCCTGGCCGCCCTGTCGCCTGTGCAAAGGCAGAAGGTGCTGGCCGCAGCGCAGGCCGCATCCCACTACAACAACGACAACCGCATCAAGGAAGAGGCCGAGTTGGTCGCCTTTTTCAAGAAGGAAGGCCTGCAGGTCAGCACGCCCGATCTGGACGCCTTCCATAAGACCGTGCAAGCGGCCTACCAGAACTCGGACTACGCCAAGGTCTGGCCCAAGGGCCTGCTGGACCGCATCAACGCCACCAAGTAGAACCACTCCGTGAAGTTGCTGCGCTATGCACAGACCGCTGCCCGGGCCTTAGGCGGCGGATTGTTCCTCATGCTGTTTGTGGTGTTCATCCTGCAGATCACGGCCCGTTTTGGCTTTAACAAACCCATGCCCTGGACCGATGAGGCCGCCGTGGTGCTGTACGTCTGGGTCATCCTCTGGTCGGCCGCCACCATCGTGCCCGAGCGCGAACATGTGGTGTTTGACCTGCTGTGGAACATGGCGGGCAAACGCACCCGCATGGCGATGCGCATTGCGGGCAACCTGATGGTCGGCGGCCTGGCCGCAGTGGCCGTGCCTGCCACCTGGGACTATGTGCACTTCATGCGGCGTGAAAGCACACCGGTGCTGGGCATCAGTTTCATGTGGGTGTTTTTGCCGTTTGTGATTTTGATGGCCGCGCTGGTGCTGCGCAGTGCCTGGGCCATTTGGGGCGCAGTGCGCGGCCAGGGGCTGCAAACCGAGTTGCACCTGTCATGAACCATTCTTTGAGCGCGCTGGCCCTGGTGCTGGTAGGCGGCATGCTGCTGCGCATGCCGATTGGTTTTTCCATGCTGGCCTCAGGCGTGGCCTATTTGCTGGTCAAAGGGCAGGACATCGGCCTGGTCGCCGAGCAGGTGGGCAATGGCCTGTACAACAGCTATGTGCTGCTGGCCGTGCCCATGTTTGTGTTTGCCGCCAACATCATGAATGCCGGCACCGTGAGTGAGCGCATTTTTGACTTCTGCCGCATCCTGGTGGGCCGCTTGCGTGGCGGCCTGGCGCAGGTGGACATTCTGGTCAGCGTGATCTTCTCGGGCATGAGCGGCAGCGCGATTGCCGACGCCGCCGGGCCCGGCCTGGTGACCATCCGCCAGATGCTGAAAAAGCCCGAATATTCGCGCGGCTTTGCCGGTGCCGTGGTGGTGGCCAGCGCCACGCTGGGGCCCATCATTCCCCCCAGCATTCCGATGGTGATCTATGCGCTGGTGTCCGGCGCCTCGGTGGGCGCGCTGTTTCTGGGCGGCGTGGTGCCAGGCGCCTTGATGGCCATCCTGATGATGGTGGTGGTGCACTTCATTGCCACCAAGCGCAATATGCCGCGCGAAGACAAGATCCCGCTGCGCGAATGGCCGGCCATTCTGTACCGCGGTGCCTTGCCTTTGAGCATGCCCATAGTGCTACTGGGCGGCATTTATTCCGGCGCTTTTACGCCCACCGAGGCGGCGGCCGTGGCGGCGCTCCATGCGCTGATCCTGGCTGGTGTCATCTACCGGGCGCTCACCTGGCGCACCTTCTGGGGCGTGGTGATGGAGTCCACCCGCGGCAGTGCCGTCATCACGCTGATATTGGCGGGCTCCTTTATGCTGAACTACGCCTTCACCGCCGAGGGTGTGCCCCAGGTCATGGCGATGTGGGTGGACGCCATGCACTTGTCGCAGCTGAAGTTTTTGCTGCTGGTGAACCTGATGTTTCTGGTGCTGGGCTGTTTTCTCGATGTGTCGGTGCTGCTCTTGGTGTTTGTGCCCATGCTGCTGCCGGCGGCCAAATTGCTGGGCGTGGACCTGGTGCACTTTGGCGTGTTGGTGGTGCTGAACATGATGATCGGGCTGATCCACCCGCCATTTGGCATGCTTTTGTTTGTCACCAAAGCGCTTACCGGTATCCCGATTGGGGAGATGATGAAGGAGGGATGGCCCTTTCTCGTCATGCTGCTGCTCTTGTTGCTGGCGATGACGGTGTTCCCGCAAATCGTGCTGTGGCTGCCGCAGACCATGGGCTATGCCACGCATTGAGGCGGTGCCCGGGCCGGCCTTGAAAGGGTGCTTGTGATGAACGCTTTTTTTTCCTCCTTATGTGTGGGCTCTGCGCTGCTGTGCGGCCTAGCCCAGGCGGCCGATGCCTTGCCCAGGCGGGATTTGACGGTGGAGCTGCGCCAGACCGAAGAGGGTCGCGAGGCGCCCGGGCGGTATGCTGCCGGTGGCGATTCCGCCAGCCGGTGGGAGCCGCAGATGGTGCAGGTGCGCAATGGCGACAAGGCCTTGCTGCGCATGAATGACGCCATTCCCATGCAATGGACGCAATCGGTCACCGCGCCCAACCCTGCCTCCGTTGCCACAGCGGGTGGTGCCGGTTCAAGCAATGGTGGCAGCGCCTCCTACAACGGTGCCGGTGTGTCCAACGCCCTGGTTTGGTTCGACGCCGGTCAGAGCGTGTCGGTGCAGCCCAAGTGGCCCGGTGGCAACAAGCCCGCAGTGGTTGAAATTGAGGTGCAGCGGGCGGCCGTGGACCCGCGCATGGGAGCGGACCTGCCCAAGCAGACGCGCAACACGGTGTCGACCACCATCACCGCGCCCTTGGCCGAGTGGGTGACGATCGCCGCCACCGGTCGGGCATCTCGGCAGGGTGTGTATAGCAGCGAGTCGGGTTTGCAGGTTCGGCGTTTGTTGCAGATCCGGGTGATGGCTCCTTAGTTTCTTCGCTGCTATTGAGGAGATGTGTGCGTTGCGTTGTTGCTATCGCTGCGGCGCAAGGGGGCATGCCGGGCTCCTCATGGTGGAGTACCACAAATCGTCACCCGGCATACCCCCTCGCGCCGCGAGAGTGGGCTGAAGTAACTTTTTAACTGCACTTCAGTGCTACTGACCTTGGCACGCGGTCAAGGAACTTCCATTAGCTTCGTGCACTGATGAAGCCTCTCGCCGACCACTGTGCTGGAGCGTCCAACAGCCCGCGACTGTCAATTTCCCCGACGTGAGCAGCCTCTGACTTCTGGCTATTTGCTTTTGGCTTTTGGTATTCCCCCGCGAGCGCAGCAATGCCACAGGGCGCAGGAGGGGTGAGGGTGGGTGACGATTTGCGGTACTCCGCCATGAGGAGCCCACCCTTACCCCTTCTGCGCGCCCACCCACCACATGAGCAGAAACGCCTGCGCGCCCACCCACCACCAGAGCAGAAACGCCAGCGCGCC
>CANFIH010000126.1 GCA_947446855.1 Burkholderiales bacterium
AATGGCAGACCACAGGGAGGGATATTCGCCACGGTGCTCCTGCACCATGCGCACTGCGCGTTCGCGTACTTCGGGGGAAAACTTCGTTGACTTTCTCATGGCTCCATCTTCTCAAATGTTGGAGCCTCCTCAAAACCCGGGGCGATTCAGTCTTCGGTTGTCACTCGCGGCAGAGTCGCAAGCAATTGCGCCAGATATGGCGACAGTGGAATTACGCGGGTGTCGTTCACTTTGTCGGCAAGAGTTAACCGACTCCACCTGAAGTCGACATCTTCCCAGCGCAGCCCGGCCATTTCCTCACGACGGGCCCCAGTCAGCACCAGCGCCTTAAGGTAGGTTGCAATCGTCCGGTTTCCCAGCGTGTCGGCACCAGCGAACCAGCCGGGCAACTGCGCAGCCTCAAGGCAGTCTTTGCGCTTATTGGCCTTGGTGCTGGGCAGTGTGTCAAGAATGGCGGGGGCACTCCCTGCGGCCCGGTTCACAAGGCTCCGATATTCCGGCTTGCTGGCAGCCCAGCGTAGGAACCCGCGAAAAATCATCAAGGCGCGGGCGGCATAGTCTGCCCCCTGCTTTGCTTCGTTTTCGTGCCACGCTTTCAGCGTGTCCTCGTTAATCTGGGTCAGCGGCATGGCCATCAGCGGATATAGCGGCCCCACTCGCGTAAAGCCATGCCCGCGCACCTTCTTAATGCCACCGGGTGACGACATCAAAATTATGTCGGCACGATAGCGCGGCTTCCATGCCGGGCGGCGTTTGGGTTTGCCTTCTTCAAGGTACTGCGGCCACAAGTCGCCCACGGTTCGGCTTTGGGCCTTTTCAGCTTCAACCTGTGCAGCTTTGCTGGCTTCCTGTTGGCGCTCTACCTCGCGGGGGTCTTGCTTATGGTTCTTGACCATCCGCGCCAGTTCCCGGGCTTGCGCCTTTGCTTCCTCGATAGTCATCAGGGGATAACCACCCAGCGTTCGGCTTATGGCCTTGCCATTCAGCTTTGCCTCAAACACAAACGACTTTGCACCTCTGGCGGTCACTCGCACGCGCAACCCGGTAACGTCCTTGTCCCGTAGAAACGCCTTTAGCACCCCGGCAGGGCAGGTCAGGCGGTCAATTATTCCCGCGCTCAGTTCGTGCGTGTCCCGCAGGTCTGGTGCGTCGTCTTTCTTAGGTCTTGCCATTGCTTCACCCTTTGACGGTTGGTTGTCTCATACCTGCACCGTGCCGCCCATACCTGCGCTATGCCGCCGATTTAGGCCAATTTTGGCGATTATGAATCAACACATGGGCGGGCCATCAACCCTAAAAAATCGCCACAAGTTGTTGATTCGCATAGATTTTACTACTCCAATCAACAAAGGTGAATCCATTTATTCTGTCATTCGTAAGGAGAAGGTCGACAGTTCGATTCCGTCAAGCGGCACCATTCTTTTAAAAACCTCGCTACCGTGCCGGTAGCGAGGTTTTTTTTAGCCCAACGCAGCACAGCGCCGGGCCCCGCTAATTCAGGACAAACCTGGCGTCGGGCAGGGGTGCGGGCGGTGGCACTTCGCCCAGCATCTCGCGCAGGCTGGCATTGATACCTGCCACCATGGCATCCAGCGCCAAGTCATTGGCGTCCCGGCCAAAGGGATTTTCGATCTCGTCGCTCAAGGCTTCCAGGGCAAAGAAGGTGTACGACACAAACGTCACCACCAGCGGCGTCATCCAGCCAACGCTGTCCACCAGTCCGAAAGGCAGCAGCGCGCAATACAGATAGACGCTGCGATGCAAAATCACCGAATAGGCAAAAGGCAAAGGCGTGTTGGCGATGCGCTCACAGCTCCCCAGCGCAAGCGCCAGCCCGTCCAGGGAACTTTCCATCTTGTGCGCGCAGACGGGCTCCAGCAACTGGTCACGGCGGCACTCGCGCAACCATTGACCCAGCCAGAGCAGCACCAGCGTGGGTGCGGAGCGCGCGTTCACCAGTTGGGCGCGCAGGTCGGGCACCAACAGGCCCTCGGTGTGCAGAGCGTTGGGCTGGCCACGCAACTGGTTTCGCATGGTGCTGGCAAAGCCCACCAGACCCAGTACAAAGGGACGCACGTCGCGACCGGGCGCAATGGCCGTCAGCGCTTGGCGCGTCAGATTACGCGCATCCACAAGCACACTGCCCCAGTGTTTGCGCGCCTCCCAGAAACGGTCGTAGCTGGCGTTGATGCGAAAGCCCAGAAAAATGGCGAAAGATACCCCCATCAGCGAAAACGGACTTGCCGTGAGCGGAACCTTCCACAAGAACAATTGGCCGTGGGCCAGCACCACCGCACAGGACAGGGCCAGAATGAAAAGTTGCTGGCCATAAATGCGATGCACCAGTGATCCGCGTCGGACCAGCAGCAGATGAACCCAGTGGGGTCGGGGGCGAACGATCACGGTAGAAGGGAGGGCCCGGGGACCCGCAAGCTAAGGACCTGCCATTGTCAGGGCAAAGGTCCCGAGGCATCTGCATTTATAAGGGTTAACCCTTGGTTGCGTTGCCGAATGTCCACACCCCGATGTGACGGAACCCCGTGCGTCACCCCGTGCGTCACCCCTTGCCGGCTTCAGTCCAACAGGGCGTTAAAGTCTGCGATCGGGCCGGGGCGCCCCAGCAGGTAACCCTGCACGTATTCGCAGCGGTGCACACGCGTCAGCAAGCGGAACTGTGCTTCCGTCTCCACGCCTTCGGCCACCACCTTGAGGTTCAAACTGCGCGCCAGACTGATCACAGCCACACAGATCGACTCGGCGTTCTCGCTGGACTCCATGTCAGCGACAAAGGTCCGGTCAATTTTCAATTGGTCAATCGGCAGGCGGCTCAAATAGGCCAGCGATGAGTAGCCCGTGCCGAAGTCGTCCAAGGAAAAGGACACGCCACGGGTCTTGAGTGCGCTCATCTTGGCGATGACATCCTCGATGTTGGACACCAGGACACTCTCGGTCAGTTCCAGTTTCAAGCGCCGGGGATTGGCGCCGGTGCGCTGCACGATGGCCATCACCTTCTCGACAAAATCAGCCTGCTGCAGCTGCCTGAAGCTCACATTCACGGCCAACACCAGATCCGCCGTATGCACTTGCCTGGCCCACTGCACCAGTTGCAGGCAGGCGGTTTCCAGCACCCATTCGCCGAGCTGAATAATGATGCCGGACTCCTCCGCCAGCGGAATGAAACGGGCTGGCAGCACCAGCCCGAGCCTGGGGTGCTGCCAGCGCACCAGCGCCTCGGCTCCGGTGATGCGGCGGTCGCTGGTGGTCTGGGGCTGGTAGTGCAACACCAATTGCTGCTCGCGCAAAGCGCTGCGCAAATCGGATTCCAGCGCCATGCGCGCCTCTATGGCCACCTGCATGGCGGGGTCAAAGAAATGCAGGGTATTGCGGCCAGCAGCCTTGGACTTGTACATCGCCAGATCGGCCTGCTTCAACACGTCTTCGAGTGACAGGGCACTGTTGCTGAACAGCGATATTCCAATGCTGGCCGTGGTGGTGTGGTCAATGTCGCCCAGGTGAAAAGTGCGCGCCAGCTGACTCAGAATATGGATGGCGATGGATTTGACCTCTGCTGCAGCTTCATTGGCATCGACGCAAAGTCGCGCCAGCACCACCACAAACTCATCGCCGCCAAAGCGGGCAACGGTGTCACCCTCGCGCACGCAAGAGACCAGACGGCCGGCAACCTGCCGGAGCAGGTCGTCCCCTTTGGCATGGCCCAGGGTGTCGTTCAGGGTCTTGAAATGGTCCAGATCAATGAACAGCAGCGCTCCATGGTGTTTGCTGCGCGCGGCGTTGTGCAGGGCCTGTTCGATCCGGTCCTGCAGCAGGCGCCGGTTGGGTAGTGCGGTCAGGGGATCGAAGAGTGCCAGTTGGTTGATTTCTATTGCCGCCCGCTTGCGCTCCGAGATGTCACGCAGGTACACGATGGCCTGCTGCTTGCCCACCGCTGTCACCGTGATCTCCAGCTCCACCCAGTCGCCATTACTTTTTTTGTGCCGGGTTTCGAAGCGTTCCTGCCCTTTGAGCAGGATGCGTCCAATCTGCTTGCGTATGCCATCTTGCGTCGCGACGGCTTCAAAGTCGGCAATGCTCATGGACAAAATCTGCGCACGGGTATAGCCGACCATGCGGCAGTAGGCTGCGTTCACATCAATGAACTCAGCCCTTGCATTGAGCACCCAATAGCCGGAACCCACACTTTCAATAGCGCGTTGCGCATTCTTGGTTTGGCGTAAGCGCACCGCCAGCGTGGTCGCAAGCCAAAGTGCCACAGCGACCATCAACACAACGCCAGCGCCCAAGAGGCCCATTTCACCTGTCACACCCACAATCGAATCAAGCACCATAGTTCGTCAGACTTGGGTTGTGCGGCGCAAACGATCCTGCCAACGGGGACTTCGGAGTCTGCATGCATCAGTCCCTACTTAATTTGAGTTGCATTCATTTTCATCAAAATTCCCGTTTGCGGCAAAGCACGCGGAGAACTGAAGCTTCGGCTTCAATTTTTCCGTTTTCAGCAAATCCGGGGCATCGCGTCAGGCAGCCAGGTGTGCCATGACAATTTGCAAAGGCAGTTGGTGCTTGCCCAAGCATCCGATCCGTGGCGCCACTGTATCGGCCGAGCCTACAGCAACCGGCTGATCGCCTCCGGAATGCGGCAGGGCTTGAGGCTGGAGGCACGCACGCAACCAACGCGCACACTGCCTTCGGCCAACAAGGTGTCGCCGCGCCAGGCCTGCTGTGCCAGGTGCAACGAGGCTTTGCCCTGTTGTGTGATGTCAACCGTGACCGTAATGCAGTCATCCAGCCGGGCAGCCACCAGGTAGCGCAGCTGCACCTCGGCCACAACAAAGATGCAGTCCGCCTCGGCCTGTAAACCGCTTTGCTGCACACCCAGCTTGCGCAGCCACTCGGTGCGTGCGCGCTCAAAAAATTTCAGGTAATTGGCGTAATAGACCACGCCACCGGCATCGGTGTCTTCCCAGTAAACGCGCAAGGTCAGGGGGTTGCTTAATTCGGCCACGGTATGTGCTTTTGGGTGAAACCGCCATTATTGCCAACTGCATCCGCTGCTGCGGTGCATACTGAGATGCTAGCCAACGGAGTTTCACGCCTTGCCTCTGACAACCACGCCACCGCACCTGCAAGCTGCTGCCCCCGGCGTGGCGGAGTTTGCACGCATTGCCGGGCTGGAGGCCTGGGTTCGCGGCTCCACACTGGCAGCATTTCCCCTGCTGATGTACCGCGCCTGGGGTGACGCACAGCGCGTCTCCGAGCTTTACTTTGTGGTGGGTGTGCTGTCGCTGTTGACGGCGCTGACCGTGCCGCTGCTGGCGCAGCGCCTGCAGCGGCGCTGGGTCTACGTGATGGGCCTGTCGCTGTACGTGCTGTCTGCTGCGTGCGGCATGCTGGGCGGTAAATGGGTCGCGGCAGCGTTGCTGTGCAATACGCTGGCTGCCGCGACATCCTTTGTCTGCTTCAACGCCTACGTGTTGGACCATGTCGCCAAGGCGGAGTTTGCACGCCTGGAATCGCTGCGCATGTTTTACGGCAGCATTGGTTGGGTTCTCGGGCCTGCGCTGGGGGTCCAGTTGCTGGGCACCTGGCCCGGTGCGCCCTTCCTGATGGCTGGATCGGGCGCGCTGGCCATGTTGTTCTTTATCTGGAAGATCCGACTGGGTAACGGCCGCGCCATGGCGCGCCAGACCGCAGGTGCCGCCCATCCTTGGGTCTATTTGCAGCGCTTCTTTTACCAGCCCCGCCTGATCGGCGGCTGGTTGTTCGCCGTCATGCGCTCCTGCGGCTGGTGGTTTTATTTTGTCTATGTCGGTATTTTTGCGGTGGAACAGGGCCTGGGCGACAGCGTGGGTGGCATCACCACATCGGTAGCGAACATGGGCTTGGTCACCGCGCCCCTGCTTTTCCGTTGGGTGCAACGCCGCTCCGTACGCCGCGCCATGCGCACCGGTTTCCTGCTGGGTGGCCTGTGCTTTTTTCTGGCCAGCTTGTTTTCAGCCTTGCCCTGGGCCACGGTAGGCGTGCTGGTGCTGGGGTCCTACTGTCTGGTCCTGCTGGATGTGTGCGCCGGCTTGCCGTTTTTGATGTCCGTAAAGCCCTCGGAACGCACCGAGATGTCGGCGGTGTACAGCAGCTTTCGCGATGTGTCGGGAATTTTGTCGCCGGGCCTGGCCTGGTTGGTGCTGCAATTTACCGGCGTGTCCGGTGTGTTTGCAGCGGGTGGCTGCTGCTTGCTGCTGGCCTGGGCGATCGCCGGTCAGTTGCACCCGCAACTGGGAGTGCCTGGCGGCCAGCGCGTACGCAACACCGGCAGCAAACCAGGCTGAGCCCGACCCTGTTTACAGCACTGCGACGCGCTGCAGTTTGTCGGTGAAGCACTTGTGGACCAGGGCTTCGAGCTTGCCGTAGTTCACGGGCTTCTGGAAACAGGTCACCCCTTCGGGCAGGCCGCCACGCTCAAGGATCTCTTCCGTGCTCAAGGCGGTAATCACCAGCAACTTCAGGCTGCCAAAACCGGAGCCGGGTTTCTTCAGGGCGCGCAACATTTCGAAGCCATCCATGCCCGGCATGACCAGGTCGGACACCACGATATCGGGGCGGGTCTCGCCGATGCGCACCAAACCCTCAAAACCATTGGTGGCCGTGGTCAACTCCACTGGGAAATTCCAACCCGCCACCACGCCGGTGAACAAGCGCAGCAGGAGGGGATCGTCCTCCACCAGCAGCAGCCTGAGCGAATCTGGCACCGGAGCCACCTGGTTGCTCAGGGGGGCGAGGTCGTTCTGGCGCTCAGCCATCAGCTTTTCCACGGCACTGCGCGCAATGCGACGGTGCCCGCCCGCCGTACGCCAGGCTGGCAGCACGCCGGCCTCCACCCACAACTGCACCGTGCGCACAGCAACGCCCAAGGTCTCTCCGGCCTCGCGGGTGGTCATCACATCTTCGTTGACTGAAATTTTGCGCATGGTGCGAATCGTGTTGAGATGGAGAATTTTATCGGTAGTATGGGATTTGACGCCATCAGCTCTTTGTCTGCTTTGGCGACCCGCGCATGGTTGCTACTGGCGCGACTCTATGGCCGTATCTTATGCTCCTGCTCTCCAAATTGCTCAATTTGCTGGCCCAGCCCCTCAATGGCGTGCTGGTACTGCTGCTTCTCAGCCTGCTATGGGCCCGGCGCAAGCCCGTGCGTGCACGTCGATTGACGGGCGGCGCTCTGCTGCTGCTCGCACTGACCGGATTCAAGACACTCCCGGATGCCCTGCTGAGTCCGCTGGAAAACCAGTTTGCGGAGTTTGCCGCCGATGCCGATCTCAGCCCCTATGCCGGTCTGGTCGTGCTGGGTGGCGCGCTGGAACCGGGCCACCTCAGCCTGCACCACGGCCAGCCCCTGCTCAACTCCAGTGCCGAACGCATGACCATGGCGGTGGCACTGTGGCGGCGCAACCCGCATTTGCGCATCGTGTTCACAGGCGGAGAGGGGGACCTGTTTGGCAGCGGCCCCAGCGAAGCCGAGCGGGCACTGCAGTTTTTTGACAGCATGGGCGTGCCGCGCACTGCCTTGACGCTGGAGACACGCTCCCAGAACACCTATGAAAACGCCGTATTCACACACGCCCTGCCTGGCCTGGATGCGCAACAGCCCTGGCTGCTGCTTACGTCCGCCTGGCACATGCCGCGCTCGCTCGCCACGTTTCAAAAAGCCGGCTGGAATGTCACACCCTACCCGGTGGACTTCCGCACCGGCGGCATGACACCCTTGAGCAAATACAACCTGGGTGAAGGTGCCGAGCGCTGGGAACTGCTGCTGCACGAGTGGCTGGGCATTGCCAGCTACCGTCTAAGCGGCCGGATGTGACAACGCTGGAGCCAGGAAGCGCGCGCGCACTTTGTCGATGCGCCGGCCTTCCAGTTCGGTGACTTCAAACTGCCAGTGCGCGCAGACGATCTTCTCACCCGACTCGGGCATACGACCCGATACGGCCATCAGCAGCCCGGCCAGCGTGTTGTAACGGCCACGGTCCTCCTGTGGCAGTTCCAAAGCGATGTCCAGCCGGGCCTTGAGCTCGGCCACCGGCATCAGCCCGTCCAGCAGCCAGGTCCCGTCGGGCTGTTCAATGGCCCAGGCTTCGTCGTGTTGATCGGGTTTGAGTTCGCCGGTGATGGCTTCCAGCAGGTCATGCGGAGTTATCAAGCCCTGCACGACGCCGTATTCGTCCACCACAAACACCATGCGCGCGGCCTTGGTACGGAACTGCTCGATCAATTCCATACCGGTCAGCGTCTCGGGCACGAACACCGCAGGCTCCACCAATGCGCCCACACCATAGGGGTAACGCACGCCGCGCTCCAGCAGGCGCGCCACGCTGACCACGCCCACCACATCATCCAGTGAGCCACGGCACACCGGGTACCAGGAATGGGCGGTTTTTTCAGCGGCGCCGCTGGCCTGCTGCAAGGCATCTGCCACGTTGCAATCGGCGTCCAGCCACTCCATGTCCGAACGCGGCAGCATCATGGAGGCCAGGGTGCGGTCATCCAGATGGAACACATTGCGCACCATCTGGTGTTCGTGCTCCTCAATAATGCCGGCGTCAACGCCCTCTTCCAGGCTGGCGGAAATCTCGGCCTCGGTCACGGCCCGGTTATCGGTGGTATCAATTTGCAGCAGGCGCAACATGCCGTGGGTGCAGAGCGACAGCAGGCGCACAAAGGGTTTGGCGCCAATGGCTATCCACTGCATGGGGCGCGACACCACGCGGGCCACCGGCTCGGGGTAGAGTTGGCCGATGCGTTTGGGCACCAGTTCGCCAAAGAGTATGGTGATAAAGGTGATGGCCGTGACCACCAGCACCGTGGACGACACGCCCGCAGCCTTGTGCGACAACTCAAAGGTCTTCTCCAGCCACCCAGCCAGGCCGTCGCCAAAGGCGGCCTCACCCACCACGGCGTTGAGCATGCCGATGCCGGTAATGCCTACCTGCACAACGGAAAGAAACTGTGTCGGGTTATCCAGCAGATCCAGCGCCGCCTGGGCGCCCTTGTCGCCCTCCTCGGCCATGGCCTGCAGACGCACTTTTCTACTGGCGGTGAGGGCCAATTCCGACATGGCAAAAGCGCCATTGAGCAGGGTGAGCACCAGGATAACCAGAAAGTCCATGAAGCCTTGAGCGAAAATATTGTCATGTCACTTTACCTTATCGGCGATTTACAGGGCTGCGATGGCGCACTGCAGCGTCTGCTGGAGAAAATCGCTTTCACGCCCAGCCGCGACACCCTGTACTTGTTAGGTGATCTGGTCAACCGCGGCCCGGCCTCCGATGCCGTGCTGCGCCGCCTGATGGGCTATGGCGCCTCGGTGCGCTGCCTGCTGGGCAACCACGACCTGCACCTGCTGGCCGTCGCGTATGGCGCACGCAAGCCCGGGCGCAAGGACACGCTCCAATGCATTCTGGACGCGCCGGACCGCCACGCCATGCTGGAATGGTTGCGCCACCAGAACCTGGCGTTGCTGGAGCACTGGGGAGGCAAACCCTTTTTGATGGTGC
Organism: Burkholderiales bacterium; assembly: GCA_947446855.1. Taxonomy (GTDB): domain Bacteria; phylum Pseudomonadota; class Gammaproteobacteria; order Burkholderiales; family Burkholderiaceae_C; genus Allorhodoferax. Next base: position 9,567 of record CANFIH010000126.1, read on the forward strand.
ATGCCGGCGTGCTGCCGTCCTGGAGCGCGGAAAAGACGGTGCAACTGGCACGCGAGGTCGAGGCCACCCTGCGCTCTGACCGGGTTGGCGACTTTTTTCAGACCATGTATGGCAACGCACCGGATGCATGGGATGACAGCCTGCAGGGGCCGCAGCGGCTGCGCGTCATCGTCAATGCACTCACCCGCATGCGCGTGTGCACGCCCGACGGTCAAATGGAATTCGGTTTCAGTGGCAAGCCTGAGGCGGCCCCCAAGGGTTACCTGCCTTGGTTTGAAGTTCCGGGTCGCGCGACCGCCCAGGGCTGCGTGGCCTTTGGTCACTGGTCCACGCTGGGCTGGCTGAGCCGCCGCGATGTGTTGTCCATGGACACCGGTTGTGTCTGGGGCGGCTGCCTGAGCGCCCTGCGTGTCGAGCCCGGACCCACAACCTGGCACGGGGGCCTGATCCAGGTGCAATGCGACCAGGCCCAAAAACCCGGAGACTAGGTAGCCAACAAAAAAGGGCCGTAAGGCCCTTTTTTAATTCGACTTGAACAGTGCAGCGACCTTGCGCTTGGACTTGATATTGGCCGAGATGCTGCGTGCCACGGGCCGCGCTGCCGCCTCCCAGCTGGGTGCCGCATCAGCAGCCACACTGGGCTCGTAGGGCTTGTCAAAGAAGGGGTCACGGGACTGCGCCGGTGCCCGCGCATATTCACGCCGGCCTTCGTTGCCGCCTTCCCGACGGCCTTCGCCGCGGCCGCTGCTGCGGGATTCGCCACGGGGTTCGTTGCGCGAGGCACCACGCGGCGCACTGCGGCCGTTGTCGCCACCACCGTCTTCGTGGTACATGCGGCGGCCGTCGTTGATACGGCCCTGCTTGCGGATATCGGGCTGGTCTTCGTCAAACTCCAGCCCTTCGATTTCAATCTTGGACTTGATCAGCTTTTCGATGTCTGCCACCAGACGGGCGTCGTTGCCGCCGCCGACAAAGCTCACGGCCAGACCAGCTGCGCCCGCACGGCCCGTGCGGCCGATGCGGTGCACATAGTCTTCGGCGTTGAAGGGAATATCGAAGTTGAACACCGCCGGCACGTCCTTGATGTCCAGGCCGCGCGCGGCCACATCGGTACAGACCAGCAGATCGACTTCACCCTTTTTAAAGGCATCCAAAGCTTTCAGGCGTTCGTCCTGGCTCTTGTCGCCATGCAGGGCGGTGGTCTTCAGACCTTCGCGCTCCAGCGAGCGGGCCAAACGCGCACAGCCCAGTTTGCTGTTGACGAACACAAAGGCCTGCTTCATGCCGCGGGTCTTCAAAATCTGGTGCAACGCATGGCGCTTGCCATCTTCATTGACGCTGTAGAAATGCTGCTCGACCGTGGAAGCCGTGGCGTTGGAGCGCGCCACTTCAATCGTGATCGGGTTTTGCAGGTAGCTGCTGGCCAGACGCTTGATCTCGGGCGAGAACGTGGCAGAGAACAGCAAGGTAATGCGCTGCTTGGGCAGGTAGGACAGGATGCGTTGCAGGTCGGGCAGAAAACCGATGTCCAGCATGCGGTCGGCCTCGTCCAGCACCACGTACTCGACCTGGTTCAGGACGGCCGTCTTGGCTTCGATATGGTCCAGCAGGCGGCCCGGTGTGGCCACCAGCACTTCCACACCGGCTTTCAGCTCCAGGGTCTGCGGCTTCATGTCCATGCCGCCAAACACCACGGCGCTGCGCAGGTTGGTGTACTTGGCGTACAGCTTGACCTGTTGCGCCACCTGGTCGGCCAGTTCGCGTGTGGGCAGCAGCACCAGGGCGCGCACCGGGTGGCGCGCGGGCGAGGTGGAGGGGTTCTCGTGCTTCATCATGCGCTGCAACAGGGGCAGGGCAAATGCGGCGGTCTTGCCGGTGCCGGTCTGAGCCGCGCCCATCACGTCACGGCCTTGCAGCACCACAGGAATCGCCTGGGCCTGGATCGGTGTCATCGACTCGTAGCCCATTTCCGCAACGGCGCGCGCCAACGGGGCTGCCAGTTGCAATTGGGCAAAGGCCATGACGGGGGTGTCCTGGGTCAGGACGTCACCGGTACTCACGGGAGCAGCACTGGCTGCGGGAGTTGCGGTCTCGGAAGAGGGAGTCAGTTCAGTATTCAAGTCGGTACGGCATAGCCAGAAGATGTGCTATCCATCCGATAGCGGGGCGCCCCCAACGCTAGGGGCAAACCCGCATTATCCTCTAAGCCCCGCTTGCGCGGGTAAAACCTGCAGGTTTTGCTCAGGCCTTGGGTAAGGTTACACCGACCTGGCCCTGGTATTTGCCGCCGCGGTCCTTGTAGGAGACTTCACAGACGTCGTCTTTGTCGCTCTCGAAGAACAACACCTGGGCACATCCCTCGCCGGCGTATATCTTGGCGGGCAGCGGTGTGGTGTTGCTGAATTCCAGCGTCACATAGCCTTCCCACTCGGGTTCAAACGGCGTCACATTGACGATGATGCCGCAGCGCGCGTAGGTGCTTTTGCCCAGGCAGATGGTGAGCACGTTGCGGGGAATGCGGAAGTATTCCAGGG
>CANFIH010000127.1 GCA_947446855.1 Burkholderiales bacterium
CATATCCCGGCCAAGGCCTCCACCACAATGCTGTGGTCTTCGCGCTGCGGCACGCCGGATACCGTCACCACACCCACAAAACCCACCCCCTTCACACGAATCGGAAAACTGCCGCCGTGGGTGGCGTAGTCGCGCGTAGGCACGCCCATGCGTTGCTCCATCGAGGTGTTGTCGCGTTGGTTGGTCAGGCCTGCCGCGTAAGAGCTTTTGTGCAGCAGCTCCACCACATTGCGTTTGCGGCGCACCCAGTCTGTGTTGTTGGGAGTGGTGCCGGGCATGGCGTAAAAAAACAGAGTCTCTTTGCCGCGCCTTACTTCAATGGTGACGCCCACTTTGCGCGCTTCGCAAAGGGTTTTGATGCGCGTGCCCAGTTCCCAGGCGGTGGCTTCGGTGAACTCGTTTAAGACGAGTGTTTGCTCTTGCAGGGCAATGCGCGCCAGGTCTTGATCGATGGTGTTGCTCATACTTACTGCGTTCCGAAAATGCGGTCACCGGCGTCGCCCAGGCCGGGAAGGATGTAGCCGTGGTCGTTCAGTTCGCGATCGATGGCCGCGGTGAATACCTGTACGTCGGGGTGGGCGGCGTACATGGTGTTGATGCCTTCAGGGCAGGTCAGCAGACACAAAAACTTGATGGATTTGGGCTTGCAGGCCTTTAGGCGCGTCACGGCTGCGGCGGCCGAATTGCCGGTGGCCAGCATGGGGTCTACCACCACCACGTCGCGCTCTTCCATGTTTTTGGGCATCTTGAAGTAGTACTCCACCGCTTGCAGGGTAGCGGGGTCGCGGTACAGGCCGATGTGGCCCACGCGTGCACCGGGTACGACCGACAGCACGCCATCCAGAATGCCGTTGCCCGCCCGCAGGATGGAAACAAACACCAGCTTTTTGCCGTCAATCATTTTGGCGGTCATGGTTTCCAGCGGGGTTTCAATCAACACATCCTGCATAGACATATCGCGGCATACCTCGTAAGCCATCAGGCTGCTTAGTTCATTGAGCAGGCTGCGAAAGCTGTTGGTACTGGCCTCTTTTTTGCGCATCAGCGTGAGCTTGTGCTGCACCAGCGGGTGGTCGATGAGGTGGACGTTGGCACGGGCGGCGGGGTCAATGGCGATCATGGAGTGCAACTTTCAAATGAAATGGTTCAGGCATACAACATGCAATTTCAGCGCCTGCCGCTACCGAAAATTCCGCCGAGCACGCCGCGAATGATCTGGCGTCCGACTTCGCGGCCGATGGAACTGGCGGCGCTCTTAATCAGCTGTTCGCCCGCACTGGCACGGGTGCGGCGGGTGCCACCGCCCATCAGGTCGCCCAGTCCGTCCAAAATGCCGCGCTCGGGCGCTTGCTGCTGGGCCTCTGCAGGAGCGGCAGTGGTGCCGCCTGCCGCACCTCTTGATGGCGCAGGTGCCGACTCCTGCGGCGCCATGCGGGTCTGGGTACGCCCCTTGAGCGATTCAAACGCCGACTCGCGGTCCACCAGCTTTTCGTACACGCCGGCCACCAGCGACTGATCTAGCAAGGTTTTGCGCAGCGGCGGTGTAATGGGGCCAATCTGGCTGGCGGGTGGCAGCACGAACACGCGCTCCGTAAGAGCAGGGCGGCCTTTTTCGTCCAGCAGGCTGACCAGCGCTTCGCCCACGCCCAGCTCGGTAATGGCGGCTGCTACGTCCAGACCGGGGTTGGCGCGCATGGTCTCGGCGGCGGATTTGACGGCCTTCTGGTCACGCGGGGTGAAGGCGCGCAATGCGTGCTGCACGCGGTTGCCCAGCTGCGCCAGCACCGTATCTGGAATGTCCAGCGGGTTTTGCGTGACAAAGAACACGCCCACGCCTTTGCTGCGCACCAGGCGCACCACCAGTTCAATACGCTCGATCAGCACCTTGGGCGCGTCGTTGAACAACAGGTGGGCTTCGTCAAAAAAGAACACCAGCTTAGGCTTATCCAGGTCGCCCACCTCGGGCAGGGATTCAAACAACTCGCTGAGCATCCACAGCAAAAAGGTGGCGTACAGGCGCGGCGAGTTCATGAGCTTGTCGGCCGCCAGAATGTTGATCACACCTTTGTTGTCTGCGGTTTGCATGAAGTCGGCAATGTTGAGCATGGGCTCGCCGAAGAACTTGTCGCCACCCTGGCCCTCGATCTGCATCAGGCCGCGCTGGATGGCGCCGATGCTGGCCGCGCTGATGTTGCCGTACTCGGTGGTGTAACTGGCCGCGTTGTCGCCCACGTGCTGGCACATGGCACGCAGGTCTTTCATGTCCAGCAGCAACAGGCCGTCGTCATCGGCAATCTTGAACACCAGTTGCAGCACACCGGACTGGGTTTCGTTGAGGTTGAGCATGCGGGCCAGTAAGAGCGGACCCAGGTCGCTTACCGTGGCACGCACCGGGTGGCCTTGTTCGCCGAACACATCCCACAGCGTCACAGGGTAGGCTGCAAAGGCGGGTTCTGGCAGTTCGCGCTCTTTGAGGATTTTTGCCAGCTTGTCGCTCAAAACGCCTTTTTGCGAGACGCCGGTCAGGTCGCCCTTGATGTCGGCCATGAACACCGGCACGCCCAGGTTGGAAAAGCCTTCGGCTAGCGTTTGCAGCGTGATGGTTTTGCCCGTTCCGGTGGCGCCGGTAATCAGGCCGTGGCGGTTGGCCTTGTCAGGCCGCAGAAAACACTGAACGCTGGACTTGCCTTGCTGGTGCTGGGCAATCAGGATGCCGTCGTCTTGGGTGGATGCCATGGGAGTTCCAAAAAGTACAATCGTGCCCCAAGCGTAACGAATTTTTAAAGGATTTCTCGTGGCAGGACACAGCAAATGGGCCAATATTCAGCATCGCAAAGGCCGGCAGGACGAGAAGAGGGGAAAAATCTGGACGCGCATCATCCGTGAAATCACCGTGGCAGCCCGCGCCGGCGGGGGTGACCTGAGTGCCAACCCGCGTTTGCGTCTGGCCGTAGAAAAGGCCAAAGCCGCCAACATGCCGGCGGACCGCGTGAAATACAACATCGACAAAGCCACCGGCAACGCCGAGGGCGTGAGCTACGAGGAAATCCGCTACGAAGGCTACGGTATCGGCGGCGTGGCCATCATGGTCGACACCATGACCGACAACCGCGTGCGCACCGTGGCCGAAATGCGCCATGCGTTTAACCGCAATGGCGGCATCATGGGCACCGAGGGCTCGGTGGTGTTCCAGTTCAAGCATTGCGGTCAGCTGATTTACGCCCCCGGCAGCAGCGAAGACAAGATCATGGAAGTGGCGCTCGACGCCGGTGCCGACGACGTGATCAGCGATGACGATGGCGCCATTGAGGTGCTTACCTCGGTTGCGGACTTTGAAGCTGTCAAGACCGCACTCGAGGCGGCGGGCCTGGTGGCCGAAGTGGCGGGCATCACCATGCGACCTGAAAATACGGTAGAGCTCAGTCCGCAAGACGCCGAGCGCATGCAAAAATTGCTGGACGTGCTGGAGGACCTCGATGACGCTCAGGAGGTGTACCACAATGCCGCGCTCTAAGGAACATATGAATATTCTTGTTATTGGCGGTGGTGGACGCGAACACGCGCTGGCCTGGAAGCTGGCCCAGTCACCCAAGGTGCAGATGGTCTACGTGGCACCGGGCAATGGCGGCACCGCGACTGACCCGCGCCTGAAGAATCTGCCCATTACCGACATCGTGGAACTGCGCGCCTGGGCCCAGGCCAACAAGATCGGCATGACCGTGGTAGGTCCCGAGGGGCCGCTGGCGGGCGGTGTGGTGGATGAGTTCCGAGCCCACGGCATGCGCATCTTCGGGCCCACCAAGGCTGCTGCGCAATTGGAAAGCTCCAAAGCCTTCTCCAAGGCCTTTATGCGCCGCCATGGCATTCCCACAGCCGAATACGCCACCTTCTCCGACCCGGCAGCCGCCCACGCCTATGTGGACAAGATGGGTGCGCCCACGGTGGTCAAGGCCGACGGCCTGGCCGCCGGCAAGGGTGTGGTGGTGGCCATGCATGTGCAGGAAGCGCATGACGCGATTGACTTCATGCTGCTGGACAACACGCTGGGTGTGACGCACAACGAGGGCGGTGCGCGGGTGGTGATCGAAGAGTTTTTGGAAGGCGAAGAGGCCAGCTTCATCGTCATGTGCGACGGCAAGAACGTGTTGGCCCTGGCTACCAGTCAGGACCATAAGCGACTGCAGGATGGCGATCAGGGGCCCAACACCGGTGGCATGGGCGCGTATTCGCCCGCACCCGTCGTGACGCCCGAGGTGCATGGCCGCGCCATGCGCGAAGTGATTCTGCCCACCATCAAGGGCATGGAAAAAGACGGCATTCCGTTTACCGGCTTTTTGTATGCGGGCCTGATGATTGATGCCCAAGGCCAGGCCAAGACGCTGGAGTTCAACTGCCGCATGGGCGACCCGGAAACCCAGCCCATCATGATGCGTCTGAAGACCGATCTGGTCGACGTGCTGTGGGCCGCGACCGAGCCCGGTCCGCATGGCAAGCTTGATACGGTGGAGTTGCAATGGGACCGCCGCGCTGCCCTGGGCGTGGTGCTGGCTGCACCCGGCTATCCGCTGAGTCCGCGCAAGGGTGATGGCATTACCGGCATTCCAGCGCACACCGACGACTGCGCTGTGTTCCATGCGGGCACGGCATTGCATGGCGACCAGTTGGTTACCACGGGTGGGCGTGTACTGTGTGTGACGGCGCTGGGTGACAGCGTGCGCCAGGCGCAGCAAAAGGCCTACCAGGTCATCAAGGGGATCCACTTTGATGGCATGCAGTACCGCAGCGACATTGGCTTTCGGGCGATCAAGGCCTGAGGCTTGCGGTTAGCTCCTTGCTGGTGTGAGTGAAGGCAGGCAAGCCGTGTGAGCGGCTTGCGTACATATAAGAGACAAAAAACATGACGACCCCCTCCATGCGTTCGACGCTTGCGCCCACTGCGGTGCGTGATTACCTGACCGGCTTGCAAACGCGCATTACCGATGCCATTGCCGCGATCGACGGCGGCAGCTTTCTGGTGGACACATGGGAGAAGCCGGCTGGGGAAACTTTGCAGGGCAATGGCGTCACCAAAATTCTGGAGGGCGGAGCCGTGTTTGAGCGCGCCGGTTGTGGTTTTTCGCATGTGCACGGCCCCAAACTGCCACCCAGCGCCACCCAGCACCGGCCGGAATTGGCGGGCGCACCGTTTGAGGCCATGGGTGTCTCGCTGGTGTTCCATCCGCGCAACCCCTATGTGCCCACGGTGCACATGAATGTGCGCATGATCGCCGCCAAAGCCCAGGATGGAACCGAGGTTTGCTGGTTTGGCGGCGGTATGGACCTGACACCTTTTTACGGGTTTGAAGAAGATGCACAGCATTTCCATCAGACGTGCAAGGACGCGTTGCAGCCTTTTGGCGAAGACAAATACCCGCGCTTCAAAACCTGGTGCGATGACTACTTCTTTCTGAAACATCGCAACGAAGCACGCGGTGTCGGTGGGGTCTTCTTTGACGATTTTTCCGAGCTGGGCCAGCTCCGTAGCTTTGATATGTTGCGCGCAGTGGGCGATGGTTTTTTGACTGCTTACCTGCCTATTGTCGAGCGTCGCAAGGACATGGCCTATGGCGAGCGCGAGCGCGGCTTTCAGCTGTACCGTCGCGGCCGCTATGTGGAATTCAACCTGGTCTGGGACCGGGGTACCCACTTTGGCTTGCAGTCGGGCGGGCGTACCGAGTCTATTTTGTTGTCCATGCCGCCACATGCGTCCTGGTCTTACCAGAATGTGCCGCAGGCCGGCTCGCCCGAGGCGGCCTTGTACCAGCAGTTTTTGCCTCGCCGGAATTGGGTGTGAGTGGACTGCCGTCGCAACGGGTAGGGCTGTTTGGCGGCGCGTTTGATCCGCCACACCGTACCCATGTAGCGCTGGCGCAGGCGGCGATTGAACAGTTGAAGCTGGACGTGCTGCACGTGGTGCCCACCGGCCACGCGTGGCATAAGCAGCGGCCCCTGACGGACGCAATACACCGCTTGGCCATGTGCCGCCTGGCTTTCGCCGATGTGGCCCAAGCCCTGGTGGACGACCGCGAGACGTTGCGGCCTGGGCCGACCTACACCATGGATACGCTGGACGAACTCAAGAACGAATACCCCGGTGCCGCGCTTTATCTGATCATGGGTGAAGACCAGGCCCGGGCGCTCGCCACATGGCACCGCGCAGAGGAATTGGGTCGCACTGCTATAATTTGCGTAGCTTCGCGCGCTGGGGCGGAGTCGGCTGCAGATTTGGCCGATGTTTCACCCCCGCTGCACGGCAGCCCGCTTCAGCGGCTGCAATTGCCCCCAAGCCCCTTGAATGCAACTGAAATCCGCGACCTGTTGGTACGTGGTCAAAGCGTTGCACCTCTGGTTTTTGAATCCGTTGCGCGTTATATTGCCCAGCACCACCTTTACCAAGCCGCCTGATGACCACATCCCCCGTTGCCAAAAAAGACATCCAGAAACTCCAGCGCGCCATTATTGATGGCCTTGAAGACGTTAAAGCGCAGGACATCGTGGTGTTTGACACCGAGCATCTGTCGGCCCTGTTTGAACGCGTGATTATTGCCTCCGGCACGTCCAACCGCCAGACCAAGGCGCTGGCCGCCAGCGTGCGCGATGCCGTGCGCGAAGGCGGTTTTGGCAAGCCCCGCATCGAAGGCGAAACCAATGGCGAATGGATCATTGTGGATTGCGGCCAGGCCGTGGTGCACATCTTCCAACCCACCTTCCGCCAGTACTACCACCTCGAAGAGCTGTGGGGTGAAAAGCCCGTGCGCCTGAAGCTGGGCTCGGCCAAGCCGGCTACTGCCTCCAAGGAAGAAGCCGTTGTCACAAAAGACCAGGTCCCCGGCACGCTGAAGCGCTCCAGTGCCGCCAAGAAGGGCGTGGCGGAAGCCTTCCCCTCCAAGGCTCAGGTGAAGAAGAACGATGCGATCAAGGCAGCAGCGGTGAAAAAGGCCGCGGCCAAGACCACAGCATCCGGCGCAGCGCCTGCCAAAAAGGCGGCAGTCAGGACCACCAGCACGCGTGCACCGGCTGTGCCTGCCAAGAAGGTTGCCGCCAAGTCGCCTGCTGTCAAAAAAGCGCCTGCCGTGAAAGTGGCCGCAAAGACCCTGGTGGTGAATGCACCGGCCAAGACCGTGGCCAAGGTGGCTGCCAAGCGCGCTGAAGTGCGCAAGCCAGCGGCCAAGAAGACCGTTAGCCGCAAGGCCTGAGTGCCGCCATGCGGCTGCTGATTGTGGCGGTCGGGCTCAAAGTGCCCGACTGGGCGCAAACCGCCTGGGACGATTACGCCAAGCGTTTCCCGTTCGAGATCAAGGTCGAGCTCAAGGCCGTCAAAACCGAACCACGTGGCTCCAAAACGCTGGAGGCCTTGTACGCCGGTGAGCGCGCCCGCATTGAGGCGTCCATTCCCAAAGGTACGCGCATCGTGGCACTGGATGAGCGCGGCACCAACCTCACCACCAAGGCACTGGCCTGTCGCCTGACCGATTGGCAGTTGGGTGGCGGCGATGTGGCGCTGGTGATTGGTGGCCCGGACGGACTGGACCCGGCCTTCAAGCAGGCCGCCCATGAACGCATCCGATTGTCTGACCTGACCTTGCCGCACGCCTTTGCACGTGTGTTGCTGATCGAGCAGTTGTACCGGGCCTGGTCTATCAACGCCAACCACCCCTACCACCGCGAGTAGCTGGCTTCGCTTGCCTTGCCCCATCTATCCATGCATCCCTTTATCTATCTCGCGTCACAAAGCCCTCGCCGCAGCCAGTTGCTGACCCAACTCGGGATCGCGCACGAATTGTTGTTGGCGACCCAGGAAGAAGACGCCGAGTCGCTGGAGGTGCATTTGCCCGGTGAAACGCCACTGGCCTATGTGCAGCGTGTCACCCGCCTCAAGCTGGAGGCGGCGCAGAACCGCTTGCAAGCGCGCGCACTGCCTGGCGCGCCGGTGCTGTGCGCGGACACTACGGTGGCACTGGGTAACACCATTTATGCCAAGCCCGCCGATGCCGAAGATGCGGTGCGCATGTTGACGGCACTCGCCGGTCAAACCCATGTGGTGTTGACGGCGGTAGCCATCGGTGTGGGCAACCAGTGCGTGCAGGCCTGCAGCGTGTCTGAGGTGACCTTTGCGCCCATGAGTGAAGCTGAGATCCGCGCCTACGTCGCTTCCGGCGAGCCCATGGGCAAAGCCGGGGCGTATGCGGTACAGGGCAGGGCTGCGGCATATATTTCGCGCATCAACGGTAGTTACACTGGCATCATGGGACTGCCACTTTATGAAACCGCACAACTGCTCAAGAGCCTAGCCTGATGCCAACCCAGCAGGACATTTTGATCAACTGGTCACCGCAGGAAACGCGGGTGGCCATCGTCGAGCATGGCGCGGTGCAGGAACTGCATGTGGAGCGCACGCTCGAGCGCGGGTTGGTGGGCAATGTCTATTTGGGCAAGGTGGCACGGGTGCTGCCCGGTATGCAGTCCGCCTTTATTGATATCGGGCTGGAGCGCGCGGCCTTTTTGCATGTGGCCGATGTCTGGCATCCCCCGCAAGAGGGCGAGACGATTAGCGCGGCGCGTGGCGCTTCAGCACTCATTCCAATAGAAAAGCAAGTTTTTGAAGGCCAGGCCCTGATGGTGCAGGTGATCAAGGACCCGATTGGCACCAAAGGTGCGCGCCTCTCCACCCAGATCAGCATTGCCGGGCGCCTATTGGTGTTTTTGCCCCAGGACGACCATATCGGTGTCTCGCAAAAAATTCCGCTGGCGCAGCGCGAGGCTTTGCGTGCGCAATTGCTGGCGCTAGCCGGCAACCAGGGAGGCGGTTTTATCCTGCGTACCAATGGCGAAGACGCCGCTGAAAGCGAACTGGCCGAAGACATCCGCTACCTGCGCAAGGCGTGGGCACGTATCAAAGATGCCTCCGTGCGTCTGCCACCAAAGACCCTGCTGCATCAGGATCTGAACCTGATGCAACGCGTGCTGCGCGATCTGGTGAGCGATGGCACCCAGACAATCCGCGTGGACTCGCGCGAACAATTTGAGGCACTCAAGACCTTTGGTGCCGAATTCATGCCGGCGGCCGTGGAAAAGTTGCAGCACTACAAGGGCGAGCGTCCGATTTTTGATCTGTATTCCATCGATGAAGAAATTGCCAAGGCCTTGGCCCGACGGGTGGAGCTCAAGTCCGGCGGCTACCTGATCGTGGACCAGACCGAGGCTTTGACCACCGTGGATGTAAACACCGGTGGATTTGTCGGTGCACGTAATTTCGACGACACGATATTCAAGACCAATCTGGAGGCCGCGCAAGCCATTGCGCGCCAACTGCGGCTGCGCAACCTGGGCGGCATCATCATTGTGGACTTTATCGACATGGTGCGCGAGGACCACCGCGATGCGGTGTTGGGCGAATTCCGCAAGCAATTGGGGCGTGACCGCGTCAAAACATCGGCCGGCAGCTTCTCGCAACTGGGCCTGGTGGAGATGACGCGCAAACGCACCCGCGAATCACTGGCGCATATGCTGTGCGAACCCTGCCCGGTGTGTGAGGGCAAGGGCATTGTGAAAACGGCGCGCAGCGTGACCTATGACATCTTCCGCGAGATCCTGCGCGAAGCGCGCCAGTTCAACCCGCGCGAGTTCCGTGTGGTGGCATCGCCCAAGGTGATCGAGCTGTTTCTGGATGAAGAAAGCCAGCATCTGGCCTCTTTGAGCGAGTTCATCGGCAAGCCGGTATCGCTGCAAAGTGAGGCGGCGATGGCGCAGGAACAGTACGACATTGTGTTGCTTTGAGCCTGGCGAAGCCGCATGCAGCGCATACCGATATTGACCTATCACCAGATTGCCGAAGCGCCGCCCAAAGGCGCGCCGTTTCGCAGTCTGTATGTGGCACCCGGTGCCTTTGCCCGCCAGATGGCTGTGCTAAAAATGTTGGGCTATCGGGGTCTGTCGATGGGCGCCTTGTTACCTTATCTTCGTGGCGAGAAAAGTGGCCGTGTGGTTGGCATTACTTTTGATGACGGCTACCGTAACAACCTGGTCCATGCCCTCCCAGTGTTGCAAAAACATGGGTTTTCGTCGACCTGCTATGTTGTCAGCGGCCTGCTGGGCCAGACCAACATATGGGACCAAGAAGTTGGAATTGCCCAGACCCCTTTGATGACGGCCACCGATTTGCACGCGTGGTGTGCCGGCGGCCAAGAGGTGGGGGCGCATACGTGCAACCATGCCAAGCTGAGTCAGATCAGCGCCCATCACAGCTGGGATGAGATCAGCCGCAGTAAGGCCGAACTGGAGGTGTTGCTTGGCACAGCAGTGTCCCATTTTTGTTATCCCTATGGTGGCTACGAAGCGTCACATGTGCAACAGGTGCAGGCGGCGGGCTTTACCACGGCAACGACGACGGGGCGTGGCCGTGCCAGCCGCGCCTCGGCTCTGTTCGAGTTGCCAAGAGTGCCGGTGCTGCGCTCCACTACGCTGCCGGTGTTCCTACTCAAGCTGCTGAGCAGCTACGAAGACCGCAAATGAGTGACGAGGCGAACCTGGCACATCAACAACCGGCAAGGCGACTGCGCATTGCGGTACTGAACCGGCTGTTCAAACCCACCGCTGGCGGGGCGGAGCGTTACTCCATCGCATTGGTTGAGCATTTGGCCGCGCGGCACGACATCCATGTATTTGCGCAAGAGATTGCGCACCAGTTTCCTGGCGTCAGCTATCACCCGGTCAGCTCGCCTTGCATGCGACCTCGCTGGATCAATCAGCTCTGGTTTGCTGTGGTCACCTGGTGGAAGACGCGCCAGGGCTTTGACGTGGTGCACTCCCATGAGAATACTTGGCATGGTCAGGTACAGACTGTGCATGTGCTACCCATCCGCTATAACCTGTTCAAAGGCCGGTCCGGGCTGCCTTGGCTGCTGCGTAGTTTGAAGGTCATGACCAGCCCGCGTCTGTTGGTCTATCTGGGGCTGGAGTGGGCGCGCTACCGGCCGCAGGCTGGTAAACGCATCGTGGTAACGGCTCCGGGATTGCGGGCTACTATGGCCCAGACCTTTCCTGCATCACAAGGGGCCTTGACCATCGTGACTCCGGGTGTGAGTGATGTACCAGGCCCGGCCACTTTGGAACAACGAACTGCCGCACGTATTCAGCTGGCTTTGCCACTGGCGGGGCATTGCATTCTGTTTATAGGCAATGATTACCGCAAAAAGGGACTACCTGCATTGCTCCAAGCATTGCAGCAATTGCCTGTGGACAGTTTTCTGGCCGTGGTAGGCAATGCGGCCCAGATTTCTGAGTTCCATCCGCAGGCGCAAGCGCTCGGACTGCAAGACCGGGTGTTCTTCCTCGGCGCACTGAGCGATGTCAACACCGCCTATCGCGCTGCCGATTGCCTGGCGCATCCTACCCTTGAAGATACCTTTGGGATGGTGGTGCTGGAGGCCATGGCGCATGGGTTGCCGGTGGTGGTGAGCTGCGCGGAGTTCTGCGGTATTGCAGATTATTTAACTCACCGAGACAATGCATACGTGCTGACGGACCCGCGCAATGTGGAGCAATTGTTGACGGCACTGAACGCCGTTCGAACACCTTCCGAAATGGCAGGCGTGCTCGCCGCATCAGCACAGATTTTTGCACGAGCCCATTTATGGGCGGCGCAAGCGCGACTTCAAGAGGATATCTACCTTCGAGCAACTGCAGAATCAGCTCGAAACTGACGAGGCTAGGAGTCTGGGCGGCAGAAGGGAAACCCCCGATGCTGATTTGCTGAGTATGCGGATGATGGAGGGATGAGCACCAGCTACGTTCCCTACCAGCCCGATCAGCAATACCTGATGCCCTGTGCATTGCAGGAGTGGTTGCCGCAGGGC
>CANFIH010000128.1 GCA_947446855.1 Burkholderiales bacterium
CTGACCGCACCCGACATCAAGGAACTGATCACCATCATCCGCAAGATCCGCGACCACGGCATCACCGTGATCCTGATCGAGCACCACATGGACGTGGTGATGGGCGTGTGTGACAACGTCTCCGTGCTGGACTTCGGCCAGAAGATTGCCGAAGGCAAGCCCGCCGATGTGCAGGCCGACGAAAAGGTGATCGAAGCCTACCTCGGCGGCACCGCCGCATAAGAACAGGACCCGACAATGTTGCAAATCAAAAATCTCGAAGCCGGTTACGGCAAAGTGCAGGTCCTGCACGGCATCTCCATGGAGGTGCCCAAGGGCAAGGTCGTCACGCTGATCGGCTCCAACGGTGCCGGCAAGACCACCACCATGCGCGCCATCTCCGGCATGATCAAACCCACTTCGGGTGAAATCAATCTGAGCGGCAAACGCATCGACGGCATGGAGTCCTACACCATCGCCAAGCTGGGCCTGGCCCACTCGCCCGAAGGCCGCCGCGTCTTCGCCACCATGAGCGTCACCGACAACCTGATCCTGGGCGCCTTCCCGCGCCTGACTGGCAGCCGCCCCAAGGGCGATGTGGCCGCCGACTTGGACAAGGCGCTGGAACTCTTCCCCCGCCTCAAAGAGCGCCGCACCCAGCTGGCCGGCACCCTGTCGGGTGGCGAGCAGCAGATGCTGGCCATGGCGCGCGCCGTCATGCTCAACCCCGAGATCGTGCTGCTCGACGAGCCCTCCATGGGTCTGGCGCCTATCCTGGTGGAAGAGGTGTTCCGCATCATCGAAGACCTGAAGTCCCGCGGCGTCACCATGCTGCTGGTGGAGCAGTTTGCCGCGGCTGCGCTCAAGGTGGCCGACTATGGCTACGTGCTGGAAAACGGCCGCATCTCGGTGCATGGCGAAGCCAGCAAATTGCGCGACGACCCGGCAGTCAAGGCGGCCTATCTGGGTGGTGGTCATTAAGCGGAGTCGGCCTGAGGCCTCCTGCACGCCGGGGTGAATTGCGTCGGCGTTGTTGGATATCTTCCGGCTTGGGTCTAAACTCGGCGGCTGCACAGTGCATCGGGCATTGGGTCCCATGCGCTGTGCACACGAGTTAAACGCATGTCACACGCCCATTAGATTGCAAGATGAAGTCTGCAAAACCACCTGAGTCTGTTGAAGAGGGCGCTCGCGGCCGAGAGGCTGGCGCCAGGAATGAAAGCACCAAGTCTGCCGGACTCGGTATGACCGAGCGGCGGGAATACATTCGCCCTCTGCCCACACCCGAAGTGCTGGAGAGCGATAGCGAGGCCGACTGGGCTACTTTTCAGGCTCTGATTTCTGACAACCCCACCGACTGACCACGCCCATGTCCTCTGGAAAAATCCTCGTCGCCCAAGGTGGCGGCCCCACCGCTGTTATCAACCAATCGCTCGTGGGTGTGGCGCTGGAGGCGCGGCGCTTCCAGCAGATCGGCCATATTTACGGTGCCCTGCACGGTGTGCGCGGCATCATCAACGAAGACTTTCTGGACCTCACGCAGGAGACCAGCCACAACCTGGAACTGGTGGCCAACACCCCGTCCAGCGCCCTGGGTTCCACCCGTGACAAGCCGGATGTGCCCTATTGCAAAGAAATCTTCAAGGTGCTGCGCGCGCACCAGATCGGGCACTTCTTTTACATCGGCGGCAACGATTCCTCTGACACGGTGCGCATCGTCAGCGAGGAGGCACAAAAAGCCGGCTACCCGCTGCGTGCCATCCATATTCCCAAAACCATTGACAACGACCTGGTCGGCAACGACCACACGCCCGGCTTCCCCTCGGCTGCGCGTTTTGTGGCGCAGGCCTTTGCCGGTGCCAATCTCGACAACGCGGCCCTGCCCGGCGTCTATGTGGGTGTGGTCATGGGGCGGCACGCCGGTTTCCTGACGGCCGCCTCGGCCCTGGGCAAGAAGTTTCCGGACGACGGCCCGCACCTGATTTACCTGCCCGAGCGCACCTTTGTGCTGGAGAAATTCCTGGCCGATGTGAAGGCCACCTACGAGCGCTATGGCCGCTGCGTGATTGCCGTGTCCGAAGGCATTCACGATGCATCGGGCCAGCCCATCGCAGCCCTGCTGGCCAAAGACCTGGAGCACGATGCCCACGGCAATGTGCAACTCAGCGGCAATGGCGCGCTGGCCGATCTGCTGTGCGAAGAAATCAAAAGCAAACTCAAGATCAAGCGCGTGCGCGGCGACACCTTCGGCTACCTGCAGCGCTCCTTCATTGGCTGCGTGTCGGACGTGGACCAGCGCGAAGCCCGCGAAGTGGGCGAGAAGGCGGTGCAGTTCGCCATGTGGGGCAAGCAGGATGGCTCGGTGGCCATCAAGCGCACCGGCTTTTACTCGGTGGACTACGAACTCATGCCGCTGGACGCCGTGGCCGGCAAGACCCGCGTGATGGAAGATGAGTTCATCGACAGCGCCGGCACCGGCGTCACCGACGCCTTCCGCATGTACCTGCGTCCCTTGCTCGGCTCCGGCATGCCCGATGCCTTTCGCCTGCGCAACAACCGCGTGCCCAAAGTACTGGCATAGGTGCTACCTCGCGCGTGAACTGCACGCGGGTTGTTGTGAAAGGGGCAGTCCAGTTCGGGCCTCCCTGGTCTTGAGAGCAGGTAATGACCAAACTAAAAGTGAAGGGGTTGCAACGGTGCGCCTTTTGGTTATGTGTGTACGCCTTGATTCACAAATAACGTTTGACCTCAAAGGAAAAGGATGGAAGTAACCAAAGGGGCTATTCGTGCATATGGTTCCGGGATCGCCGAGTTCTTTGCACCAGCTGTGGCGTACGCTGAAGCCCCAACATACCTTCCCTCCCTGCGACGTACCCGCTGAATCCAGGGCTTGTCCGCACCGGGCAGGCGACCGGGCTTGCAGCCCATCCAAATTGAAAGCGCAAACCCTGATGAACACCGCACCCGCAACCCGGCACCAGCCTTCTCTGATGGCGGATCTCGCACCTGCGCCCGCACCGCACGCAATGAGCCAGGTCACACATGATGCGCAGGCCCTGACGCTGCAATGGGATGACGGCCGGGTCAGCCGGTTTGAGGCTCTATGGCTGCGTGACAACTGCGCCTGTCCTTTATGTCGCCACCCCCAGGCCATGGAGCGGCTATATATGTTCATTGACCAGGCGCAGCCCCGCATCACGCATGTGGCGCAGACCGCGCCTGATGTACTGGATGTGCACTTCAGCCAGGGAACCGAGCAGCATGTTGCGCGCTTTGGCGCCGGCTGGCTCAGGCAGCACTGCTACAGCAGCGCCGCCCGCAGCCAGGGGCAGGCCACGCGCACACTCTGGGATGCAGGGTTGAATAACGCTGTGCCGACGGTGGACTTCGGGGCCTATATGGAAACGGAGGAGGGACTGCGTGCATGGATCACGGCGATACGCAGCCATGGCATTGTGTTGCTGCAAGGCGTACCCCAGGTGCCCGGCAAACTGCTGGACGTGGCCCGGCGCATTGGACCGGTACGCCAGACCAATTTTGGCGACCACTATGACGTCATTTCCATGCCCAATCCCAACGCTGTGGCCTATACCGCGCTGGGGCTGGAACTGCACCATGATCTGGTCAACTGGCGTTTTCCGCCGGACGTGCAGATGCTCAGCTGCCTCAAGAGCAGCGTCACCGGTGGCGAGTCGCTGTTTGCCGATGGTTTCCGCGTCGCCGAAGATTTGCGGGCCCGCAACCCCGAGGCCTTTGCGCTGTTGAGCCAGCAACTGGTGGAGTTCCGCTTTCATGATGCTACCTGCGATATTCGCTCCAGTGCCCCGATGCTGGCACTGGACCCTGGCGGGCAGCTCATCCGGATGCGCTTTAACAACTGGCTGCGCTCCAGCCTCCAGGTCTCGGAAGAACTGGTGACGCCCATGTACGAGGCGATCGCGGCGCTGTGGGCCTTGCTGCGCGACCCCTGCTACCACTTGGACCTGAAGCTCCGTCCGGGCGAACTGATTGCCTATGACAACAACCGCATCCTGCATGGGCGCAAGAGTTTTGACCCCAATAGCGGCGAGCGCCATCTGCAGGGCTGCTACATGAACATGGAAGACCTGGACAGCGCAATGCGCTTGTCAGAACGCCGGACTGATCTTTCCCGCGCATGACAGCGGGCTCTCGCGTCGGTCCGTATGGCTGTTGGCGGGATGTGCTGTAGAAGTTGACGATGACTGCATGGCGGCAGAAACCACTTTCATGGTGGGTGCCACAAATCGTCACCCGGCTTACCCCAAGCGCTGCGGACCGCGGCAGAGCAGAACACGATAGTCATCGCGAGGATCGGGTCAGTGGCGCTATGGGTTCGCTGCGGTCTTTCAACCGGTACGGTCGGACGTCAAGTAGGCAGCGGCAGGAGTCGTTGGGGTTTCGGCCGGGGATGACTCTGATGGGCACATTGTGGCAAATCGCGAACCGGGAACGTTACCGATCGACAAGCAAATGCGGCAACCGCTCATGGAGTGCCCACTCCACCGCATCTGCCTGCAAGGCATCCCGTCGGCGTTTGAGCGGGTCTCGATCTGCTTCCTTAGACATCCAGCGTTTAAAACTGACGAACACAGCAGGGTGAATGGTGGTCAGCCGTGCCATTTTGCCGCTTTCCGCCACGACGATTTCTGAGAACTCTGGAGCATTCACCAGTTCATCTGCGCGCTTGGCCTGAACCACCCAGAAGTCGTCCTCCGCATTACTCAGTCGGATCGGATGGGGATCCCCACCCTTGGCAATTCTGCGGATGATGTCGACCTCGAAACCGTCTTTGTTGACCGCCGTGTATTTTTGCTCTTCGTTGACCTGAAACGTCTTGTCCACCTTTTGCAAAGCAGCCAGCATGGAGGGTGAGTCTTGCAGCAGCTTTTGTGCGAAGGTCACCCGCTTGCGGGTATCCCAGAGCAGATCGATGTCCCGTGTTGATGTGATTTCTGATGCAAAGCGCACGCCGGCTGCCGCCTCGTAGGCGTACAACGCATGGGTTCCTACCACCCTGAAATACTCGTCCAAACCTGCATTTGCCAGGCGACTGAGAATGGCCACCGCAATCGTTGGCATGCGCCCTACGCGCAGAGCCCGGTTCATGCGTTCATGCTTGGCCACCGATGCCTTCAGGCTGCTGAGACGCTCTTCGACAGAGTGCTTCTTGCCGATGAATCCGTCATACATGTCTTGCGTTTCCGCCGAACGCCTGCCCAGGCTTTTTTGACCGCCGGTCACGCTGGTACGAATGAGATAGTCTTTGTCGCCGACCGTCTTCCAGACCATTCCACCGCGCACTTGAAGCGCGCTTTTCCGAGTGCGCTCCTGTTCGACAAAGGCGGCTCTGGCGTCGATGTACTGACGCGCCGCATCCGGGTCGATCTCCAGACTTTCCAGGTTAAATGTCATTTTGCAATACTACTTGGAAATTTCGACCTTGCAAGAGCTGGACGGGAATTT
Source organism: Burkholderiales bacterium (assembly GCA_947446855.1). Taxonomy (GTDB): domain Bacteria; phylum Pseudomonadota; class Gammaproteobacteria; order Burkholderiales; family Burkholderiaceae_C; genus Allorhodoferax. The sequence continues at coordinate 5,464 of CANFIH010000128.1, forward strand.
CATTCGTCCGTAAACGCGAGTACTCAGGCGTTAGCGTGAGACTAGACAGCATCGCCTGGCATCCAGCAATGACCAGAACATGACCCTTGGGATGCGGTGTCTAAACACCTACACCCCCAAACACTGGAGAAATCATGGAGTCAGTTCGCTGGAACATCGCTGTGTCGCCAGACACGGATCAATCCGTGCGCATGTTTATCGCCGCGCAGGGTGGTGGACGCAAGGGCGATTTGTCACGCTTTATTGAGGAAGCGGTGCGCTCCTACCTTCTGGAAAAGGCCGTAGAACAAGCCAAGGCTGCTGCGACCGGCATGGGCGAGTCTGATTGACCGACCTGATCGACGAGGCGGTGCAATGGGCTCGTGAGCATTAATGCGGGTCATTCTGGACACCAACGTGCTCCTTGGTGCGCTGATCTCGCCGTCCGGTCCGCCTGAAACCATTTATCGCGCATGGCGCGCGGCCAGGTTCGAACTGGTTACCTCTCCGGCTCAGCTTGACGAGCTGCGGCGTGTGAGCCGCTACCCCACATCTTGCCGGCCCACCGCGTCGGCACCATGGTGAACAACATGCAGCGTGCCATTGTGCTGGGCACTTTGCCTCTTCTACCGGATGGCATGGACCTGAACGATCCCAACGATGTTTCCCTTCTTTCCATGGCATTGGCCAGGGAGGCAGATTACCTGGTGGCTGGAGATCGCCGTGCCGGTCTGCTACAGCGAGTAAGCGCTGGTCGCACGCGCATCGTCACCCCGGCTACCTTCTGCACCGAAGTGCTTTGAGGATTGGCGCGTAATGGGCACCGGCTTGTTGACGCAATGAATTCAGTCATACCGGCACGAAATTCGCGAAAACCGACTTTGTAGGTTTCCATGATTCACACCATTAACGCAAACACAATGTTGGCGAATAGTCGGCTACGCAAATGAACAAAAAAATCATATTGGCGCTCCCTATTATTTATAAGAAGAGTTGTCATGGAAGAGGCAGTCAGTCAGGTAAGCCATCGGCGCGAACCCTGGAATAAAGGCAAGCTGATCGGGCAAAAGGCACCCTTCAAATTGAAGGAGGTCTGGGCCATCCGCGTGTGGCTTCAACTGGAGCATCGAACCAGGGAGTTGGCCTTTTTCGATCTGGGCTTGGACAGCAAATTGAGAGCCTGCGATTTGGTCAAACTCAGGGTCCGCGACATATGCCAGGGTGATCGCATAGCTCCTCGTGCCATTGTCATGCAGCAAAAAACCTCCCGGCCGGTCCAGTTTGAGATCACGGAGCAAACCCGTTCCGCCGCCGCCGACTGGATGAAGTTGCGAAACCTTCATTCTGCGGACTATCTTTTCCCGAGTCGGGCACATAAGTCCCTCCACCTGGGTACCCGCCAGTACGCCCGCATCGTGAACGGATGGGTAAAACATATTGGCCTGGACCCCTGCGCCTACGGGACCCACTCCATGCGGCGCACCAAGGTGACCCTCATCTACAGGAGAACCAAGAACCCGCGTGCAGTTCAACTTTTACTTGGCCATTCCAAGCTGGAGTCCACCGTGAGGTACCTTGGAATTGAGGTGGATGATGCATTGGAAATAGCGGAAGATTCACCCTGAAATTGTCCATGGTGACATGCATGCCAACCGCCCCGGTCTCCAACGGTAGCCTGTGAGCGTCCAAATCAAAGTTACCCGCAACTCCCTTAGGTTTGGAGCCTGACTTGGCTCATTTGCAATGGATCAACTTAATCCATACGCCGCATCAGCTGCTGACGCGCACCCTGGCCAGCGGCGGGTTCTTGGCAAAGTAGCCTTCAATGCCGCGCATCAGCGCATCGGCCAGCTTGTTCAAAAAATCATCGCTGTTGAGCTTGGCCTCTTCCGTGGGGTTGCTGATAAAGGCAGCCTCCACCAGCACGCTGGGAATGTCGGGCGCTTTGAGCACGGCAAAGGCGGCTTGCTCCACCAAGCCCTTGTGCAATTTACCCACCCGTTTGATTTCACCCAGCAGGCGGTTGCCCAGCTTGAGGCTGTCGTTGATTTGCGCGGTGGTGCTCATGTCCAGCAGGGCGCGCTGCACGGTGGCGTCCTTGGCTTTGACGTTGAGCCCGCCGATCAGGTCGGCTTTGTTTTCCTTGGCCGCCATCCAGCGCGCAGCGCTGCTGGAGGCGCCGCCCTGGCTGAGCGCAAACACGCTGGCGCCTTGCGGGTCGGGGGTGAAGAAGGCATCGGCATGCAGGCTGACGAACAGGTCGGCCTGCACCCGGCGCGCCTTTTGCACGCGCACGCCCAGCGGCACAAAGAAGTCAGCGTCGCGCGTCAGGTAGGCGCGCATGGAATTGCCTTTGACCGAGGTGGCGTTGATGCGCTCGCGCAGCATGTGCGCCAGACGCAGCACCACGTCTTTCTCGCGCGTGCCGCCCGGGCCCACCGCACCGGGGTCTTCGCCGCCGTGGCCGGGGTCCAGCGCAATGATGATGAGGCGCTCGGTCACACCGCCGCCTGCGGCTGCCGCACGCGGGTCGTCGCTGCTGTCGGGCAGCTTCCAGGGCAGGGGCGCGGCGGGCGGTGCCGGCCAGGGCGTGGCATCGGGCGGTGCGCTGCTCGCAAGCTTGGGTTTGGGCGGCTTGAGGGTTTGGCGCGCCATCAGCTCACCCAGTGGATCGGCGGGCCCGCCCGCGGGCGCGCTGGCGAACGGGGCCGGTGCAGCTTCGCGGATTTTCTCGCTGATCAGCGCCTCCAGTGGATCGACTTCCTGCTCGGGGTACAGGTCAAACACCAGGCGGTGCTGGTAGGCACCCACGGGCTTGAGCGTGAACACCTGCGGGCGGATCTGGCGCTTCAGGTCCACCACCAGCCGCACCACGGTTGGGCTGAACTGGCCGACGCGGATGCCGGCGATGTTGGGGTCGTCCGATTTGACCTTGGCCACCAACTCCTTGAGCGTGGGGTTGAGCTCCAGGCCTTCAATGTCTACGGCCAGCCGTGGCGGGTTGCCCACAAAGCTTTGCTGGGCGGTGAGTGCGCTGTCGGACTCAATCGTCACGCGCGAATATTCCGGTGCCGGCCAGACCCGCACGCTGACGATGGCTGCACCGCGCACCAGTTGCGGCAAGGCCAGCGTCAGCACCACGCTGCCGGCGCGAAGGAGGGCGGTGCGGCGCCTCATGGGCAAGCCCCCGGCGCTTGCTGTGCCGCCAGCGCCTGCAGCAGGGCCGTGCCACGCGGCGTGTGGGCCGTCAGCGTCACGCTGCGGGCGGTTTCGCCCTGTGTCTGCAGCGCGATATCCAGATCGGCCGCAGGCAACAGCGCTTCGGCCTTTTGCGGCCATTCGGCCAGCTTCAGGCCGGGGCTGGCAAAGATGTCCCGAAAGCCCGCGTCTTCCCATTCCTGCGGGTCGTTGAAGCGGTAAAAGTCAAAGTGCCAGATGGGGAAGGCCTCGGCCTCATACGACTCGACGATGGCGTAGGTCGGGCTTTTGATGCGGCCCGTAATGCCCAGCGCCTGCAGCAGGTGCCGCGTGAACGTGGTCTTGCCGGCGCCCAGGTCGCCATGCAGGGTGATGAACGCATGGGCCAGTGCGGCCTGTGCAGCCAGTTGCACGGCAAAGGCTTGTGTGGCCGATTCGTCGCGCCACAGCAGGTGCAGCGCACCCTTGGCAGGGTTGGTTTGTTCCCCGGTTTCTACAATAGGCAGTTGATGATCCACAGCATTCCAATCGATAACGCATTGCTCGCACACATCCGTGCCAGCGCGCACAAGCTCGGATTCTCCCAAATTGGCGTGACGGGTGTGGATTTGTCGTCGGCAGAGCCCGGATTGCTGGCCTGGCTGGAGCAGGGTTTCCATGGCGAGATGCACTACATGGCCAGCCACGGCCTCAAACGCGCCCGCCCGGCCGAGCTGGTGCCGGGCACGGTGAGCGTGATCACCGCCTGCATGGACTACCTGCCCCGGGACACCCCGGCCGACTGGCAGGCGCAGGAATGGCAACGCCTGCAGCACCCGGGTGAGGGCATTGTCTCGCTGTACGCCCGGGGGCGCGATTACCACAAGGTGCTGCGCAGCCGCCTGCAAAAACTCGCCGATGCGATTGCGGAACGGGCAGGACCGCTGGGCCACCGCGTGTTCACCGATTCGGCCCCGGTGCTGGAGGCCGAGTTGGCCGCACGCAGCGGCCAGGGCTGGCGCGGCAAGCACACCCTGGTGCTGAACCGGGAGGCCGGCTCCCTGTTCTTCCTGGGCGAAATCTATGTGGATCTGGCGCTGCCCGCTACGCCGGCCGTGCAAGGCCACTGCGGCAGTTGCACCGCTTGTATCGCAGTCTGCCCGACGCAGGCCATTCTCGGGCCCCAGCGGCTGGACGCGCGGCGCTGCATCTCGTATCTGACGATTGAGCACGCCGGCAGCATCCCGCTGGAATTGCGGCCCCTGATCGGCAACCGCATCTACGGCTGTGACGACTGCCAGCTGGTCTGCCCCTGGAACAAATACGCCCGGCGCACCACGCTGCCGGACTTCGATGCCCGTCCCGGCCTGGCCGGGCAGGACCTGTGTGCCCTGCTGGACTGGAGCGAAGAACAATTTTTGCAGCGCACCGCAGGCGGCCCGATACGCCGCATAGGACACGCGCGCTGGTTGCGCAATGTGGCGCTGGCCCTGGGCAATGCCCTGCGGGTCACGCACGATGCCTCTCAACGCCAGCCCCTGCAAGCCGCCCTGCAGCGCAGGCTGGTGCATGAGAGCGAGGTGGTGCGTGAGCAGGTGCAGTGGGCGCTGCAACAAACCCCTGAAACTGAGGCCTGATATGTCTACTTACGACCTGCTGGTGATAGACCCGCAAAACGATTTTCTGGATATCCCCGGTGCCGCACTGCCGGTGCCCGGTGCCAATGCCGACATGCAGCGCCTGGCCAACTGGCTCATGGGCCATCTGGATCAGGTGCAGTCCATCACCGTGACACTGGACTCGCACGCCAGCGTGGGCGTGGAGCGCACCACCTTCTGGCAGGATGCCCAAGGTTTAGCCGTGCCACCCTTCACGCCGGTGACAGCGGCCGATGTGCGGGCGGGCCGCTTTGCACCGCGCCATGCAGACCAGCGCGAGGAAGTGCTGCGCTACCTGCAGGCGCTGGAGGCGGGCGGGCAGCGCCAGCTGATCGTCTGGCCGGTGCATTGCGTGACCGCCACCTGGGGCCACACCATCCACGGCGCGCTGGCACAGGCCCTGGCCGCCTGGGAAGAACAGTCGGGCCGGGTCTGCCACAAGGTGCAGAAGGGCCAGCACCCGCTGACCGAACAGTACAGCGCGTTCCGTGCCGAGGTGCCGCGCGCCGACGATGCGCGCACCCAGCTTGACCGGGCGTTGCTGCACCAGCTGGCGACCCGCAGCGGCACGCTGCTGGTGGCTGGTGAGGCGCTCAGCCATTGCGTGGCGGCCTCGGTGGACGACCTGATGGCGCACCTGCCCGCTGCGAAATTGCAGCGCATGGTGCTGCTCACCGACTGCATGAGCCCGGTGAGCGGCTTCGAGGCCATGGGAGATGACTTTTTGCAACGCGCACGCGCCCACGGCGTGCAAACCCTGGCGCTGGCGGAACTGGCGCAGCCCGCAGGCGTGCCATGAACGCGGCACAGCCTGCTTTCCCGCACCTCGTGCAGAGCCGCCGCTCGGTGCGCGCCTTTTTGCCCGATGCGGTCAGTGACGAGGTGCTGCACGCGCTCTTGCGCAGCGCGCGCCAGGCGCCCAGCGGTGCCAACCTGCAGCCCGGCGCCTTTGTGCAGGTGCGCGGCCAGGCCCGAGAACGCTTGAGCGGCGAACTCAGCGCCGCTTTTCGTGCGGGCCGCCAGGAAGTGGAAGACTACGCTTACTTCCCCACGCCACTGCCCTCGTTGCTGCGCCGCCGCCAGGTGGCTGCCGCCCGCGCCCTGTATGGCGCGCTGGGCCTGGAGCGCGAAGACCGGGCCGGGCGCGACCAGCAGTTTGAGCGCAACTTCCGCTTTTTCGATGCGCCGGTGGCCCTGCTGGTCACCATAGACCGCGACTTCGGCAGCGGCGGCTATATGGACCTGGGCATGACGCTGTACGGGCTGATGCTGGCGGCGCAGGCGCAGGGCCTGGCCACCTGTGCCATCGGCGCCATGGCCTCTTACCCGCAGCTGATACGCAGCTGCCTGGGCTTGGACGGGCTGTCCACCATCGTGTGTGGCATCGCGCTGGGCTATGCGGATGAGGCTGCGCCGGTCAATCGGACGCACACCAGCCGTTGTGCGCTGGACGAATACTTTCGGGTGATTGCTTAGGGCGCGCCCTTCAGTTCTTGGTGCTGACCAGGTGCCGGATCAGGCTGCGCAGTTTGGCCGGGCGCACCGGCTTGTTCAGCAAGCTCATGTGCTGGGCCTTGATCTCTTCGAGCAAGGTGGCATCCA
>CANFIH010000129.1 GCA_947446855.1 Burkholderiales bacterium
ATGCACACCAGCGTCTATTGCTTGTGGTGCAGGGTCTCAAGAAGCTGTTTGCAGACGACAACTTTGTCAATCTGCTAAGGGCCGAGGGGTTGGACAACCTACCCAAATATCTGGCTGATCGGATCAATCCAGTTGAAGGAGCCACAGAATGAATACCTCATTGCCCATGGCACCGCTCAACACATTGCTGGGCTTTGATCTGCAAACCTACCAGGTGCCCCTTGACCAACTGCTGCCCAGCAAGAAGGTGGTCGATGGTTTGATGGTGACGCGGAAGTACAAGCAAATCGTCTCTTCAATTTCTGAGGTTGGCCTGATTGAGCCACTGTCCGTCATTCAGCCGGATCCTGAAAAGACTGAATATTTATTGCTTGACGGACACATCCGAGCCTTGGCACTCAAGAATCTTGGTATTGATGTGGCCCCCTGCCTTTTTGCGAAGGATGATGAAACCTACACCTACAACCATCGCATCAACCGGCTCTCCACCATTCAAGAGCACCTGATGATCCGGCGTGCAATCGAGCGCGGCGTCAGTAAAGAACGGTTGGCCAAAGCCTTCGACGTCAACACCAACTCCATTACCCGGCGCGTCAATTTGCTCAATGGCATCTGCCAGGAAGCCGTCGACTTGCTTCAAGACAAGCAGTTTCCACCGGACTTGACGCGTGTTTTACGTAATATGAAGCCGGCTCGACAGGTGGAAGCTATTGAACTCATGCTTGCCAGCAGCGGTATCACCATGACCCATGCAGACGCCCTGTTAAAAGCCACGCCGCCTGATCAACGCACTGACACTTCAGCATCCACCCGGCCTAAAGCACCGCCTCTTGAGCAAATTGTCAAGTTGGAAAAAGAGATGAATCAGGTTCATTCGCAATACAAAGACGCAGAAAGCAATTACGGTTCTGAGTTACTGAACCTAGTGGTGGCGAAGGGCTACCTGACCAAGCTGCTGGCCAATACCTCAGTTAAAAGCTATGTCGAACGCCACGAACCCGAGATTTTGAGCCACCTGGAATTGGTAGTTAACACGATCAGCATGGAAGAGGCCCTACAGCAGCAACAGGGCGAAGAAACGCAGGATGGAGGGACTTGATGGAAGACTTTGTGTAACGCCAGGTCCATGTCACTGAAAAAGCAAGTATCAGGGCTACAATTGTTTGAAAATAAAACAAGTCGCGCTACCAGCCAATCTGTCACGCGTCCATCTGGGCGCACATTGGCTTAGGTAGCAACCCTGAATCGAATTTTTATCAGAAATTACCAAACCTGCTCTACCGATGACTACACGCCGCCAGACCGCAAACGACGACACATTATTTTGGACACTCAAGCTGCTCCAGGAAAACCCTGCAATGACACAGCGCAGTCTGGCAAAAGAGGTGGGAATCAATGTCAGCAGCATCAACTTTTGCCTGAAGGCTTTGGTTGAAAGTGGCTGGATCAAGGTAGGAAACTTTAGCAAAAACCCTGACAAACTGAGTTAACGCCAAAGGGACAAGGTTACGCCACGGGAATGTTTGGCTTTGGGAACCCAAGATAGGGCGCAGGAAGTCCATAAGCTTGGAGGAAAGCACCATCGTGTGGCCAGCCTTAAACACTCTGTAGCATGCTTCCTCGATCGCTCCCTGCAGCCGCCGTGAGTCATCCAGTGCAACTCCGAAATGACTTCTGGCTAAAGCATCCACGTGCCTCCACGAGGCGCAAAAGCTTAGCAGCCGGTATGGATCCTCCTGAATCCTCTCAGGTGTCTCATGCCCAAAGAATTGCAGTATTTTTTGACCAATTTTCAGGTCAATTCCTTGGACCTGTAGCCATTGCAAGGTCCGGCTGTCTCCATATTTAGACCAAACTTCGACCACCAGTGTTGCAGATTCAGGCGTAAGGACCTTAGCAATTTCCGCTACGTTGCGGCTGTCTAAGTGCCCATATAAACTCTCACCAAAAGCGTCCCAGAGCATACGCGCCTTGCCGTCTCCAATCCCCACAAAGGCAGGGTTTAAAGCAATGAACTCGATGATATGGTCCCCGGAAGGCCGCATCATCACAGCGCTGGAAGCTTTTACCTGCGTTTCAGTAATCAGGTAACCATTAACTTCCTGTAAACGCTTGTTTGGTTCACCAGTAACCTGCCACCATTGCCCGACCTCGACACGGGCGCTACCTAGCACCGTAGCGGAGGCCTCGACGACTACATAACCCTTAGCATCCTGAACCCGGCCTTGATCATCAATGGCTTTGGCGGAGAAGATATAGCCGCCAAAGCCCCAGGGATCCTGACTTCTCAGGAACGTAACACGGAGTAGTTGATCAAATTTCAACGCGGAAGCCTCCCAGTATTGGCCAGAGCATCCCTAAGCAAAGTGAATTTTTCTAGGACGCGCTTAACTTCTGCCAATTCAGCCCTGAGGCTTGCGTTTTCCTGTTCAAGTCGGCTGAGACGTTCTGTATCCTGTTTGGCACGAAGGTGGCCAGTGTCGCGCATTAATGGGGATTGTGGTTCGTCATCGTCTCGCTCTGCGACCTGCGGAAGAACACCACGTTTCCGCAGACTCTCCTCCAGTTCGCGGAGGGCTAACTTTATGCGAGGGTTTTGATCAAGTGCCGACTTTGCAAAACCACACTCCTTGGCGATTTCCCTTCGAGAAAGAACGCCCCGGATAGCCATATCTCGGAATTCGTCATCTGTTTTACTGGCGATCCATGCAGCAAAAGTCACAACGTTTTGCTCGCCCAATTGGCGTCCGCTAATCATGCTTAGATACCCCCTCCAATCATTTCCAAATCTTCACTTGGATTCCACCTGAAGTTCCAACCAATCAAAAAAAGGTCCAGCAACCTCTTGATCAACGATGACATTGTCCCGCCGCTTAGACAAATCGAGGATTCGCCGATTACTTTTGTCAATTTGCACCACTATGTTTAAATGGCTGAGCAATGACCTTAGCGCCTGGCATGTTCGTATGAATCGATATTCGTAGTCCGACAAAGTATTATTTGACTCGTTGGAAAGTTCGGGTTTAGGCAACTTTCCAACTTGACTCTGAAACTGGTCTACTTGATCTTCGAGAGACATAACGTAAATGTTCAAACGCTCCAGTTCTCGCTTCAAATTGCCGGTTTCCAACTGGGCGCCTGTGATAAGTGCCTTTGCGGTCGGATCGGTAACGTTTCGCGAGTTCAGGGCCTTAGTGCCTGGAGCAAGACTTCTGGCCTGGTAGCTCAGTAATTTGGCCTTGTACCTGTTATTTCGTAGAAGAGTAGATTTGTCGCACTCTTTGCCCTCAACTTGGGCGATGTGCTTGGCTACAAGATCAGCCAGACCGGTCAGATTGCGCACCTTAACTCGGGTATTCGCAAAACTAACAAGGTATTGGTCGATGATGGCTTCTCGACGTACCTGATTTGCCTCTTGCCAGGCAGCAAATCTGCTTGGGTCTTTTGCTGTCACGCAGCGTCCTCAACCGAAATCAATCGGAAATCATTCTTCGGCAGATTAGTCATCTGGAAATCGCCCTCAAGCAGACTAACAACTTGAGCAACTGTTAAGTTACTAAATTCAACCATGGATTTGAGCATCCCTGCGCATTCCAAAGCGGGGTCCAATGGACTCTGGGCAAAGGCTTCGCGAATCTTCCCCGCACGAGCGAGCAGTTCGCGACGCAACAAGTCAAACCGAGCACGAACCTGCGGACTTTCCAAAGCCGGAAAGGCAATACATTCACCGAGACGTGCCAACAAATATTCGGATTCAGAGGTCTGTACAGAAACGCGTTGGAGATCCCGTTCAATTATTTCAGGCCGTTGAACTGTCCATTTTCTGTTATCTTGACCGGATGCAATTCGCTGACGCATGAGTTCCAGTACTTCTTCATTTAGCAGCCAGCCAGTAAAGTCTTCGCAAAGTCGGGCTCTTTCCGTTTCTAGCATGTCCAACTCTTCAGAAGAGTATTTAGCGTTCAGCGTCTTTGCATCTGAAGCGAGCACCCGCTCAAGTTCATCAATGGCCTCCGCAACTTGTCGCTTCTTTGCCGCCAAAGCGGGCAGATGGTCAATGAATCTAACTGCATAGGGGCACAAGCCGCAGCGATGAAGACCCTTTAGTTCTTTCACGACGTCATGCGGGCAATTATTGCCATACGGACATAACTCTGTCTTGTTAAAGGCAACTTGAGCACACCCAGTTTCTCGCAAAACTTCAACTCCGCCCTTTACTCGTTCGCTAAACGAGATGCACATACCTCCATAAGCAGCTATGGTTTCCTCAAAGTTGGACTTCATACTTCGGGCCAAGGCGGAATTTACATTGTCAGCATGAATAAATGTGGCCGACGTTCCACCACTTTTTAAAACTGGCTCAAAAGCGCCATTCAGAAGCGCATTTCGCATCCGAGCGGCCTGATGAACTTGTTCTGCTTCTATGTCTTCCTTTTCTAAGCAAACGTAGTAGGCAACCGTACCAGGTTTTTGACCAGAGATGTATTTTCCAATAAGGTCTGTCGGCAAAAAGTTAATGTATTGCGAAACCACTGCAGATCGGGCGGAATGAGGTGTTGAGTTAGTGTGAACTCGCAAAGGACAGCTATCGCCTTCCTTCTTGAACGAAGAACCGTACTGTTCGAGTCTATTTTTCAAATCCGAATCGTCGGGTTCATGCCCCGGAGGCAACAAATGCAAAAACCGCCGATCTTGACCGAATTCGGTAAATTCTGGCATCAAACCCTGAAGTCCACAAAGTACAGCCTTCCATGCATCACTATAATGGGCATCGTCGTGCGGCTTGCCCGAAACTGTATACGCAAATAATGGTCTGAATTTTGGCCACTTTGTACTGGTATTATCGTTGTAGTAGTGTTCTGAATGAAATTCAGCGCCTTCAATAAGTTCGCACCATTCCCGTTGCCCGCGCAAAATCTCGATAACTCGAAAGTTCACGTGTGGAGTCCAAGGTTTAGTCATCATTTTGTCGGTGTTGACATAAAGAGTTGAGAACTCTGCGTCACTTTCGTCGACTTTTGAGTCAAAGAGATCCCTGTCGAGCCATTGAATATGGTTGTGCCGCAAACTAGTATGTAATGCCACAATATTTTGATTTAGCGCGTGGGGATGTGGCAGTGTAAGCTTTCGACCGTCCTTCAGTGTTTTAGGGCGACTGTCCAATAAATTGGGAATGAACTGAAGCTTGATCGTTTTCGAATGCGTAAATAGGACAGGGATAAATCCTACGAGTTCGCTAGTGCGAAATGTATCAATAACGTTGCCATTAGCCTCCAACACCCTCATATCATCGGCGGTTATTTCACCGCTAAGTACTCTATTTAAAACTACGGAGTGATGCGCAAGTAGTGCTTCGTGGTAGTCCAAATAAACACTAAAAAATCGACGAGATACTGGTTGCTTATTAGTATGCGTAGGGCGCGATGTTCTAGGGAAATCATGAGATGCCAAGGGTTGAGTGAAACCTTCGCATCCAGGAATCTCTTCAGAATAAAGCTCAACAAAATCAAAGAAACCCTGAAGTTTACGAAGAATGGAATAGTAGCTGTTTCCACCCCACTCTAGCCGGTCTGCTTGAAGGTCCATAAACTCAATGAACGTCACTGGAGTTACTTCATCTATGGTAATCAGACGGCTGACGAATACGCTCTTTATTAGCAATGATGGGGAAGACGGGAAAGCCCAAGATCCACCCGGATTTCTAGAAAACCAGTACGGAAGATAGTAGAAAAGATAGACATTCCACCACCCAATTGCGTTATAAAAGGTCTTGTAACTTTCAAGCTTGACCTTTGAAACATAAAGATCTTCCAAGTCCAACCAAACCGTGGATATTGCCGCAATGTCTGCATCAAGTCCAGGCAACCTGGTTAGCGATCTGATTCTTTCGGGCTTACCCCATGCTGCTCCAAGGTTTTGAACTTCATCAAGCAAGTCATGGTCAGAGCGAGGTCCGTCCCGGAAAAGGCGGTCTAAGGCCTTCGAGAATGAGTTCCTTTTTCCATTCAACTTGACTGTATTAGAAACAGTCAGTCTGAGAGCGTCTGTCCAATCTTCGGTCTTGACGTTGATTCGACCAGGAAATGCCAAATTCAAAACGTCCAGTAGCGCGCTATAAGCGAAGGGAACTTCAGTTTTTTTTTCACTCGCCTTGTCTGCGGCTCTAACCTTCAACAGATCATTAACATTCGCGTCTTCCGGCTTGTGCCAGCCTAAGGCTAAAAGCAACTTCGTGGCATAGGTAAGAAACCATTCGCGTCGCTTGCGATCGCCACCAATCGTCTCAAATGCCGGGTGTGGCAATTTTTCGGACTGTGTATTCAAGCTTCGTATGAAACTCAAGACTTCTGACGACACATATTTGCCGATTTCATGTCGCCGGTTAATACCTTCACGCATGCTAGGCCAGGAAAAAGTCGAAGGAAGCGTGATAGCTCCAGAACTGTGAAGCGCAATTAGGAACAGCCCTAGACCTACTTTTATGCGTTGGGCATAAGTGGCCTTGAAACTATATGGACCATCATCATCAGCAACCATTACAGTGTCGAAAAGGTTCTTCGAAAGATGACCGGAGTTCGCCTGATAGGCTTCAAAAGCACGCTCAACATATACTTTGTCAAATCGTCGTATATGGCCACGCAGAACCCGCCCTCTGACAAACTTTGCGAAAGCCGCACTAGCGTTGGTGTGCGTCGTAACGTTTTCGAGATCGGCATCTTGAAGGCCAAGCAACTTTAGGTGGGTCTCTGCCGCCAACTCTAGTGCAGCTTTAATCTGTACTGCAAGTTCAGGCTCATTGATGTTGAAAACGACGTTATTAGGTTCCAAATTTACCACTTGCAATCGTCTCCTGATTAATTTGATTTCTAAGTGTTGCGACTTGGAATTCAAGCGCTTCCAACTTCAGTTCAATCAGCTTCTTGGGCACGCCTTTGCTAAACAGGACACGATTTGCATTTTGAATCTCAAGCTTGAGAAGGTCTTGATCGTAACGAGCATATTTCAGCGTACTTTTCAGACTTTCATGGCCCATGAGTTGCTGGACCTCTGTCGGCGGCAGTCCATAGTTACCATCAAGACGGGGAAAGTAATTAATAAGGTACGTCCCATACATATGTCTTAACGAGTGCCCCGCAGTACCGCTAGGAAGGACGACGCCAATTTGGGCGCAAACTTTATGAAAAAGTTCCAATCGCGTGGATGCCGCACTCGTGAAGTAAGGCATCCCACGCTCCTCACCTGATAGGTACTGAAACACGAAGTCGTCTTTTCCATGAGCAATGCGCTCATGTTCGAGGTACCCTTTTAGCGACTCAAAAAATTTGGAAGCAAATGGCTCGATAAGCAGCGTCAATTGTGTTGTTCGACCTTTCCATGCGAGACTTGAGCGGTCTTCAGCTGAGAGCGTTCGATAACTTGCGTGCCCCTTTCGGAGTTCAGGGTCTACTAGTCGCACTGTGCCTTCAAGAACGTCGATATCCTGTAGGAGCAGTTGAAGCCCCTCGCTAGTTCGGGACCCGCTGGCTGCTAAAAATGCGTATAGTGCCTTATCGCGAAAAGTGGGCATTGAGTCGATGAGGTCCGTTGCTTTATCATACGGAAAAGCCCTGTTTTGGTCATAGGGCGTTTCACCGCCATATCCACCTAGTGAAACTAAGTCTATGAATTTTGGCCCCCCTGCTATCACCCCTGCAAACATCGAATTTGCTTGCATAGCGCGGACTTCAAAGGACGTAAGCTCTCGACGCTGACCCAAACCAGGCAGAAGTGGGTCATCATCAACGGAGGTCTTGACATCCCCTTTCCACCGTGCAACTTCTGCCAATTCCTTTCGGACATCCTCAGAGAGTCTAAGAAACTTTCTAATAGCGGCCATTTTTGGACCGATACTGGCTGCTGAGTTCACACTTGGAGAAAGTTGAGCTGCAACTTTACGTGCAATTTCCTCGCTAGCATCTACTCCCAGTTGCAAGTAGTCACCATATGCCTCGATTGCCTCTGTCAATTTCAGCTTGGTAACAGTCCCACCGTGGATCACAGAGACTTCCACCAAGTAGTCAAAGAACTCAGCCAAATGCCGGGAATACGATTCCAGCGTATGCGTTGGAGCTTTGCGGAGCGAGTGAGCAAACGCAGTAAAAGCGGGGATGGCATGCCCATCCGGCCCAAGTAACACCCACGTTGGTTTACCGTTGCCATTTCTTCTTCGCAGACTGACGTTCTTAAACATGATAGTCCAAGTATGCAATTGCGAAAATGATAATTGCTTCTCCTCAAATATGCAATAAAGTTGCATGTTGAGAGCAAAATTCCGAGGTGCTAGCACCCAAAAAAAAGCGCTCACAAGGAGCGCTTTCAGAGGGAAATGTGCGACGTAAGAGGATCGAACTCCTGACCCACGCCTTAGAAGGGCGTTGCTCTATCCAACTGAGCTAACGTCGCCCAGAAACCTAAATACTCACATTGTAATATGCAACTCCATTGACCTTAAATAAGAACCAGTTACCCCGAACTTAGAAGGTTCGTGCTCTATCCTGATGAGCTACGGGCTGTGAGCGGTGATTTTACGTGCATAACGCGGCCAGCCCTTGCAGAGGCGAGGCATGAATTGCCTCGCCCGCCCATCAAACCCGATCTTCGTCCAATGACGCGACGTTGTGATGCTGTAGCAAGGTATAGGTGGCATCCACCACCTTTTGCACCGTAATGCCGAAATAGGCATACAGGTCCTTCGCCGGAGCTGATTCGCCAAACGTCGACATACCCACTACGGCACCGTTGCGGCCCACGTATTTGCGCCAGAAGTCGGGGTGCGCCGCCTCCACTGCCACGGTCGGCAGCGCCAAAGGCAAGACCGACTCCTGGTACATCGCACTTTGGCGATCAAAAACATTGTTGCAAGGCATGGATACCACACGGGTCGCAATGCCCTGGCTCGCCAGCGCCTTTTGAGCTTGCAGCGCGATTTCCAACTCCGAGCCGGTAGACACAATCACAGCGCGTACGTTGTCCATGTCGGACAAAACATAGCCACCCTTGCGGATTGCCTTGACCAAGCCCGCTTCGGTAACACGCGGCAAGTTCTGGCGCGAGAGACACAGTGCACTCGGCCCGTCCTTTCGCTCGACTGCACAAGCCCAGGCCACGGCAGTTTCCAGCCCGTCGGCCGGACGCCACACGTCCAGGCCGGGAATGATGCGCAAGCTGGGAATGTGTTCGACGCTTTGATGCGTGGGGCCGTCCTCTCCCAGACCGATGCTGTCATGGGTAAACACATGAATCACACGCAATTTCATTAGCGCAGCCATGCGGATGGCGTTGCGGCTGTAATCGCTAAAGGTCAGAAAGGTGCCTCCATAGGGGATATAGCCGCCATGCAAAGCGATACCGTTCATGATGGCTGCCATGCCGAACTCGCGCACGCCGTAGCTCAGGTGGTTGCCCCACTTGTCGCGCCCGGCCTTGATGCAACCCTTGAAGTTGGTCAGGTTGGAGCCGGTAAGGTCGGCACTGCCGCCAAAGAACTCAGGCATCAAGGGCGCTAGTGCATCCAGCGCGTTCTGGCTGGCCTTGCGGGTCGCTACGGCGTCGGGTTTTTCGGAAATTGCGGCCAACAGTTCGGGCAACTTGTCGGCATAGCTTGCCTGCAAATCACCCGCCATGCGACGCTCAAATTCGGCCGCCTCTTTTGGAAAGGCTGCTCGGTAGGCGCCAAATTTCGCATTCCACGCGAACTCGATCGCTTCACCACGCGCCACGGCATTCCAGGCCGCTGCAATATCCGCCGGAATTTCAAACGCTGGGGATGTCCAGCCCAAGGATTCGCGGGTGGCAGCAACTTCGGCAGCACCGAGTGCGGCACCGTGCACATCGTGGGTACCCGCCTTGTTGGGCGAGCCCATGCCAATCACGGTCTTGCAGCAAATCAGCGTGGGCTTGCCGTCCGGTAAAACTGCTTGGGCCTTGGCCGCGCGCAAGGCAGCATCCAATGCCTGTGGGTCGTGCCCATCCACAGCGGCAATTACGTTCCAGCCATAGGCATCAAAGCGCTTGGGCGTGTCATCGGTAAACCAGCCCTCCACATGACCGTCAATGGAAATGCCGTTGTCGTCGTACAGCGCAATCAGCTTGGACAGGCGCAACGTGCCTGCTAACGAGCACACTTCGTGGCTGATACCTTCCATCAGGCAACCGTCACCCAAAAAAGTGTAGGTGAAGTGGTCCACCACCGCGTGCGCATCGCGGTTGAACTCCGCTGCCAGCAACTTCTCTGCCAGAGCCATGCCAACAGCATTGGCAATGCCCTGCCCCAGTGGCCCGGTGGTGGTCTCTACGCCCGGTGTGACACCAACTTCCGGATGACCCGGCGTCTTGCTGTGCAGCTGGCGGAAGTTTTTCAGCTCTTCCATCGGCAGGCCGTAGCCGGTTAGATGCAACAGCGCATAGATCAGCATGGAGCCGTGGCCATTGGACAGCACAAAACGGTCGCGATTTGCCCAATGCGGGTTTCTTGGGTTGTGCTGTAAGTGCCGATTCCAAAGCACTTCGGCGATATCGGCCATGCCCATGGGGGCGCCGGGATGGCCGGACTTGGCTTTTTCCACGGCGTCTACGGCGAGCATGCGAATGGCATTGGCCATCTGTTTGGCCATAGCGGGAGTGGGTGTAGGTGTCGGTGTGGGTGTGTTCATTTATGTAGTCCTCAATGTGCGGTGAGCGCGCGTTTGCGGCGCTCCATCATGCGCCAGACAAAAGGGGTAAAAATCAATTGCATGGCCAATTCCATCTTGCCACCAGGCACCACCACGGTATTGGCCCGACTCATGAAGCTGTCACCGATCATGTTGAGCAGGTATTGGAAATCGATCCCCTTGGGGTTGGCAAAGCGGATCACCACCATGCTCTCGTCGGCGCTGGGAATGTCACGCGAAATGAACGGATTTGAAGTGTCCACCATGGGCACACGTTGGAAATTGACATGGGTGTGCGCAAATTGCGGGCAGATGTAATTCACGTAGTCGGGCATACGGCGCAGAATAGTGTCGGTCACCGCTTCGGTGCTGTAGCCGCGCTGGTGTTTGTCGCGCCAGAGCTTCTGAATCCACTCCAGGTTAATCACCGGCACCACGCCAATCAGCAAATCGGGATGCTTGGCGATGTTGTGTTGTTCCGTCTGGACTGCACCATGCAAGCCCTCATAAAACAGAATGTCGGTTTCCTGCTCCAGTTCCTCCCAAGGTGTGAAGGTGCCCGGTTCCTGCTGGTAGGGTGCCGCCTCCTCAGCGTTGTGCAGGTACTTGCGCGCACGCCCCTGCCCCGTCTCTGCATACGATTGAAACAGGCTCTCCAGTTCACCAAACAGGTTGTTGTCAGGGCCAAAGTGGCTGAAGTTTTTGTTACCTGAGGTTTCAGCTTCGGCCTGGCGCAGTTTCATTTCTTTGCGGTCATAGCGGTGAAAACTATCGCCTTCGATGATGGCGGCGCGCACGTTTTCGCGCCGGAAAATGTTGGAAAAAGTGCGCGTTACAGTGCTGGTGCCGGCACCAGACGAGCCGGTTATCGCAATGATGGGATGGCGTTCAGACATGGGGACTCCTTAAGACAATTTGAATTAGTCGCGGAACAGGCTGCTCTTGCCGAAGAGCGGGTTGCTCAATTCGACTTCAGCCGGCTCGGAGTGGTAACGCTCGATACGCTCCACCTCATTTTTAGACCCGAACACCAGTGCAAT
>CANFIH010000130.1 GCA_947446855.1 Burkholderiales bacterium
CGCTCAAACTGCGCCTGCTCCATCTCCACCTGGGTCGGCTCCTCGTTCAAACGCGCACGGTGCTGGATCTGGCGCAGCGTGCGGTAGGCCAGGGCGGCGTTGTCGCCAACCGGTGCGGGTAACAGACCACAGGCCTGGGCCCGTTGCAGCAGGGCAATATTGCCGGCATTGGCGCGCAACTCCGGGTGCTGCGCGCTGTGGGCCAGCACCAGAAACTGCACCACAAACTCAATGTCCACCATGCCGCCCGGGCTGTGCTTCACGTCGAAGCGCCCGCCCTTGACGGGCCGCGCGCTGCTCACCTTGGCGCGCATCTCAATGATCTCCTTGCGCAGTCCGGCCTCTTCGCGCACGGTGCCGATGACGGCTTCACGCACCGCGTCAAAGCGTTGCTGCAGCGAGGCATCGCCCAGCACACAGCGCGCGCGCGTCATGGCCTGGTGTTCCCAGGTCCAGGCGGTGTTGCTGCCGCGCTGTTGCTGGTAGTTGGCGTAGGACTCGAAGCTGGTGATCAGCAGGCCGGAGTTGCCGTTGGGCCGCAGCGCGGTGTCGATCTCGTACAGATCGCCCTCGCCGGTCTTGACCGTGAGCCAGTTGATGAGCTTGCGAATCAGCGCGCCATAGACCTCAAAGGCGCGCTCGTCCTCGTCATCAAAAACAAACACAATGTCCAGATCACTGCCGTAGCCCAGCTCCTTGCCGCCCAGTTTGCCGTAGGCAATGATGCCGAAGCGGTGGTCCGGGCGGTGGCGGTTTTTCAGGCGCTCCCAGCACCAGCGGGTGGTGGTGCGCAGCATGCTCTCAGCCAGGGCACTCAGGTCATCGGCCACCTGCTCCACGGTGATGCGGCCTTCCACGTCGCGCGCCAGGGTGCGGAACACTTCGGCATGGTGGGCGCGGCGCAGCAGGTTCAGCAGCGCTTCGTCATCGTCCTCGCCGCCGTTTTCCAGGGCGCGGCGGCGGCGTTCCATTTCGCCTTCGAATTCAGCGGCGTCAAAACGCTCGCTCAACATGTCGCTGCCGGCCAGTTCGTCAATCACGCCCGGGTGTTGCAGCAGGTAGCGCGCCGGCCATTTGGCAGCACCCAGCATATGCAGCAGGCGCTCGTGCACATTGGGCCGTTCCAGTAAAAGGGCCAGATAGCTTTCGCGCCGCAGCAGCGCCTCGATCCAGTCGGACAGGCGCACGGCCGCGTCCTCGCTTACCCGGCCCTCGCTCACCCACTGCGCGGTGCGCAGTATCAGTTTGCCCAGTCGGGCGCGCGACTCCTCGCGCAATGCCAGCACGCGTGGATGGATCTTCCAACTTGACAGGCGCTCGCGGAATTTGCCCGCCGTGCTGGCCAGCACGCCTTCGAAGTCGCCGGCGTCGGGACCGGCGGGCTTGCCGTTGCAACCCTTGCACTCGGGTTGGGCGCCACCCAGCAGGGCATCAAACTCATGGGCCACGTTTTCGCGGTGGGCGTCCAGTTGGGCCAGAAAGCTGCGCGTATCGGCATGCCCCATGGTGGTGGCGATCCACTGCAAGTCGGCGTCGGCGGTGGGTAGTACATGGGTTTGCTGGTCGTCCAGGTACTGGATGCGGTGCTCCACCTGGCGCAAAAACACATAGGCCTGGGCCAGGCTCTCTGCCGCCGCGGGGGACATCAATCCGGCCTTGGCCACACGTTGCAGGGCGCTCAGGGTGGGGCGGGTGCGCAGTTCCGGGAACTGGCCGCCGCGCACCACCTGCAATAGCTGCACGGTGAATTCAATTTCGCGGATGCCGCCGCGTGACAGCTTGACATCGTTGCCACGCTCGGGATGACCAGCGCTGCGTTTGGCGGCGTGCTCGCGGATCTGGCGGTGCAGAATGCGCAGCGCATCAAACACGTTGTAGTCCAGGTAGCGCCTGAACACAAAGGGCAGCACCACCCCGCGCAAGGCCTGTGCACAGCTTGCATTGACCGCCGCACCGGGCGCGATCACCCGGCTTTTGAGCCAGGCAAAGCGTTCCCACTCGCGCCCCTGCACCTGGAAGTATTCCTCCAGCGCCGCCAGCGACACCGCGGCCGGGCCCGAATTGCCATTGGGCCGCAGCGCCAGGTCCACGCGGAACACAAAGCCGTGCTCGGTGCTGTCGCCTACCAGCGCATAAATGGCGCGCACCTGCTTGGCAAAAAATTCCTGGTTGGAAATGCGCCCGCGCCCCTGGTCGCTGCCGCTGGTCTCGCCGTCCTGGTCGTAGACATAAATCAGATCGATGTCGCTGGAGACATTGAGTTCGCGCGCGCCCAGCTTGCCCATGCCGATGATGCCCAGCTGCGCCGGCTCGCCGTTCGGGCCCAGCGGCTGGCCATGCACCTCCTGTAAGGCCGCCTGGCTGTGTGCAAAGGCCAGGTCCAGCGACCATTCAGCCAGCGTCGTCATGCTGCCGGTGACCGCCTCCAGACCGCAGGCCTGTTCGCAGTCCAGCACCAGCAGCCGCTCCAGCACCAGCTGGCGTGTGGCGCGCAAGGCCCCGGCGAAATCCATGCCCTGGGCGAGCAGGGCGTCGGCCAGGGATTGCATGGCTGCGCGGTCCGGGACACCGGCTTGCAATAGCGGCAATTGCGTGGCGTAACGGCGGCGTATGCGCTGGGCGAAGCGCGAATGCTCAGACAGCCCGGCAGCAAGAGCCGCCATGGGGTTGCGGGTCATAATTCCTGACATGGTGAAGACTTATCAATGGCGAAGCTGAATTCAACTCCCTCAGCGGGTCTCAGAGCCTTTGCATGGGTGTCGCGCTGGGCCCTGTGGCTGCTGGCGACGACCTGGATCACCTTGGGCCTGGTCTGGGGTGGATTGCATTTTGTGATTGTGCCGCGAATTGCCGAGCTGCGTCCGTGGCTGGAGCAGCAGGCCACACAGCGCATGGGCATTCAGGTGCGCATCGCGGATATCGTGGCCCGCTCCAATGGTCTGATTCCGTCGGTCGAATTGCGCGATGTGCAGTTGCTCGACGCCCACCAGCATGTCGCCCTGCGCCTGCCCTTGGTGCTGGCGGCCTTGTCACCGCGCTCGGCCCTGGGCCTGAGTTTTGAACAGCTCTACATCGACCGCCCGGAGCTGGCGGTGCGCCGCACTGCCGACGGGCGTATCTGGGTGGCCGGCTTTGCCCTGCCCGAAGCCGGTAGCGACGGCAGCGGCGCCTCCAATTGGGTTTTTTCCCAGCCCGAGTTGGTGGTGCGCCATGGCAAGCTGACCTGGACCGACGAACTGCGCGGCCTGCCCGCACTGGCGCTGGCGGACGTGGATGTGGTGGTGCGCAACCAGCACCGCGTGCATGCCCTGCGGGTGGATGCCGATCCGCCGGCGGGCTGGGGGTCGCGCCTGACGCTGATGGGCCGGTTTCAGCAGCCCCTGTTTGCGCGCGCCAAGGGCGATTGGCGCAACTGGACTGGCGCACTGTTTGCCGAGGCGACCCGGGTCGATCTGGGGCAGCTGCGCAATTACGTGGATCTGGGTGTGGACATGACGCAGGGTGCGGGCTCGCTGCGCGCCTGGGCCGATGTGGACCATGCCCAAGTGAAGAGCGCCACGGCCGATCTGGCCCTGCAGGCGGTGACGGTCAAGCTTGCGCCCACGCTGGAGCCGCTGGAGCTGGAGCGGGTGTCAGGCCGTCTGGGTGCGCGCCGGCTGGACGGCGGCTCTGCGCTGTCGGCCGAGGCCCTGGCTTTTGCGACCCGTGACGGCCTGCATTGGCCCGGCGGCAATGTGCAACTCAGCCTGTGGGACGCCAAAGCGCAGCAACCGGCCCACGGCACCTTGGATGCCGACCGACTGGACCTGGCCGCTCTGGCGGAGATTGCCCACCGGCTGCCGCTGGAGGCCGCACTGCGCGCCTCGCTGCAGCGCCTGTCCCCGCAAGGGCGGGTGGAAAAGCTGCAGTTGAGCTGGCAGGGCGAGCCGGCCAAGCCCGAGCGCTTTACCGCCAGCGGGCGGGTGTTGCAGCTGGCGCTGGCAGCGCAGCCGCAGGGCAATCTGGGCATCCCGGGACTGCGCGGCGCGACGGTCGATTTTGAGATGAGCCAGACGGGCGGCAAGGCCACGCTGTCCATGCAGGACGGCAGCATCGAATTCCCCGGCGTCTTTGACAAGCCGGAGGTGCCGTTTGCCGATTTGCGCGGCGACGTGCAGTGGAAGGTGGACGGCGCCCAGATCAGTGTGGAAACCGGCAAGCTGCGTTTTGCCAATACCGATGCGCAGGGCGAGGTGCAGATCAAATGGCAGACCGCGGCCGTGCCACGTGGCGGCCCGGCCGACCTGCGCTTTCCCGGTGTGCTGTACCTGAGCGGCAGTTTGAGCCGTGCCAATCTGGCGGCCGTGCCGCGCTATTTGCCGGTGGTGATGAACCGCCAGGCGCGCGATTACCTGGCGCAGGCGCTGGTGGCCGGAGAAGGCAGCAACGCCAAATTCAAGGTCAAGGGGGACTTGGCCCATTTCCCGTTTGTCGGCGCCAGACAGGGGGAGTTCCGCATCACGGCCGACCTCAAAAACGCCAGCTATGCCTACGCACCCGCGCTGGTGTTGCCCAAGGACAGCCCGCCCTGGCCCCTGCTGACCCAGGTGGCCGGTGAGCTGGTGATTGACCACGATACCCTGCAGATCAAGGCGGGCAAGGGTTTGCTGTCGGCGGGCACCGGCCTGCTGTTCAGCAAGACCGAGGTGGCCATCAGCAAGCTGTATGACGCGCCACTGGTGGCGGTTACGGCCGAAGCGCGCGGGCCGCTGAGTGAAGCCCTGGTCTTTGTCAACGCCTCCCCGATCGGCGCCTGGACCGGCAACGCGCTGGCGCATACCGCCGTATCGGGCCCGGCCGACTTCAAGGTCAAGCTGGCGATCCCGGTGGACCATGCAGAAAAGTCCACGGTGCAGGGCAGTGTCACCCTGGGCAGCAACGACTTTCAGTTCGCGCCCAATGTGCCGCGGCTGGCACGCGCCAAGGGCGTGGTGGGGTTTAGCGAGAGCGGCTTCACGCTGGCGGGCATTCAGGCGCGCGCCCTGGGCGGCGATGTGCGGCTGGAGGGCGGCATGGGCTTTGGCGCCGCCGCCCTGGCGCGCAATGCCCCCACGGGCCTGCGCCTGCAAGGTGTGGCCACCGCCGAGGGCCTGCGCCAGGCCAGCGAACTGGGGCTGGCGGCGCGCCTGGCGCTCTTTAGCTCGGGCAGCACTGGCTACAACGCCAGTGTGTCCGTGCGCGCCGGTGTGCCGGAATTGCTGGTGACCAGCAACCTGCAAGGCCTGGCGCTGAACCTGCCGGCGCCCTTTGCCAAGTCCGCTGAAGTCCCGCTGCCCCTGCGGCTGGAGAGCACGGTGTTGCGCAACTCCCTGCCGCCGGCCCCGCGCCTGCAGGACCAGTGGCAAGTGGAGCTGGGCAATCTGCTCAGCGTGAACTACGTCCGTGACATCTCGGGCAGCGAGGCCCGGGTGCTGCGCGGCGCTATCGGCCTCGGGCTGCGGGGCGATGAGTCGGCGCCCGTACCGTCTGAAGGGGTGGCTGCCAATGTGCAGATGGACCAGGTGGACGTAGATGCCTGGAGCGCCATCGCCGCCCGCCTGACGGACAGCGGGGCCTCTGCCGGCAGCGCGGCGTCGGACGCTGTGGCCCAGAGCTATCTGCCCGGCAGCGTGGCGCTGCGCGCCCGCGAGTTGCTGGTGCAGGGGCGCAAATTCAACAACGTGCTGATTGGCGGCGGGCGCGACGGACAGGTCTGGCGCGGCAATGTGGAAGCCAACGAGCTCAATGGTTATGTGGAATACCGCCAGAGCAGCGCCAACACGCCCGGGCGCGTCTATGCCAGGCTGGCCCATCTGGTGATTGGCCAGTCCGCGGCGCAGGATGTGGAGAACCTGCTGGACCAGCAACCGGCCAGCGTGCCGGCCCTGGATATCGTGGTGGAAGACCTGGAGCTGCGAGGCAAAAAACTGGGCCGCGTGGAGATCCAGGCCGTGAATCTGGGCGGCTCCGCGGTGCGCGAAGCGGCGCGTGAATGGCGCCTGAACCGCTTCAACATCAGCACCCCCGAGGCCACGCTGACCGCCAGCGGCAACTGGGCCCAGCTCAATGCCCAGGCGTCTGTGGCTGCTGCACGCGGTCCGCGTGAGCGCCGCCGCACCGTGCTCAACTTCAAGCTGGATGTGGCGGACTCGGGCGATCTGCTCAAGCGCATGGGCATGCCGGGTGTGATTGCCAAGGGCAAGGGCAAGATCGAGGGCCAGGTGTCCTGGCTGGGCTCGCCGTTTTCGCCGGATTACGCCAGCATGGGGGGCGGCTTTAACATCGCCATGGAGTCCGGCCAATTCCTCAAGGCCGACCCCGGCATCGCCAAGCTGCTGGGTGTGCTCAGCCTGCAGTCGCTGCCGCGGCGTCTGGCACTGGATTTTCGTGACGTGTTCAGCGACGGTTTCTCTTTTGACTTTGTGCGCGGCGACGCCACCATCGAGCAGGGCATTGCGCGCACCAACAACCTGCAGATGAAAGGCGTGAACGCCGCCGTGCTGATGGAAGGCCAGGCCGATATCGCCCGGGAAACGCAGCTGCTCAAGGTGGTGGTGATTCCTGAGATCAACGTGGGCAGCGCCTCGTTGCTGTATTCGGCCATCAACCCGTTGATCGGCCTGACCACCTTTTTGGCCAATGTGATCCTGCGCCGGCCGCTGATTGATGCCAACACGCATGAATTCTTGATTGATGGCACCTGGCTCGATCCGCGTGTCACCGAGGTCGAGCGCAAGTCCGAACCGGCGCCCGCCGGCAGCAAACCCGAAACCAAGGAAAGCAAACCATGAAAGTCGCAGCCATCCAGATGGTGTCCACCGCGCTGGTGCAGGACAACCTGCAGCAGGCCAGGCTGCTGCTGCAGCAGGCCGCAGAGCAGGGCGCTGAGCTGGCCATCCTGCCGGAATACTTTTGCCTGATCGGCCAAAGCGATGCCGAGAAGCTGGCCATTCAGGAGCCTTTTGGCAGCGGGCCTATCCAGCAGTTTCTGGCGGACACTGCGCGCGCGCTGGGCCTGTGGCTGGTGGCCGGCACGCTGCCGCTGAGTGGCGCCGGTGCAGACCGGGTGTTCAACAGTTCGCTGGCCTACAACCCGCAGGGTGCGTGCGTGGCGCGCTACGACAAGATTCACCTGTTTCGCTTTGACAACGGCAAAGAGAGCTACGACGAGTCGCGCGTGCTGGACCGCGGCCACAGCCCCACGCGCTTTGTCCTGCCGTCCCAAGACGGCCACAGTTGGCAGATCGGCATGAGTGTGTGCTACGACCTGCGCTTTGCCGAGCTGTACCGCGGCTACGCCGCCCAAGGCGTGGATTTGCTGCTGGTGCCGGCCGCCTTTACCCACACCACCGGCAAGGCGCATTGGGAGCTGCTGCTGCGGGCCCGTGCGGTGGAAAACCTGGCGTTTGTGGCCGCCGCGGCGCAAGGCGGGGTGCATCCCAATGGGCGCCAGACCTGGGGCCAGTCCATGCTTGTAGACCCCTGGGGCCATGTGCTGGCGCAACAGGCCCAGGGGCCGGGTGTGGTGCTGGCCGAGCTGGATCCTGTGGCCATGCAGCACTGGCGCAAGCAGCTGCCGGCGCTGCAGCACCGTGTCTTATGAAGTTTTGTCTTTGTCATGCGCCTGCGCAGAAGGCGGGTCACCATCCGGGCGGCCCGAAAACATGGTCCACCAGATGATGCCAATAAATAACAGTCCGGCCCCCAGGGCTTCAAGCAACAGCAGTGTCATGGCAGGTTCTTTGGTGTGGTGGTGTGCGACCCTGATTGTAGGAATGCTGAGCGCCTGCAGCAGCGGGCCCGTCTATTACCCTGCCGGCAGTGCGCCGGCGTCCGCTCCGGCACGCGTGCCGGCGGCGGTACCCGCTGCGCAGTCCGGCATGGGCGTCACCACCAACCAGGGCAAGAGCCGCTGGACCACCGTGGCCTGGAATGAGTTGCCCGGCTTTGAGGAGGACAACCTGTTTGAAGCCTGGAACGCCTGGATCAAAAGCTGTGAGCGCCCGGCGCCTTCGCTGTCCACTTATTGTGGCGACGTGCGGCGCCTGAGCATTGCCACCGGCGAGCAGCAGCGCGACTGGATGCGCCAGCATTTCCAGCCGCAGCGGGTGGAGAGCCTGCAGGGCGACCCCAACGGCCTGCTCACCAGTTACTTTGAGCCGCAGCTCGATGCCAGCCGGGTGGCCAGCGCCGCCTTCAGCGTTCCCATCTACCAGCCGCCGCGCAATCTGGCGCAACGCAAGCCCTGGTTCAACCGGCATGACATCGACACCCTGCCCGAGGCCCAGGCCGCCCTGCAGGGCCGCGTGATTGCCTATGTGGCCGACCCGGTGGACGCGCTGGTGCTGCAGATCCAGGGTTCCGGGCGTTTGCGCCTGGCACAGGCCGATGGCAGCAGCAAACTGGTGCGCGTGGCCTATGCCGGCACCAACGAACAGCCCTACCGCAGCGTGGGCCGCTGGTTGCTGGACCAGGGCCTGATCAAGGACGCCTCCTGGCCCGGCATCAAGGCCTGGCTGGCGCAAAACCCGCAGCGCCTGCAGGAGCTGCTGTGGAGCAATCCACGCGTGGTGTTTTTCAAGGAAGAGGCTCTCAGCGACCTGGATGCCAGCTTCGGCCCCAAGGGCGCGCAAGGCGTGGCGCTGACGCCCGGACGCTCGATTGCGGTGGATTCGGGTGCCGGCATTCCCTATGGCACGCCGGTCTGGCTGGCTTCCAGCGGAGCGCAGACCAAGCTGCAGCGCCTGGTGCTGGCGCAGGACACCGGCAGTGCCATCGTTGGCGCGGTGCGCGCCGATTACTTTGCCGGTTGGGGCGCAGAAGCGCAGGAACTGGCGGGGCGTTTGCGTCAGCCGCTGCAGATGTGGGTGATCTGGCCAAAGTAGCCGGGATCACGGTACCATGGGCCTT
This sequence comes from Burkholderiales bacterium, assembly GCA_947446855.1. GTDB lineage: Bacteria > Pseudomonadota > Gammaproteobacteria > Burkholderiales > Burkholderiaceae_C > Allorhodoferax. The sequence goes on from CANFIH010000130.1 coordinate 8,929, forward strand.
GCAGGGGTTTCAAGCGTGAAACACTCACACCAAAATTAATGGAGCACACCATGGGCAGCAATTCGGCAATGCGCGACGTTGATGAGCGCACCAACCTGGCCAGCAACAGCATGTTCGAGCTGCTCCTGTTCCGCCTGGGTGAGGCGCGCGGCAGCACCAAGCGCGAGTTGTTTGGCATCAATGTGTTCAAGGTGCGCGAGATCATGGTCATGCCCGAGATCACCGCCATGGTGAACGCGCCGGACACCGTGATGGGTGTGGCCAATATCCGCGGCCAGATGATTCCGGTCATCAACCTGCCCATGATCACCGGCTGCAATCCGACCAAGGGCCTGGGCATTTTGCTGGTGACCGAATTTGCCCGCAGCACACAAGCCTTTGCGGTGGAAGAAGTCAACGAAATCGTGCGTCTGGAATGGAAGCAGGTGCTGTCTGCCGAAGGCACCGGCGGCGGCCTGGTGACGAGCATTGCGCGGCTCGACGGCAACTCGGAAACCACCCGTCTGGCCCAGGTGCTGGATGTGGAGCAAATCCTGCGCGACGTGTTCCCTGAACAGCACCAGGATGTAGACGAATCGACGGTGCAGCCGGTGACCTCCATGGCCCCGGGCGCGGTGGTGCTGGCCGCTGACGATTCGGCGGTGGCCCGCATGATGATTGAGCAGGGCCTCAAGGCCATGAACATTCCTTTCATCATGACGCGCAGCGGCAAGGAGGCCTGGGACAAGCTGGCCGCGCTGCAGGCCGAGGCACTGGCGCAAGGCAAGTCCATCAAAGACAAAGTGGCCCTGGTGCTGACCGATCTGGAAATGCCCGAAATGGACGGCTTCACATTGACCCGCAACATCAAGCAGGATGCGCGCTATGCCGGCATCCCGGTGATCATCCATTCGTCTCTCACCGGCATTACCAACGAGGGGCACGTCAAGAGTGTGGGCGCAGACGCCTATGTGGCCAAGTTTGTGGCCGAGGAGCTGGGCGCCACCATTCGCAGGGTGTTGGAGCGCTAGTTTGCTCTTTGACGCCGCCTGCAAAAGTTTCCCGCTGGCCGCCGCGCCGCTGTCTGCGGACCAGCTGGCAGCGCAGCGCTGGAACCTGCTGGCCGACGACCTGGCTTATCCGCTGGCGGTGCTCAAGCGTTCCGCGCTGAACCACAACCTGGCCTGGATGCAGGACTATGCGCGGCGCAAGCGCGTGCACCTGGCGCCGCACGGCAAGACCACCATGTCGCCCGAGTTGTTTCGCCTGCAACTGCAGGCCGGCGCCTGGGGCCTGACCTTTGCCACCATTTTTCAATTGGGTGTGGGGGTGGCGGCCGGTGTGCGCCGCGCCATCATTGCCAACCAGGTGGTGGGTGCCGCAGACCTGGCGGGCTTGCGTGCGCTGTTGCAGGCGCACGGCGATTTGCAGGTCTGGTTTCTGGTCGATTCGCTGGCGCAGCTGCAGCGGATTGAGCAATGGGCGGCCTCGCAAGACCCTTGCCAACCTTTTGATGTGCTGCTGGAAGTCGGTGTGCCGGGCAAGCGCACGGGTTGCCGCACACAGGAGGAGGCCTTGGCGTTGGCGCAAGCGCTGTCGGTCTCACCGGCGGTGCGCTTGTGGGGCGTGGAGTGCTACGAAGGCAACGCCGCGCAGTGCGATAGCGACCACGATGTGCAGGCCGTTTCCGATCTGGTGCGCCGGGTGTTGGACGTGGTGCGCCAGTGCGACGCGCAGCAGTTGTTTGCAGCCGACCGCATTGTGCTGACGGCTGGTGGTTCGGCGGTGTTTGATCTGGTGCTGCCCTTGTTGACCACGGGCCAGCTGTCCAGGCCGGTTGAGGGCGTGTTGCGTTCGGGTTGCTACATCACGCACGACCATGCGCATTACCGGCGATATCTGAAGCTGGTGGAGCAGCGCGAGGGCTTGCAGGCTTCGTTGTTGCCGGCGCTGGAGGTGTGGACGATGGTGCAGTCGGTGCCCGAGCCGGGTTTGGCTTTTTTGACCTGCGGGCGGCGCGACATTTCCTATGACATCGAGCTGCCGATGCCGCAGCGTCTGGCGCGTGCTTCTGTGCGCGACATGGGCGATGTGGTCGCCACGCCACCGGATTGGCGCATTACGGCTTTGAATGACCAGCATGCGTATTTGCAGTTCGATCCCGAGGGTTTGGTGCCGGCTGTGGGTGACCGCGTGGTGCTGGGTCTTTCGCATCCCTGTACTACGTTTGACAAGTGGCGCTGGATGGTTGTTGCCGAGGATGATGGGTTGGTTACCGGGGCGATACATACCTGCTTCTGAATTCTTTGCTTGGTTTTCTGGTTGGTTTGTTGGTGTTTTTGGGGGGGCTGACTTGCCTGCTGGGTGGGGCAGAGCTGGCGGGTATCGGGGCGGCCTCATAAGCGGGTACGCACAAATCGGCCGCCCCGATACCCACCAGCTCTGTGCACTGCGGATTTGCACGGCAATGTGAAGACCCCAGGCAGAAATCCTATTTGCCGAGCACCAAGTCCAATGCACTATCGCGTTCGGCTGGCGCTGTGCATGTGGTTTGGTATTCCTGCCGGCCAACGGTGGTGCGGCTATCCGCTCGCGGCGCGACACACACAGGCCAAGGGAAGCAACCCGATCGCGGCGCGACACCCCTCGCCCAAATGCAACCACTCGTAAACCAAGTGAAACCATACCCATACCAAGGGTAAGACACAGGCGCGAGAAGACAGCGCCTGCACTACACTTCAAACCACGCCGCACCCACCCTACCCGGAACGGGCTGCATACCAAGTTGCCCACAAGGCAGCG
>CANFIH010000131.1 GCA_947446855.1 Burkholderiales bacterium
ACGCTGGCGGGTGAAGTCTGTGGGTGCGACGCGGTGGGCATCGCGAAATGCTGGGGAGTGCAGCAGTTCAAGCAGTTCGGCCAGTAGTGGGGTGGCACGGCATTTGCTCTTCGAGGTTCATTGAAAAAGACTTATGAATCAAAGAGTTACAGCTGCCATTTTACCGCAAACTGGCTTAACTTAATGGCATTGGCCCCTTACCCCCCGCCGGGGTAAGGGGTGCCTGAAAGCGGACAGCCCATTGGGTTTTTTCGCTTCGGCTACGACCTTACCGTGCTGGGATCTCAACCCATAATCACGGCACAGCTAACCAACCCCTACACACCAAGGAAATCTCCATGCAAACCAAAGCTGCCGTCGCCTGGAAGGCCGGCCAAGCACTGACCATTGAAACGGTGGACCTGCAAGGCCCGCGCGCGGGCGAGGTGCTGGTCGAGATCAAGGCCACAGGCATTTGCCATACCGACTACTACACGCTCAGCGGTGCCGACCCGGAAGGCATCTTTCCGGCCATCCTGGGCCATGAGGGCGCGGGCATTGTGGTGGATGTGGGGCCGGGTGTCACCACCCTCAAAAAGGGCGACCATGTGATTCCGCTCTACACGCCGGAATGCCGCAGCTGCAAGTTCTGTTTGAGCCGCAAGACCAACCTGTGCCAGCTGATCCGCGGCACCCAGGGCAAGGGCCTGATGCCGGACGCGACCAGCCGCTTCAGCCTCAACGGTGACCCGATCTTCCACTACATGGGCACCAGCACCTTTAGCAACTTCACCGTGGTGCCGGAGATTGCGCTGGCCAAGATCCGGTCGGATGCACCCTTTGACAAGGTCTGCTACATCGGCTGCGGTGTCACCACCGGCATTGGCGCGGTGATCTTCACGGCCAAGGTGGAGGCCGGTGCCAACGCGGTGGTGTTCGGTCTGGGCGGTATTGGGCTGAACGTCATTCAAGGGCTGAAGATGGTGGGGGCCGACAAGATCATTGGCGTGGACCTGAACCCGGCGCGCGAGGCCATGGCCCGCCAATTTGGCATGACGCATTTCCTGAACCCGAAGGACATTGAGGCGGCCGGCGGCAATATCGTGGATGCCATCACGCAGTTGACGGACGGCGGCGCCGACTACAGCTTCGAGTGCATCGGCAACACCAAAGTCATGCGCCAGGCACTGGAGTGCACACACAAGGGCTGGGGCCGCAGCATCATCATCGGCGTGGCCGAGGCCGGTGCCGAGATCAGCACGCGCCCGTTTCAGTTGGTCACGGGACGCAAGTGGGAGGGCTCGGCCTTTGGCGGCGCCCGGGGCCGCACCGATGTGCCGAAGATTGTCGACTGGTACATGGAGGGCAAGATCAACATCGACAGCCTGATCACCCACACCATGCCACTGGAAGACATCAACAAGGGCTTCGAGCTCATGAAGAGCGGCGAATCGATCCGCGGCGTGGTGCTGTTCTAGACCAAGCCGGCACCGCCCCCGCAATCAGCCGGCTTAGCCCCCTTGCGGGGCAAGCCGCCGGACTTTAAAAGGTTTCCCATTCCTCGTCGGCCGTGCTGGCCGAGGCCACCACCTTGGGCGCAGCCTTGGCTTCAGGCTTGGGCAGCGCGGAGGCCGCCGCTTTCACGGGGGCAGGCCGGGCGGCTGCAGCCGGGCGGGCCTTGGGTGCGTCCAGACGGCGTTCCTGGCCCTTGAAGGGCGACGCCTTGCTGGCGGGAGCCCGGACCTGGGCCTTGGACACATGCTGACCGGCACCCAGCTTGAAGATCGCCACGGTCTGCAGCAAGTCGCCCGCCTGGCCTTTCAGGCTCGATGCGGCAGCCGCCATTTCCTCCACCAGCGCCGCGTTCTGCTGCGTCACCTGGTCCATTTGTGTCACGGCCTCGCCCACCTGGCTCACGCCTGCGGCCTGCTCGGAGCTGGCAGCGCTGATCTCGCTCATCAAGTCCGTCACGCGGCGGATCGAGTCCACCAGATCGGTCATGGTGACGCCGGCCTGGTCGACCAGGGTGGTGCCCTGCTCCACCCGCTCGACACTGGCGCCGATCAGGGTTTTGATTTCCTTGGCGGCTTCGGCCGAACGGCCAGCCAGGGAACGCACTTCGCTGGCCACCACGGCAAAGCCGCGGCCCTGGTCCCCGGCACGGGCGGCTTCCACCGCAGCGTTCAGGGCCAGGATATTGGTCTGGAAGGCAATGCCGTCAATCACGCTGATGATGTCGGCAATCTTGCGCGAGGAGTCGTTGATGCCCTTCATGGTCTGCACCACCTGACCGACCACTTCGCCACCCTTGATGGCCACGCTGGAGGCATTCATGGCCAACTGGTTGGCCTTGCGTGCCGTATCGGCGTTTTGCTGCACGGTGGAGCTGAGCTCCTCCATGGAGGCGGCGGTTTCTTCCAATGCACTGGCCTGCTGCTCGGTACGGGCCGACAGGTCGTTGTTACCCTGGGCAATCTGGGCGCTGGCCGTGGCCACACCTTCAGAGCCCTGCAGCACGCTACCCACGGTGCGTACCAGGTTTTCCTGCATATGGATCAGGGACTTCAGCAGTTGGCCGGTTTCGTCTTGCGACTTGACTTCCACATGGCTCGTCAGGTCCCCATCCGCCACTTTGGTGGCAAAGGCCACCGCCTCGGCAATCGGCACGGTGATGGAGCGTGCGGTAAACCAGGCAATCGAAGCAGCGATGAGCGCCGCCAACACGGTCAACACCTCGGTCACCGTCTTGGCAAATACGCCGTCCTGTTCCATGGTCTCGCCGTCCTTGGCCATCATGGTTTCCTGGTACTGCGTCAGCGCTTGCACCACATCGAAATATTCCTTTTGCGGGGCCTGCAAGTCAGCCAGCAAAAAGGCGCTGGCCTCTTCCACCTTGCCGTCTTGCAGCAGCTTGACCAGCTTGCCACGCGCCTCCGCATAGGCAGCGCGCTTGGGCAGGGTGGCCTCCAGCAATTCGATCCCCTTGGGGCTGCGCAATATGGGTTTGAGTTTGCCAAACAGCTCGGTGTTGGCGGTGGACTCTGCGTCCACCTTGACCAGCCAGGCCTTCATTTGCTCCGGGTCTTTGGCCGAAATGATGGCGTTGCGCAACAGGCGCGCCTGGCTGTTTTGGTGGTCCTGAATGTCGTTGAGCATCACGACTTTGACATACCGGTCCTTCAAGATGGTCTCGGCAATTTCGTTCATGCGGTTGATGCGGCTGACTGCCGTTACCGCCACGATCACCAGAAGCAGAATGACTATTCCAAAGCCAATCCACAGGCGTTTGCCGATATTGATGTTTCCGATGTTCATATTGATACCCTGTATGTAGTAGCGCAAGCCTCCCAAGTGGCGTGCACGGGACCCATTGTTGGCTAAATTGCAAGCGATAGGATGACCCAAGTCAAAATTAGTTGCAATTGTTGCCTGCCGGGGTTCAGCGGTGCTGGCTGAGTTTCACCACGCTGTGGTGGATGCGCCGGGTGGCGCTCCACACCGCCCACAACACCAGGGGAATCAGGGCGCCGGCCGCCAGCTCCGGATTGACCGGCAGGCCGCCGGCCTTGAGTGCCTTGGCCCCATAGAGCAGCAGGCTGATGACGTAGTACGAGATCGCCGCAATCGACAAGCCCTCCACCGTGGTCTGCAGGTGCAGCTGCATTTCCTGGCCGCGGGTCAGCTTGGCCAGCAATTGCTGGTTTTGTGACTCCGTGACGATGTCCACCCGGGTGCGCAGCAGCGCACTGGCACGCGCCACCCGCTCGGACAGGGAGGCCAGGCGCTGCTCGGTGGCCGCCACCGTGGCCATGGCCGGCGACAAGCGGCGTTGCATGAACTCGCCCAGGGTTTGCGTGCCGGGAATGGTCTGCTCGCGCAACTCGGCAATGCGTTGCGCCACCAGGGCGTGGTAGGCGCGGGTGGCAGAAAAACGGTAGACATGGCTGGCGGTGGCCCGCTCCACCCGCGCTGACAGGGACACCAGGGTGTCGAGCAAATCCTGGTCAGCCGCAGACTTGTTTTCCAGCTGCGCCGTGATGTCGGCCAACTGGGCTTCCGCCTGCGCCAGCAGGGGGGCGAGCTCTTTGGCCACCGGCAGCCCGCGCAAGGCCATCAGGCGGTAGGTCTCCAACTCCAGCAAACGCTGCGAGACGCGCCCGGCCCGCGTTGGCGAGGTGTCTTGCGGGCCAATGACCAGCATGCGCTCGAAGCCGCCGGGGCGCAGCATGAAGTCGGTCACGGCCCAGGAGTGGCCGCCGCTGCCCATGAGCGAGGCCACGATGGGCTGCGGCCCGAACCAGGCCTGTGCCTGGGCCAACGTGGCCTCGGGTTCGCCCAGGTTGCCATGCACCATCGCCACCTTGATGGCGGCCATGGTGCGCCCGGGGATGCTTTGCAACCACACTGCCGGCACCACCAGCGCACCGAGCAGTTCGGGCTCCACGGCCCCCAGCAGCGCGTGGGCAGGCAGTGGCTGCACCAGCGAGTAACGGGTGAACTCACTGTGCCGCTCCCACTTCAGGGTGTAACCCGCGAGCTGCAGACGCAAGAAATTGCCCTGCAGGCGCTCCAGGTTCAAATCCGCTTGGCCTGGCAACTGGCGCAGGTGGGCCCCCTCCTGCTCGCGGCTCACGCCTTCGTTCAGCACCGCCACATAGACCACCAGCGCTGGCATGGCTATGCCGGCCTGGGGCCTTGCGTGCACCTCGTTGTGCAAGGTCAGGCGCAAAGCATCGTCAGCGGGAAGGTAGCTGGGCGCAAAAGGGCTTTGGACTTCGGTCATGATGAGGGTCCGCGTAGTGGCCGAGACAATTTACCTCAGAACGCCCACACGCTCTGGAAATCGCGTGCAGAGCCCCTACATGCCACGCTTGGCGCAATTCCCGCAACCCTGACCTACGAAAGACAACCCATGCTTTTTGACTCCTACGCACTCGGCACCACCACCCTGGCCAACCGCACCGTCATGGCCCCCATGACACGCAGCCGCGCCGTGGACCGCGGCATTGCCAATGCCCTGATGGCGCAGTATTACGCGCAGCGCGCTACAGCCGGCTTGATCATTACCGAAGGTGTGTCGCCATCGGCCAACGGTCTGGGTTACGCACGCATTCCCGGCCTGTTCAATGCCGAGCAAGTGGCCGGCTGGCGCCTGACGACCGATGCGGTGCATGCCCAGGGCGGCACAATTTTTGTGCAGTTCATGCATTGCGGCCGCGTCGCCCACCAGGCCAACCTGCCCGCCGGTGCGCGCGTGGTAGGCCCCAGCGCCGAAGTCTGCCCCGGCGAGATGTGGACCGATGCCAGCGGCATGCAGCCCCACACCGCACCCGCGGCCATGAGCGAGGCCGATATTGCCGCTGCCATTGCCGAATACGCCCAGGCCTCCAAGCTGGCCATTGAAGCCGGCTTTGACGGTGTCGAACTGCACGCCGCCAATGGCTATTTGATGGAGCAGTTTCTCAACCCCCATGTGAACAAGCGCACGGATGGCTACGGCGGCAGCGCCGAGGGCCGCAACCGCTTTGTACTGGAAGTGGCACAGGCCTGCGTAGCGGCCATTGGCGGTGACAAGGTGGGCATTCGCATCTCGCCCTATGGCGTATTCAATGGCACCGGCGCATTTGAGGGTGTGGACGCGCAGTACGCCGCGCTGGTGGAAAAACTCTCGGCCCTGGGTCTGGTCTATCTGCACCAGTTGGACCACTCGGCCATGGGCGCGCCGGCGGTTCCTGCCGCCTGCAAGCAGCAGCTGCGCGCGGCCTTCAAGCAGACCTATATCGCCGCCGGTGGCTTTGATGCCGCCAGCGCCGAGTCCGTGCTGGCCGCCGGCGATGCCGACCTGGTGGCGTTTGGCCGCCCCTTCCTGTGCAATCCCGATCTGGTGGCCCGCATGCAGGCCGGCGCAGCCCTGAACGCACCGGACATGTCGACCTTTTATACGCCGGGCGAAAAAGGTTACACCGACTATCCAGTGCTGGGATAAGCCCGAGCGGGCATCCGCGAACTACTAGAATCGCAATAAGCCCCTGCCAGGCAAGCGCGCCTGCAGGGGCTTACCAAGATCTATAAAGGATTCACATGTCGTTGTCCAAGACCACGCTCTCGTCCATTCAACAGGCGGGGCAAGCCCTTCACAAGGCAACCCTCGTCGTCGGCACGGCCGTGCGCTCGCAGGCTGAGCACATGGTGGCCACCGTAGCCAGCCAACCCTTTCAAGCCGAAGGCGAACAGGCTTTTGCCAATTTCAAAATGCTGGCTCGCCTGTCGCAGGACTTGCTCTCGCTGGAGCAGCAACTCAAAGCTTTGTATGCCACGGCGTCCGAATTGGCCAGCCCGGAAATGGATGTCGTTGCAGCCCTGCCCCACGCGCCACGCAGCCGGGTAACGGCAAGCAGCAGCGACCAGGTCGCGGAAGACGCCATCGTCAAACCCGCATCCGTGCGTCGCACCCGGACGCCGGTGGCCAAAAAGACGGACAAGCCGCTAGCACCTGCCAAAGCCGCCAAACCGGCCAAGGTGAGCAAGGCGGCCAAGACGACCCAACCCACCGCACTCACCGCCAACGACAGCAAAGTGCTGCAGTACATGAAGTCGGCTCTCAAGCCGGGCCAGGCGGCTGCACTCACCGGCGCTGTGATTGCCGAGGGCTCCGGTCTGCCCTTGGGCTCGGTCGGCATCTCGATAAAGAAAGTGATCGCCTCGGGCGCCGTGAAGAAAAGCGGCCGCGGCACCTACTTGCTGAGCGCCTGAGCGCGACACCGCCGTTGAATGCGGCCAGAGAAGTTTTGCGCCCATGCTGAGCCTGCAAACCGCTTTTGCCTTCTTCGGTGTGTCCCTGTTGCTGGGCATCACACCCGGGCCTGATAACGTCTTTGTGCTGGTGCAGTCGGCCACCTATGGCCGGCGTGCCGGCATGCTGGTGGTGCTGGGCCTGTGCGCCGGGCTGGTGGTGCACACCACGGCCATTGCCCTGGGTCTGGCAGCGGTGTTCGCTGCCTCCGAAACCGCCTTTGTGGTCTTGAAGTTTGCCGGCGCGGCCTATCTGGCGTATCTGGCCTGGCAGGCCTTGGCTGCACCGGCATCGGACGGCAGCGGCGCGCCGGCTGCCGTGCTCACGCCACAGCAACTGTTTGTACGCGGCATCCTCATGAACCTGAGCAACCCCAAGGTGGTGTTTTTCTTTCTGGCTTTTCTGCCGCAGTTCGTGGAAGCCCGACGCGGCCCCGTGGCACTGCAACTGGCCCAGCTGGGCGGCATCTTTATCGTTGCCACGCTGCTCACCTTTGGCGCCATCAGTTTCTTTGCGGCGACGCTTGGCCAGCGTCTGCGCGGCTCGGCCGGCGCACAGCAGTGGATGAACCGCGCCGCCGGCACGGTGTTTGCCGGCCTGGCCCTGCGTCTGGCCCTGGCCCAGCGCTGAAAGCAGCGGCTCGAAAGGGCCTTGGGCACAAGCCCGAGACTTCCCGCTGCAGCCCCCCACCCCTCCCGCGGCAGTCGCCAGGGGAATTTTCTGGTGCCCGGTGTGTTGCCCGCCGGGACATTGGCTTAAGCCAGCGAGGGCTTGGTCTGCGCCAGGTGCAGCGGCGTGGCGCTGAGGCGGCCGGCCACAATGGTCTCGGCGACCTGCGTCATGTGGATGGAGATAAGGCTGACCTAGGTCCAGGGTGTGTTTCCTGCGTCAGCAGGTGGACCTTGGCGCAGGGACGACTGCCGCAAAAGCCGCAGGATGGTGGCGTACAGCAGCTGGGTGTCCACCGGCTTGGTGATGAAATCGTCCATGCCGGCCTCCTGGCACCGCGCCCGGTCTTCTTGGAAGGCATTGGCCGTCATGGCCACAATCGGTGTGCCGGCATGCCCGGGCAGGGCGCGGATGCGACGCGTGGCCTGCAGTCCGTCCAGCCTGGGCATTTGCATGTCCATCAAAATCAGGGCGTAGGGCGTGCGCATCGCCATCTCCAGCGCGGCCTGCCCATCCTGCGCCAGATCCACCTCCAGGCCCACGTCCTGCAGCAGGATGCTGCCAATTTCACGGTTGAATTCGTCGTCATCGGTGAGCAGCACACGCTGCCCTGCAAACGCCTGGCGGATGCCGTCGGCGGCATCGGCTGCCAACTCAGGCACCGGCGCCGGCTGCTGCCTGGCAGCCTTGGTCAGCCGTGCGGTCAACCAGAAGGTGCTGCCCTTGCCCAGGGTGCTCTCAAAACCCACCTCGCCCCCCATGGCCTGCGCCAGGCGTTTGGTGATGGTCAGCCCCAGACCCGAGCCACCGTACCGGCGCGTGGTGCTGCTGTCAGCCTGCACAAAGGGCTCAAACAGCGTGGGCCGTTGCGCCAACGCAATGCCGGGGCCGGAGTCCTGCACCTCGAGCCGCACCAGGGTGGCGTCCAGGCTGTCGTCCATCGCCCTGGCACGCAGGGTGATGAGGCCGCTGTCGGTAAATTTGACGGCGTTGCCCGCGAAGTTGAGCAGGGCCTGGCGCAGACGGGTTTCGTCGCCCACCAGACCTTGGGGCATGGGCCCGATTTCGGTCTGCAACAGCAGGCCTTTCTGTTGGGCACTGTCCTGAACCATGTTGGCCACGCTGGCCAGGAGTAGCCCGAAGTCCACCGGCGCCTGTTCCAGCAGCATTTTGTTGGCTTCGATCTTGGACAGATCCAGGATGTCGCTGATGGTGGCGCCCAGATGTCTGGCAGCCGTCTCCAGTTTGTCCAGCCTGTCCTGCTGGTCCACGGACAGGGGCTCTCTGCGTATCAACCGGGCCATGCCGGTAATGGCCCCCAGCGGGGTGCGGATCTCGTGGCTCATATTGGCCAGAAAGGCGGACTTGGCCAGATTGGCCTGTTGGGCAGCATGTGCCTGCACCGCCAGTTCATCGTTGAGCACACGCAGGCTATTCTCGGCCACCTTGCGTTCCGTGATGTCTTCGGCCAGCACAAAGAACCCCAACACGCTGCCATTGAGCTCATGGGGTATGTACTGGACGGCATGGGTTTGAATTGATCCGTCCGGCTGCGGCGTCTCACGCTGAAAAACCTGTGACTGCCCGGCCAGCGCTGCGTGCATGCGGCGTTCAACTTCGCGCCAACGTGGCTCGTCGAGCAGGCGCTGCAGGGTCAGCGTATCCATGCCGTCCACGTCCGTGTTGAACCACTGGGCATAGGCCTTGTTGGCAAACCGGCAATGCAAGTCAGCCCCCCAATACCCGATCATGCTGGGCAGGGCATCGGCAATGGTGCGGGTAAAGGCCTGCTGTTCCCGCAGGTGGTGGTTGGCCTCTTCCAGTTCGTACGCCGCGGACAGGGCCTCGCGCATGCGGCGCCTGCGGCCCAGGAGCGCGACCACCAGGCCGCTGCCAAGCGCTGCAGAGAGAAGGAAGATCAGCGGCAACCAGGGTGCGATGCGCGCCCGCAGCAACAGCAGGGGATTGCGCTCCAGGCGGATCCATTTCGCCAGAATGGCCTGTTTTTCGGCCTCGGGGATTTCCTGCAGGGTCTTGGAAAGCACATCCCGCAACAACACCCAATCCTTGCGCACACCAAAGCTCAACTCATAGACATATTCAAAGTCGCTGTGAACCCGCAGGCCGGTAATTTTTTCATGCTCGATGAAATAGGAGGCACTGGCCACATCCATGATCACCGCGTCCACTTCGCTGAAGGCCAGCTTGTGCAAGCCGTCCAGGTCATCTGCCACCAGCGTCAGCGCGACCCCGGGGTAGGCCCGCTCGAGGAAGCGCTGCACCCCGTAACCGGTGCCCACCGCCACACGCTTGCCGATAAAGTCTTCGGGCCAAGCGCCGATGGCGCTGGCACTGCGGGTGATGATGGCGGTAGGAACTTGGACATAGGGTGGCGTGAAGACCAAGTATTTGTCGCGCTCCGGCGTGCTCTTCAGAGAGGTCACCACATCCACCGAGCCAGCCTGCGCTTGCTTCAGGATGGCATCCAGATGTTGCGGCGCCAGCACCTGAAAGCGCAGCTGCAAGCGGTCTTCTATCAGGCGCAGAAAGTCCGATGACATGCCCTGCCAGGCCCCGGATTGCACAAAGCTAAAGGGCGGGTAATTGGCTTCCGGTGCCACGCGCACCGTGACAGCCTGGCGATCCAGCCAGGCGATTTCCTGGCGCGTGAGGAAGCTGCGGCCGTTTGCCGCAGCAAGCTCGGGTGTCGCAGCCGGCGCCGCGCCAGCACACCAGAGCAGCAGGAAAAGCAACAGCCTTAGCGGCCCCACGTTTTTAGCCTAGAGCGCAGCAGGTGCATGCGTCGCGCCTGATGGCGGCCTCACACCTTGCCGGCTTGCTGCGCGTCTTGCGCCGCCAGCTCAGCCTGTTCGGCCGCTGTGAACACGCGCGAGCGGGTGTGAAAGGCCTTGCCTTCCGGGCCTTCGAGCGAGAAGGTGCCGCCGTGGCCTTCGATCACGTCGATGATGAGTTGGGTGTGCTTCCAATATTCGTACTGGCCCTTGCCAATGTAGAAGGGGCTGCCACCGACATCGCCGAGGTAGACGTCGCCGGCGCCCATGGTGATTTCACCGGGCAGGTAGCAGTTGGCCGCGCTGTTGTCGCAGCAGCCGCCGGACTGGTGAAACATCAAATCCGGGCCGTGTTTGGTTTTGAGAAAGGCCACCAGTTCGAGTGCGGCGGGGGTGGCGATGACTTTTTCTACCATGCTTGTCTCCGTTACGTTGTTGGCGCTCTCAGCACAAGGGCAAAGCTGCGTTGTTGGCTCTCGCAGCGCAACAGCCGGGTAGGACAGTCACCTCATAGTGGAGTACCACAAATCGGTGCCTGCCCTACCCGGCCGTTGCGCTGGGGGTTTGGTTAACGAGCAGCTTCAAACATCTGTTGTTTGTCGCTGTTCGCTAATCATTCATCGTCTTCGATTTAGAAGAATCCCAGTTTGCTCTCGCTGTAGCTTACCAACAGGTTCTTGGTTTGCTGGTAGTGGTCCAACATGACCTTGTGGGTCTCGCGGCCAATGCCGGATTCCTTGTAGCCGCCGAAGGCCGCGTGGGCGGGGTAGGCGTGGTAGCAGTTGGTCCAGACGCGACCGGCCTTGATGGCGCGGCCCATGCGGTAGGCCACATTGCCGTTGCGGCTCCAGACACCGGCACCCAGGCCATACAGCGTGTCGTTGGCAATTGCCAGAGCTTCGGCTTCGTCCTTGAAGGTGGTCACGGCCAACACAGGTCCAAAAATTTCTTCCTGGAAAATGCGCATCTTGTTGTGGCCCTTGAACAGCGTGGGCTGCACGTAGTAGCCGCCTTCCAGATCGCCACCCAGGTGGGCCTGGCCGCCGCCGATGAGCACTTCTGCACCTTCCTGCTTGCCCAAATCCAGGTACGACAAGATTTTGGTGAGCTGCTCTTTGGAGGCCTGTGCGCCCATCATGCTGTTGGTGTCCAGCGGGTTCTGGTGCGCAATGGCGGCGACGCGCTTGAGCACACGCTCCATGAACTTGTCATAGATGGATTCTTGAATCAGCGCGCGCGAGGGGCAGG
>CANFIH010000132.1 GCA_947446855.1 Burkholderiales bacterium
CACACGCTTTGCAGCTTGTGCGCCTGAAAGGCCAGCGCCACCAGCCGCACCATCATGCGTTCATCGGTCTCGCTGGGGTGGCGCGCCAGGGTCAGCGCGTGGTCGGCGTAGTAGCTGTTATCAATGTCGGCAATCTGCAGACTGGCTTTGAAGATGGTGGATTTAATAGCCATCAGACGTCCTGCCGCAGGGCCGCCCCAAGGCAGGACAGCCCCCTTGGGGGGCAGAGAGTACACGCAGTGCCGAACGTGGGGGCTCTGTTCATACGCGCTTTGCCAACTCGGCGGCCTTGCCGGTATAGCTGCCCGGCGTCATCGCCAGCAAACGGTCTTTTTCTGCTTGCGGCAGTTCCAGTCCTTCGATAAAGCCGCGCATCAGATCCCTGGTCATGGCCTCACCACGGGTGAACTTCTTGAGCTGCTCGTAGGGCTGGGGCAGGCCAAAACGCCGCATCACCGTCTGGATCGGCTCGGCCAGCACTTCCCAGGAGGCGTCCAGGTCATTGGCAATCGCCGCCTTGTTGATTTCCAGCTTGTTCAGTCCGGTCATCAGCGACTGGTAGGCCAGTGCCGCGTAACCCAGTGCCACGCCGATATTGCGCAGCACGGTGGAGTCGGTCAGGTCGCGCTGCCAGCGCGAGACCGGCAGTTTCTCCGCCATGTGGCGCAGCACGGCATTGGCCAGGCCCAGATTGCCTTCTGCATTTTCAAAATCGATCGGGTTGACCTTGTGCGGCATGGTGCTGGAGCCCACTTCGCCATCGCGCAGCTTTTGCTTGAAATAACCCAGCGACACATAGCCCCAGATGTCGCGCGACAGGTCGATCAGAATCGTGTCGGCACGTGCCACCGCATCGAACAGTTCGGCCATGTAGTCATGCGACTCGATCTGGGTGCTGAAAGGCTGGAAGTGCAGGCCCAGGCCCAGCGGCTCGGGTGTCTCAATGACCTTCTTGCTGAAGGCCTCCCAATCAAAGTCGGGCCAGGCCGACAGGTGCGCGTTGTAGTTGCCCACCGCGCCATTCATCTTGCCCAGAATTTTGACAGCGGCAATGCGCTCGCAGGCGGCTTGCAGGCGCACCACGACGTTGGCCATTTCCTTGCCCACGGTGGTGGGGCTGGCGGTCTGGCCGTGGGTGCGGCTGAGCATGGGCGTGTCGGCATAGGCGTTGGCCATGTCGCGCAGCTTGAGTACCAGTTTGTCCAGCAGCGGCAGGATCACGACATCGCGCGCGGCACGCAATTGCAGGGCATGGCTGGTGTTGTTGATGTCTTCGCTGGTGCAGGCAAAGTGCACGAATTCGCCGGATTTTTCCAGTTCGGGGCGGGCTTCGAACTTCGACTTGAGCCAGTATTCCACGGCCTTCACGTCGTGGTTGGTGGTCTTCTCAATGGCCTTGATGGCTTCGCCGTCGGCCTCGGAAAAATTCTTCACCAGACCCAGCAGGTAGGTCCGTGCCCCGGGGCTTAACGGCTTGAATTCATCGAAGCCGGCGTCGCTCAGGGCGATGAACCAGGACACCTCGACCTGCACCCGGCGGTGCATATAGCCCAACTCACTGGTGATGGGGCGCAGTGTGGCGAGTTTGGTGGAGTAGCGGCCGTCAAGCGGGGAAAGAGCGGAAATGGCAGAAAAAGTCATAGCTGAATTGTAGGTTGTGTGCCACCGGGTTGGCGTTGCGGCTTGTTGCAGCGACGCAGTGTATAGAATCAAGTCCACTCACAATTCGGGCCAGACATGAAACTTATCGGATCCACCTCCAGTCCCTACGTACGCAAGGTGCGTGTCGTGAT
This sequence comes from Burkholderiales bacterium, assembly GCA_947446855.1. GTDB lineage: Bacteria > Pseudomonadota > Gammaproteobacteria > Burkholderiales > Burkholderiaceae_C > Allorhodoferax. Next base: position 1,794 of record CANFIH010000132.1, read on the forward strand.
GGCTGAAAAGAGGCTGGAGTACAGCTTTGTGATCGAAGACGTCTGGTCCGCCGACACCACCATCTCTGGTGCCAACCCTTTGGGCAAAGTGCCTTGTCTGGTGATGGAAGCCGGTGAGGCATTGTTTGATTCCCGCGTGATCGTGGAATACCTGGACACTCTCTCTCCCGTAGGCAAGCTGATTCCGGTCGTGGGTCGTGAGCGCGCAGAAATCAAGACCTGGGAGGCGCTGGCCGACGGCGTGCTGGATGCCGCCGTCCTGGCGCGTCTGGAAGCCACCTGGGCCGGCCGCAGTGCCGAGCAGCGCAGCCAGGCCTGGATAGACCGCCAAATCCGCAAGATCAACGACACCCTCAAGGCCATGAGTCTGGGCCTGGGCGACAAACCATTTTGTGCCGGTATACATCTGAGTCTGGCCGACATCGCTGTCGGTTGCGCATTGGGTTATCTCGACTTCCGTTTCCCTGAATTGGACTGGCGCGTTCAATATCCCAATCTGGTCAAGCTGTACGACAAGCTCAAGCAGCGTCCCAGCTTCGCCGACACGGCTCCCGTATAAGCGTTAGGCGTGGGGGCCGCGCAGCAAGGGATGCGGTTTAGCTGTTGGCGCGGCGCTTGAGCCAGCGCATCAGCCCTCCGACCGCGGGCAGCTTTTCATACAACTCTTCGGCCGCATCCCAGTAATCGCGGTGCAGCGTGACCAGCCCCTGGTCGGAGAATTGCAGGTGCGTGGCACCGAGAATGACTTGCGGCACCCCGCGCTGGAAATTTTTAAAACCGAAGCGGAATTCCCAGGTCATAAAGCACTGCACGCCCTGTACCACCTGCGTGGTCACCACAAAATGCGGCTGCTCCAGGGCTTGAAACATGTGCGCAAAAATCTGCGCGATGGGGACGACGCCCTTCACGTCATTGAACGGGTCCTTGAAGCGTGCCTTGCTGTCGTAGTACAGCGCCACCTCCGCCACGCTGTGCGGGCTGAGTGTCTCGAAATAGTGCGCCAGGCGTGAGGCCGCGGCGCTGCAGTCTGCAGCCGGGGTGGTGGAATTGTTCATAAGGTAGCGCGTCTGACCAATGTGAAATAGGCCCTGTAGGGCAACAAGCGCAGCAGTTGAAGCCACAGGGTAAAGCGCTTGGGGAAATGGATTTCAAAGGCGCCCTTAGCCCAGCCTTTCAGAATCGCCTGTGCGGCCTGTTGCGGCGTCAGGAGCGCGGGCATGGCGAAGTCATTGTGCGCGGTCAACGGCGTTTCCACAAAACCGGGGTTGATGAGGGACACGCCCAGGCCCTTGTCACGCAGGTCCAGGTAGAGCGTCTCGGCCAAGTGGATCAGTGCCGCTTTGCTCGGTCCATAGGCCAGGCTGTTGGGCAAGCCCCGGTAACCGGCCACGCTGCCCACCAGGCTGATGTGGCCGCTGCCCTGGGCCAGCAGTTGCGGCAGCACTGCGTCCAGCAGATACAGCGCGCCCTGGTAGTTCACCTGCATGTGGCGCACGGCGTCTTCCAGGTCCATGGCAAAGCCGCGCATGGCCTGGTAGTGGCCGGCGCAATACACCACACAGTCCAGCCGGCCCAGCGCCAGCACCTGCTGTGCCGCGGCCTGCACGGCCTGCCGGTCGGTGGCGTCCAGCACCAGCGCCCGAGCGCCCGCATGCGTGGCGACAAAGTCCTGCAGGGCCTGCGCTTTGCGCGCCGACACCACCACACTGGCCCCTTGCGCATGCAGCGCACTGGCCGTGGCAGCACCGATGCCGCTGCTGGCGCCGACGATCCACACCGTCTTGCCGCGCCAATCGGTCAGCGGTGGATTCAGGGGAGTCAACCAGCCCATGGTCTAGCGCTTGAAGAACGACAGGGTGACGTCGCCCAGCCGGATGCCGAACTTGCTCATGCTGGCCTTGTTCAGCATGACCTTGTCGCCCACCAGGTACATCCAGTCGTCAAACTGCACCTCATAGACTTTGCCGTCCACCGGCAGGCTCAGGGTGTAATTCCAGTGGAAGGTGTTGCCGCTGCTCTCGCCACGGGCCTCGCCCACCACGTCATCGGCTGTGCCGCTGAAGCGCCCGTTGCCCAGTTTGGTGAGGTGCCAGACGCGCTTTTGCTTGCTGCCATCGGAATAGGTGAAGTCCTCATCCAGCGTGCCCTGGTCGCCCTGCCAGTCGCACACCATGACCACGCTGAAGCGTTTGACCACACTGCCCGAGCGGTCGGTAAACACGCCATAGGCATCCAGCGTGCCGTTGAAATACTGCGCCAGCTCCAGCACCGGCTTTTCATTGGCATAGCTTTCAATCTGCTGCGAGGCACAGCCGCCCAGACAGAGGGCTGCGGCAAGGCCCAGCAAGGCAAGCGTAAGGTGACGTTTCATGGCGTTCTCCGGAGGATGAGGGTGTAGAGCAGCGTGGCGGCCAGCAGCTTGAGGGCGCAGGGCAGCAGGCAGTAGGTAAAGGTCAGCGTACGCAGCGCGGCGGCGTCCTGCGTACCGGGCGTGTAGCCTAGCCAGTTCAACGCGGGCAAGGCCAGACCGGCCGCCAGCGCCAGATTCAGCTTGGTGGCAAAGTTCCACCACCCAAAATAGGCGCCCTCGGCGCGGCCACGGTCGCCGCTGGCGGCAAGGGTGCCGGCCAGCAGGGCCGCAGGGATTGCCAGATCGGCGCCCAGTGCCACGCCGCTCAGCGCGCATACCAGCATGAAGGCCGCGCTGTCACCCGGGCCCAGCTGCGCGGCACAGGCAAACACGGTCACGGCCAGCAACATACCGATGGCCCAGCTGCGCGCCAGGCCGATTTTCCCGACCAGCTTGAGCCACAGCGCCATGGAGAGGGCGGCGCTTAAGAAGTAAGTGGCCAGAAAAAACGGCTGCGCTGCGGCACTGGCCTGCAACTGGTCCTGCACAAAAAACAGAATCAATGTGGCGGGCACCGCACTGGCGATGCCATTGACCGTAAACACCGCCAGCAGGGCGCGAAAAGCCGGGCGTGAAAACGGCAACCAGACACTGCCGTGCTGGGCTGTGGTGCCTGGTGGCATGGGCGGCGCTAGCGTCCGGCGCCAGGCCCAGCAGCCCCAAGCCAGGGCCAGAAAAAGCAGGGCCGTGGTGGCCGGCATACCCAGCACAAACGGTGCGACCGAGGCCAGCACCACCCCCAGCAAGCCCAGGCCTTCACGCCAGGCCACGATCCGGGCGCGTTGCGCCTCATCGCCGCCCAGCAGGGCGCCCCAGCTTTGGTGCAGGATGGAGAGGGCGCTGAACGCCGCGTAGGTCAGGAGCAAAGCGCCCAGCGCCCAGGCCAACAACAAGGGCAGGGAAAGCTGCGGCGGAAAAAACAACAGCGCAAAGCCCAGGCCCAGGAGCGCTGCGGCCCATGCCGCCCGCGTGAGTACCGTGGCAGGCGAGCGCGCAAAGAGACCGTCACTCCAGCGGCCCAGCAGCGGATCTATCGCCGCATCGAACAGGCGCGCGCCCAGCAGCAAGGCACCCAGGCTGGCCAGCGGCACACCGAAATGCAGCGCGTAGTAGTTGGGCAGCACCACATACAGCGGCAGCGCTACAAAGGCCAGTGGCAAACCCATCAGGCCATAGCGCCAGCCCGCACGCCAGCCAAAGGCGCTGGTGCGGGCCTGTGCCGAGGTCATGGGCTTTTGTGCCCGAGCAGGCTGGCGCGCATCTGCGGCTCGCTGCTGGCGTCGGACAACCAGATGCCGAAGAAGACGCGGCTGAAATCGGCGTCGCGCACCGCCCCTCGCGGCTGGCCGTTGAACCAAAAGCGCGCGCCCACGCCGGGGGTGTGTAGTCCGCTGATGCGGTCGCCCGCCTGCACATCCACAAAGGCCTGCAGCATGGCTTGCAGCCAGCCGGCTTCCTGCGCTGCACTCCATGGACCCTGGCGCCGCATTTCTTTCAGTGATCGCTCCGCGATCAGCCGGCCGCTCAAGCTGCGGAAATAGCGCAGTTCCAGTGCGAATGGATGCTGTGCATAGGCACCAGGGCTGAAGCCCGCCGGCACCCAGAGCCGGGCCGCGTAAATGTCCATGCCCAGAAAACGCAGCGTCGCAGCGCCCAGGGCCTGGGCGCCGGGCAGTTCGGTCAGCAACTCGCCTGGTGCGGTGGTGCTGGCGTCTGTGGTGTCCGCAGCGGAGGCGCCAAACCCCTTGGAGGGAGCCAGGCCCAGCGCGCCCAGCGTGCCGGCGGCAGCGCCATGCATGGCCAGGCGCCGCCCTGGCGCCAATGCCGCTGGCCTGCGGGTCGGGTGTGGCATGGCGCTCAGGCCGCCGGTTTGCGCAGCGTGTACTGCAGCACGTCGATGTTGCGTTCGTCAAAGGCCGCTTCGCAATAGGCCAGATAGAACTCCCAGATGCGCACAAAGCGTTCGTCAAAGCCATTGGCCAGCACGGCCTCGCGCTGCGCCAGAAAGCGGTCGCGCCAGCGTCGCAGCGTTTCGGCGTAATCCGGCCCGAAGGCAAAGCTGCTTTCCACCACCAGGCCCGCGGCCTCGGCCTGCTCCTTGAACACGCGCGGGCAGGGCAGGCAGCCGCCGGGGAAGATGTACTGCTGGATGAAGTCGGTGGAGTGGATGTAGCGCTCGTACATGGCGTCGTCAATCACGATGCTCTGGATGCAGGCGCGCCCGCCCGGCTTCAGCAACTTCGACACGGCGCCGAAGTAGGTCGGCCAGTATTCGCGGCCCACGGCTTCGATCATTTCGACCGAGCAGATGGCATCGAACGGCGCGTCGTCAATGTCGCGGTAGTCCTGCAGGCGCAGGTCTGCGTGTTGGGCCACGCCCAGACGCTGCATGCGTGCCTGCGCATAGGCAAGTTGCTCGGTGGACAGCGTGACGCCGGTGATGTGGGCGCCCATGGTTGTGGTGGCCATTTCCGCCAATGCGCCCCAGCCGCAGCCGATTTCCAGCACGCGGTCGCCCGGCTGGACGGCGGCCTCGGTCAGCGCACGCCGCACCTTGGCGTCCTGCGCCGCGGCCATGGGCTGCGTCATGTCGCCGTTGAACAGGGCGCTGGAATAGTTCATGGTGTCGTCCAGCCACAAGCCGTAAAAGCCATTGCCCAGGTCGTAGTGGGCATGGATGTTTTTCTGGCTGTTGGCGCGGGTGTTGCGGTGTAGCAGGTGCTTGACGCGGTAAAACAAACGCCCGATCCAGCTGCCGTAAATCACCGCATCCACTTCGGCGCGGTTTTTGATCAGCACGCGCAGCAGTTCGGTCAGATTCGGGGTGCTCCAGTCGCCAGCGATATAGCCCTCGGCAAAGCCGATGTCGCCGGACTTGAGGGCGGCGGCGCACACATTCCAGTTGTGCAGCGCCAGCGTGGCATGCGGCAGGGCTTCGCCGCCGAAGCGTTGCATGCTGCCGTCGGGCAGTTGCACCGTCAGGCTGCCGTGCTGCAGGCGTGCCAGCAGTTGGAAGACGCTGCGTGCTGCCGCGGGTGTGCCGTGGGGCAGGGTGAAACCGTCGCTGCGGGCGTTGCCAAGGGTGTTGGTGTTCATGGGGTGGTGCGCAGAAAAGGGCGGGAGGGTTGGGGGGCGCCTAGCGGCTGACAAAGGCGGCAGGCAGTGGGCCCTTGCCGAAAAACGGGACACGTTTGACCAACAGTTTCAGCGCCTGCCAGTGGATGCGGGCCAGCACATTCCAGGTCATGGCCGGGTAATGCCAGAGGGCGCGGCGCACGCTGGTCGCGCTCAACACCTCCAGCGTGCCACTGACGCTGGTTTCAATCAGCGGGCCCTGGGCGTCGTCATAGTCAATGCGCGCCACCGTGCGGCGCAGGTCGGGCGTGAGCATGAAGCGAAAGCGGTAACTGCCCTCCACCTGGCAAAACGGCGACACGGCAAACACCTTGTCGGCGCGCAGCTCCTTGCCATAGGCGGGCTGGTCCAGCAGATAGCAATGGCGCTGGCCGAAGGTGTTGTTGACCTCGGCCACGATGACGCGCAAGCTGCCGTCAGCCCGGTGGCAGTACCAGAAGCTCACCGGCTTGAAGGTAAAGCCCAGCACGCGCGGGTAGGTGTGCAGCCAGACTTCGCCGCTGGCGTCGGCAATGCCCTGGCCGTGTAGCAAGGCGTCCAGCCAGGCCAGCGCGCCGCCCTGTTCAGGGCCGCGCCCGTCACCATGGTCCCGGTCGTAAAAGCTCAGCAGCGCGCGGCGGTTGCGGGCCAGGGCACCGGGGCCGTTGTTCTCCAGACTGCGCAGGGGCAGCAGCAAAAAGTAGGTGCCATAGGCAAAGGCATTCGCCACCGGCTTGAGGCGCCGGTGGCGCACCTGGCCAAAGCCGATCAGGGCTTGCGGCTTGCCGGGGCTGCCCAGGTTCACGCGGCCAACCGTTCGGGCTGCGCCAGGGTGCGGCGGATGCGGCGCGCCACCTCCAGCCCCGAGGCCAGGCCGTCTTCGTGGAAGCCGTAGCCGGTCCAGGCGCCGCAGAAATAGGTGCCGCGCTGGCCTTGCAGGGTCGCTACCTGCTTTTGCGCCTGGATGGCGGCGAGGTCAAACACCGGGTGGTCATAGGCATAACTGCCCAGCACATGGCGGGGCGCGATCTCCTGCACCGGGTTCAGGGACACCAGCACGCTTTGCTGAAAAGGCAGGGGCTGCAACATATTCAAGAGGTAATGCAGGCACACGCGCGACTGCTCCTGCGTGGGGTCGGCCGCACGCTGGTAATTCCAGGCCGCCCAGGCCCGGCGCGTGCGTGGCAGCACCGTGGTGTCGGTGTGCAGCACGGCACGGTTGGGCTGGTAGCGGATGGCGCCCAGGGTGGCGCGTTCCGCGGGGCTGGCATCCGTTAAAAGAGCCAGGGATTGGTCCGAGTGGCAGGCCAGCACGACCTGGTCAAAGCGCTCGGTCTGCCCCTTGGACGTAAGCCAGACGCCCTGCGCATCGCGCCGGATGCCTGACACCGGGGTGTTCAGGCGCTTGTCCTGCACGCTGCTGACGATCTTGTCCACGTAATGCCGCGCACCACCGGCCACCGTCCACCACTGCGGCCGGTTCGTCACCTGAATCAGGCCGTGGTTGTGGCAAAAGCGGATCATGGTGGCCACCGGAAATTGCAGCATCTGGTCGGTCGGGCAACTCCAGATGCAGCCCAGCATGGGCAGAAAGTACCAGTCCCGGAAGACTTCCGAAAATCCGTGCTGCTTCAGGAACTCGGACAGTGGCTGCATCAGTTCGATCTCGGCACCGCTTTCGGCGATGCGCGTGGCCAGGGCGTTAAAGCGCAGAACGTCGCGCAGCATCTGCAAAAAGCGGGGGCGGAGCAGGTTGCGGCGCTGGGCAAACACCGTATTGAGGGAGGAGCCGCTCCACTCCAGCGCCGAGCGCCCCCGCGCCTGCGGCACTTGCACCGAAAACGACATGTCGGACTTCGCCGTGGCAATGCCCAACTCGGCAAACAGCGCGATCAGCTTGGGGTAGGTGCGCTCGTTGAACACCAGAAAGCCGGTGTCCACTCCCTGCGTGACCGGGCCTTGCGGGCCTGGCAGCGTGACATCCACGGTATGCGTATGGCCGCCAAAGTAGTTGCCAGCTTCAAACAAGCTCAGCTCGGCTTGCCCTTGCAGCTTGTGGGCGACTGCCAAACCGGAGATGCCGGAGCCGATGATGGCGATTTTCATAAGTGGGACTGCTGTTACCGTGGCGGTTATTTTGTGACTGATCGGTAATTTTTTAATTCCGGCCCTACAGAGACCCTGTGTAGCGCAAGGAATTGACGGAGCAGGCGACGCGCGCAGCCGCGGGTGGTGCCGCTGTGCGGGACCGGTGTTACCAGCTGCGGTCGGTGGACACGGGTTGTGTCAGCGGCATCAGACGGTCCAGCTTGAGCTGCACCTTCACGTCGTTATGCGGCACGCTGGCCAGCACGCGGTATTCCTTCTGGCTGGTATCACGCACCGCGTGTTCGGTGGTGGGCATGCCACTGCGGTTGAGCACCACGGCCACCCGCGGGGTGCTGGTGTTGGCACCCCGTCGCACCACGACGGCTACCTCTTCCGATGCCAACCTGACATAGGCGCCGGGCTGGTAAATGCCCACGGCCTTGATCAAGGCCGCACCGGCTTCGTCAACCTGCTTGTGCTCGTCGAAATAGCAGGCCTGCATGGCCATGGCGGGTGTCATCGGTGGACGCGTCAACCGGGGCGAAAGGCGTGCGGCAAACATGTCAGCGCGTTGAATCAGGCGCGCCAGGCGTTGTGCCGGGGTCTTGCTGCGCAAGGGGCCCGGCGCCTGGGCGTGGTGGGCTGCCACGGCCTCCAGCCAGGTGGCGTCGGTCACTCCCATGGTTTGCAACAAAGCCACTGACTGCTGTGCGTGTTCGTCAATCCGGGTTTGCTGAAAGGCATCCGCCGGGCGCATCTGCGCCGCCAGCCGGTCCTGCAATTCGGTCATGGACAGATTCATGGTCAGCGCGGCTTTGCGCAGCAACATGTCCACCGGTTCGGGCCAGTTCAGCACCTCGCGTGCGGCCAGGCCGCACATCACGCTGACCAGCATGGAGTGGGTGGCGCTGTACATGGTGGTCTCGGTGGCCGAAAGCTGGATGAGTGCAAACAACACGCCGTTGGGATTGCGCAGGGATTCCCGGTACAGGATCTGGTGCACCGGCTCCAGCCGTTCCAGAAAGTTCTCCGGCTGCGGGTCGCGCAACACGTAGTGGGCTTGCGCCTGCAGGTCGCGCCAGTCCACCCGGTCGCTGGCTTCGGCCTTGCGTTTCATGGCCTTGTCCACCAGCAGCTTGGATTCGGCGATTTCGCCAATCGACTTGTCCTTGCGCATCATGGTTTGCAACTGGTCGATATAGGCCTTGTGCAAGGCTTCAGCGTCCATGCCGTCAATGAACAGGCCTTCGCTGCGGTTGTAGAACATCACCAGGTCGTCTTTGGAGCGCACCACGAAGGACTTTTTAGCCAGCAGGATGCCGTCCCTGTCGACCAAGTCGCACGGAAGCGGGTACCCAATGCGGATGGAGTCGATTTCGATCGGTATGAGGTGCATGTTCTGCGAAGATTATGCCTCTCTTGCGCCGGGCCAGCGCCTGAAGAAACAAGGCAAAGTCCGGGCAAAAGCCCTGCTAGCATCAGCCGCATGCCTACCCAGAATACCCCTCCCGCTTTTTTGCAAAAGATCCATGCACGTGATGACCTGGCGTTAGCCCTGCAAGCCCTGCCCCGCCCGTGGGTATTTACCAACGGGGTATTTGACGTGTTGCACCGCGGCCATGTGGTCTATCTGGCGCAGGCCCGCGCGCTGGGCGGCAGCCTGATCGTGGCGCTCAATACCGATGCCTCGGTCAAGCGCCTGGGCAAGGGCGATGACCGACCGCTCAACAAGGACGCCGATCGCGCCATCGTGATGGCCTCGCAGGAGGCGGTGAGCCTGGTGACCTGGTTTGACGAGGACACGCCGCTGGAGCTGATTGGCGAGATCCGGCCCGACATCCTGGTCAAGGGGGGTGACTACGACATGGCCAAGCTGGCCGAGACCCACCTGGTGGAGAGCTGGGGCGGGCACGCGCTGGCGCTGCCTTTTGTGGCGGGGTACTCGACCACGCAGTTGGTGAACCGGATTCGGGCGGGGTAGGTTTTTTTGCTGCTTGTGTGCCTGCCGGTGAGGGGTGTGCCGGGGCCCTCATAGTGCGGGTACGCACAAATCGGTCCCCGGCACACCCCTC
>CANFIH010000133.1 GCA_947446855.1 Burkholderiales bacterium
CGTCAGTTACTACGACTACTACCAGCCCGAGGCCTATGTGCCGCAGCGTGACCTGTTCATCGAGAAAGACTCTGCCATCAATGAGCACATCGAGCAGATGCGGCTAAGCTGTACCAAGAGCGTGCTGGAGCGGCGCGATGTGGTGATCGTGGCCACCGTCTCGGCCATCTACGGCATCGGCCAGCCCGAGGCCTACCACAAGATGATCATGACGCTGCGCGTGGGCGACAAGTACGGCCAGCGCGATCTGATCAGCCAGCTGGTGCGCATGCAGTACCAGCGCAATGACATCGACTTTTCGCGAGGCGCCTTCCGCGTGCGCGGCGACACCATCGACATCTTTCCTGCCGAACACAGTGAAATGGCGATCCGCATCGAGCTGTTTGATGACGAGATCGAGTCCCTGCAGCTGTTTGACCCGCTGACCGGCCGCATACGCCAGAAGATTCCGCGCTTTACCGTCTACCCCAGCAGCCATTACGTGACCCCGCGCGAGCAGGTGCTGGCCGCCGTGGAAACCATCAAGCTGGAGCTGGCCGACCGCCTGAAGGAATTTGTCTCCATGGGCAAGCTGGTGGAGGCGCAGCGCCTGGAGCAGCGTACCCGGTTTGACCTGGAAATGCTGAGCGAAGTGGGTCACTGCAAGGGCATCGAGAACTACTCGCGCCACCTCAGCGCTGCCGCCCCCGGCGAGCCGCCGGCCACCCTGACCGACTATTTGCCCAAGGACGCCGTGATGTTCCTGGACGAGAGCCATGTGCTGATCGGCCAGTTTGGCGGCATGTACAACGGCGACCGCGCCCGCAAGACCACGCTGGTGGAGTACGGATTTCGCCTGCCCAGCGCGCTGGACAACCGCCCGCTCAAATTCGAGGAGTTCGAGGCGCGCATGCGCCAGGCCGTGTTTGTCTCGGCCACCCCCGCGCAGTGGGAGAAAGACCATTCCGGCAAGGTGGTGGAGCAGGTGGTGCGCCCGACTGGTCTGATCGATCCCGAGGTGGAGGTGCGCCCGGCCACCACCCAGGTTGACGATGTGTTGCAGGAAATTCGCATCCGCGTCGAGAAGAACGAGCGGGTGCTGATCACCACGCTCACCAAGCGCATGGCCGAGCAGTTGACGGACTATCTGAGCGACAACGGCGTCAAGGTGCGCTACCTGCACAGCGATGTGGACACGGTCGAGCGGGTGGAAATCCTGCGCGACCTGCGCCTGGGCACCTTTGATGTGCTGGTCGGCATTAACCTCTTGCGCGAGGGCCTGGATATCCCCGAGGTCTCGCTGGTGGCGATTCTGGATGCCGACAAGGAGGGCTTTTTGCGCTCCGAGCGCTCCCTGATCCAGACCATAGGCCGGGCCGCACGCAACCTGGAGGGCAGGGCGATCCTCTATGCCGACAAGCGCACCGACTCCATGGACCGCGCCATCGGCGAGACCGAACGCCGCCGCGCCAAGCAGATCGCCCACAACCTGGAGCGCGGCATCACGCCCAAGGCCATCGTCAAGAAGGTGCGCGACCTGATCGACGGCGTCTACAGCGAGAAGGCGGGCAAGGAAGCCGAGCGCCTGGAGCGCGACGCCGTGGCCCGCGCCCAGGTGGAGGACATGAGCGAGAAGGATGTGTCGCGCGAAATCAAGCGGCTGGAGAAGCTGATGATGGAGCACGCCCGCAACCTGGAATTCGAAAAAGCCGCCCGCGTGCGCGACCAGCTGCACATCCTCAAGGAGCAGGCCTTCGGCGCGCCGGGCTCCGACAACCTGGTTTTGTTGCCTATCCCTTCAAAACAGTAGGACTTGCGACTGATCGGTCTAGTTACCCGAGCAAATCGCTTGGTTTATTGCTATACTTGAGGCCGTTAGTCAACCAATTAGATCGAAGGAGCTCATCATGCGTCTCACCACCAAAGGCCGCTTTGCCGTTACGGCCATGATCGATCTGGGCCTGCGCCAGGCCAGCGGGCCCGTGACCCTGGCTGCGATTAGCCAGCGCCAGCAGATTTCGCTGTCCTACCTGGAGCAACTGTTCGGCAAACTGCGTCGCCATGAGCTGGTCGAATCCACCCGTGGCCCCGGCGGCGGTTACACCCTGGCGCGCAAGGCCACAGACATTACCGTGGCCGACATCATTGTGTCGGTGGACGAGCCGATTGACGCCACCCAGTGCGGCGGCAAGGAAAACTGCCTGGGCGAAGGCAACCGCTGCATGACCCATGATTTGTGGGCCTCGCTGAACACCCGCATGGTGGAGTTTCTGGACTCGGTCACCCTGCAAAAGCTGGTGGATGAGCAACTGGCCAAGGGCCTGCAGATTGAGGACAAGCCCAGCGTCAAGCGCGCCATATCGGCCATGCCGGTGGTCAAGCCCATGCGCATCAACGCGCCGAATTCGGTGTTTGCCCTGGGCAACGCCTTCTCCATCTCCAAGAACTGATGGCCCGACCGAATATTCATTTTTTAAGTTAGTACTGAGCGACTCATGGACACCACACCCCATTTCCCGATCTACATGGATTACAGCGCCACCAACCCCTGCGACGAGCGGGTGGTGGATGCCATGGTCCCCTGGTTGCGCAACCACTTTGGCAACCCGGCATCGCGTAGCCACGCCTGGGGCTGGGAAGCCGAAGCCGCGGTCGAAAACGCCCGCGAGCAGGTGGCAGCCCTGATTGGCGCCGACCCGCGCGAGATCGTCTGGACGTCTGGTGCCACGGAATCCAACAACCTGGCTCTGAAGGGCGCAGCGCACTTTTACCAAAGCAAGGGCAAGCACCTCATCACGGTCAAGACCGAGCACAAGGCCGTGCTGGACACCTGCCGCGAACTGGAACGCCAGGGCTTTGAAGTGACCTATCTGGATGTGCAGGCCGACGGTCTGCTGGATCTGGACGTGTTCAAGGCCGCCATACGCCCCGACACCATCCTGGCCAGCGTCATGTTCGTGAACAACGAAATCGGCGTGATCCAGGACATCGCCGCCATCGGCGCGATCTGCCGCGAGAAGGGTGTGATCTTCCATTCGGACGCCGCCCAAGCCACCGGCCGTGTGGACATCGACCTGACCACGCTGCCGGTCGATCTGATGAGCCTGACCTCGCACAAGACCTATGGCCCCAAGGGCATTGGCGCCTTGTTTGTGCGCCGCAAGCCGCGCATCCGCCTGGAAGCGCAAATGCACGGCGGCGGCCACGAGCGTGGCATGCGCTCGGGCACGCTGCCCACGCACCAGATCGTCGGCATGGGCGAGGCCTACCGTATCGCCAAGGAAGAAATGCATGGCGAGAACATTCGCATCCGTGCCCTGCACGACCGCATGCTCAATGGTCTGAAGGACGTGGAGCAGGTGTTCATCAACGGCCACACCGAAAAGCGTGTGCCGCACAACCTCAACATGAGCTTCAACTATGTTGAGGGCGAGTCGCTCATCATGGGTATTAAGGGCCTGGCTGTCAGCAGTGGCTCTGCCTGCACTTCGGCCAGCCTGGAACCCAGCTACGTGCTGCGTGCCCTGGGCCGCAGCGATGAGTTGGCCCACAGCAGCCTGCGCATGACGATTGGCCGCTGGACCACGGAAGCCGAGATTGACTACGCCGTGGACACCATCAAGAAGAACGTGGCGAAGCTGCGCGACTTGAGTCCGCTGTGGGATATGTACAAAGAGGGCATTGATATCAGCACGATTCAATGGGCCGCGCATTAATCGAAATTAAGAGGTAAACCAAATGGCCTATTCTGAAAAAGTCGTTGACCACTACGAAAACCCCCGCAACGTCGGCTCCTTTGACAAGGGCGACGAGGATGTGGGCACCGGCATGGTGGGCGCACCCGCCTGCGGCGACGTGATGAAGCTGCAGATCAAGGTGAATGCCCAAACCGGCATTATTGAAGACGCACGTTTCAAGACCTACGGCTGCGGCTCGGCCATCGCGTCCAGCTCGCTGGTGACCGAATGGGTCAAGGGCAAAACCCTGGACCAGGCCGCTGCGCTCAAGAACAGCGAGATTGCCGAAGAACTGGCTCTGCCGCCGGTGAAGATTCACTGCTCCATCCTGGCCGAAGACGCGATCAAGGCGGCCGTGGATGACTACAAAAAGAAGCATCTGAACTGATATGGCCATCTCGCTAACCGAGGCCGCCGCACGCCACGTCACCCGTTACCTTGCCAAACGCGGCAAGGGCGTGGGCGTGCGGTTGGGCGTCAAGACCACCGGCTGCTCCGGCCTGGCGTACCAGCTTGAGTACGTGGACGAATTCGCCCCCGAAGACATGGTCTTCGAAGGCCATGGCGTCAAGGTTCTGGTGGACCCGAAAAGCCTGGCCTATATCGACGGCACCGAGCTGGACTTCGTCCGCGAGGGGCTGAACGAGGGCTTTCGCTTCAACAACCCGAACGAACGGGACAAATGCGGCTGCGGTGAGTCGTTCCGCGTGTGAATTTACAAGACGATGACTTTGAACTGTTCGGTCTGGAGAAACAGTTCGCCCAGGATCGTGCAGAGGTCGATGCGTGCTGGAAAGACCTGCAACGCCAGGCCCATCCCGACAAGTTTGCAGCGCAAGGTGCCGCTGCCCAACGCGTTGCCATGCAGTGGTCGGTGCGCATCAATGAGGCCTACCAGCGTCTGAAGGACCCGGTCAAACGGGCTGCCTACTTGTGCGAGCTGGCCGGCTTTCCGGTCAACGCCCATACCAACACCGCCATGCCCAATGCCTTCCTAATGCAGCAGATGGAATGGCGCGAAGCCTTGGACGATGCCCGGGGGCTGGAGCCGCTGGAGGAACTGTCGGACATGGTGCAAAACAGCAAAGAGCAGGTGTTGCACCACTGCGCCGAGCAGTTGGACGAACAACATGACTACGCCGCGGCGGTTGGTCTGGTGCGGATTTTGATGTTCATTGAAAAATTCGACCACGACCTCAAGCAGCGGTTGGACCAATTCGCTTAAAGAGACCATGGCGCTTTTACAAATTTCCGAACCCGGGCAGTCGCCCAATCCGCACCAGCGCCGTATTGCCGTGGGAATTGACCTGGGCACTACGCATTCTCTGGTGGCCTCTGTGCGCAATGGGGTAGCCGAATGCCTGCCCGATGGTCAGGGCAGGGTGATTCTGCCCAGCGTGGTGCGCTACCTCGATGCCCAGCGCCGCCAGATCGGCTTCGATGCATTGGAAAACCAGGTCAATGACCCCGGCAACACCATCGCCTCCGTCAAGCGCCTGATGGGCCGCGGCCTGCGCGATGTGGCCCATGTGGACAAGCTGCCCTATGCCCTGGTGGACGAGCCCGGTATGGTCAAGGTGCGCACCATCGCCGGTGACAAAAGCCCGGTAGAGGTGAGCGGCGAGATTCTGGCTACGCTGCGTTTCCGCGCCGAAGACACCTTCAACGACGACATTTTTGGCGCGGTCATCACCGTGCCCGCCTACTTCGACGACGCCCAGCGCCAGGCCACCAAGGACGCGGCGCAGTTGGCCGGCCTGAACGTGCTGCGCCTGATCAATGAGCCCACAGCCGCAGCCATTGCCTACGGCCTGGACAACGCGTCCGAGGGCGTGTACGCCGTCTACGACCTGGGCGGCGGCACCTTTGACATCTCCATCCTGCGCCTCTCGGCCGGTGTGTTTGAGGTGCTGGCCGCCGGTGGCGACTCGGCTTTGGGTGGCGACGATTACGACCGCGCCCTGGCCGACTGGCTGCTGCAAGAGTCCGGCCTGAGCGTGGACTCCATGGAGGACCAGGCGAGGTTGCTGGCCCACGCGCGCCAGTGCAAGGAAGCGCTGTCCGCCGAAGAAATCGTCACCGCTGAAGTGGAGCTTTCTGCGGGCGCCATCGACTTGTCGCTGAACCGTGAACAGTTTGAAGCCGCTACCGCAGCACTCACCCAACGCACCCTGCTGGCCATTAAAAAAGCCCTGCGTGATGCCAAGCTGGGCAAGGACGATATCAAGGGCGTGGTCATGGTCGGTGGCTCCACCCGCATGCCGCAGGTGCGCCGTGCCGTGGGTGAATTCTTTGGCCAGGAACCTCTGGTCAATCTGAACCCCGACGAAGTGGTAGCGCTGGGCGCCGCCATCCAGGCGAATCAACTGGCCGGCAACAACCCGGACGGCGACCTTTTGCTGCTGGACGTCATCCCGCTGTCGCTGGGCATTGAGACCATGGGCGGCCTGGTGGAGCGTATTGTTCCGCGCAACCAGACCATTCCCACCGCCATGGCGCAGGACTTCACCACTTACAAAGACGGCCAGACCGCCTTGGCGCTGCACGTGGTGCAGGGCGAGCGCGACCTGGTGGCCGACTGCCGCAGCCTTGCGCGCTTTGAGCTGCGCGGGATTCCGCCCATGGCTGCCGGTGTGGCGCGCATCCGCGTCACTTTCACAGTGGATGCAGATGGTCTGCTGAACGTGGGCGCCAAGGAGCAGGTCAGCGGTGTGGAAGCCCGCATCGACGTCAAGCCCTCTTACGGCCTGACCGACGACCAGATTGCCCAGATGCTCAAGGACAGCTTCAGCACCGCCCAGCAGGACATGCAGGCCCGCGCCCTGGTGGAAGCCCGTGTCGACGCCGATCGCCTGTTGCTGGCCACGCGCAGTGCCCTGGCCGTGGACGGTGCATTGCTGGACGCAGCAGAGCGCGCGACCATTGACCAGGCCATGAAGGCCTCTGAGGAGTCGCTTTCCAGCCTTGACGCCGCCCACATTGAGGCCGTGTCCAAGGCCTTGGCCCAGGCCACCGAAGCCTTTGCCGCCGCGCGCATGAACCACAGCATTGCGCAGGCGCTGGCTGGCAAAAACATTGCAAACATTTAGGTCGACACCATGCCCATCATCAAGATACTGCCGCACCCGGAATACTGCCCGCAAGGCCGTGACATCAGCGCGCCGGCCGGCACCTCCATCTGCGAAGCGCTGCTGGAAAACGGCATCAACATCGAGCACGCCTGTGACATGAGCTGCGCCTGCACCACCTGCCACGTGGTCGTGCGCGAAGGCTTTGCCTCGCTCAACGAACTAGAAGAAACCGAAGAAGACCTGCTGGATCGCGCCTGGGGTCTGGAGCCCAACTCGCGCCTGAGCTGCCAGGCCATCCTGGCACAAAAAGACCTGGTGGTGGAGATACCCAAGTACTCCATCAACCACGCCAAAGAAAATCACTAGACGCGTCAAAATAGGACCATGCGTCAAATTTTTCTGGATACCGAAACCACCGGCCTCTACGCCGAACAGGGCGACCGCGTGGTTGAAATTGGCTGCGTCGAGCTGGTCAACCGCAAGCTCACCGGCAACAACCTGCACATTTACCTGAACCCCGGGCGCGACAGCCATGAAGAGGCGCTCAGGGTCCACGGCCTCACCACCGAATTCCTGCGCGACAAGCCCAAGTTTGAAACGGTGGCAGAAGAGTTCCTGGCCTATGTGCAGGACGCCGAAATCATCATCCACAACGCGCCCTTCGACATCGGCTTCTTGAATGTCGAGCTCAAGCGCGCTGGCAAGCTGCCGCTCAAGGAACATGTAGCCAGCGTGCTCGACACCCTGGCCCTGGCCAAGGAAATGTTCCCTGGCAAGCGCAACAGCCTGGACGCCTTGTGTAGCCGCCTGGAAGTAGACAACTCCGGCCGCACCCTGCACGGAGCGCTACTGGATGCTGAACTGCTGGCAGACGTCTACATCAACATGACACGTGGGCAGGACGCCCTGCTCATGGATTCGGGGGAGCAGGAAGAGCGGGGCGGCTTCACGGTGGAACGCATAGACCTGCGCGGTTTCGACCTGCAGGTGTTGTCCGCCAACCAGCAGGAACTGGCCGCGCACACGGACGCCATCGAACAAATCAACAAAGCGAGTGGTGGAAAAGTGATCTGGGCACAAGAAGCGGCCTAAATTCGCTATATAATTTAAGTCTTTCCTGAACACATTCAGGGCGATTAGCTCAGGGGTAGAGCACTGCATTCACACTGCAGGGGTCGCAAGTTCGAAACTTGCATCGCCCACCAATGAAAACAGGGGTTGGAACAGAGACACCGCCCAGCCCTGTGTAATTTCCCGGTGTAATTAGGCCCTTGCAGCTTTCCGAGCCGCAGGGGCTTTTTTCTTGGCCGGTGGGGGCATCACCAGGTCGCCCAGCTTTCCGAGCGCCACACGCTGCGCATCAACCTGCAGGTGGCTGTATCGCTGGGTGGTCTGGATGGTGCTGTGCCCCAGGATCTTGCTGATGGTGTACAGGTCCACGCCCAGCCCCAGCATGATCGATGCACACGAATGGCGCAGATCGTGGAAGTTCACATGGTCCATGCCAGCGCGCACCCGGGCCCGCTGCCAGTTGGACTTCAAGCCTTCCACCGTCAGCTTCAGGGGGAAGTGTTTTAGCCAGGGTCGCAGCGCCGGGATGATGGGCACCACGCGGGCCATGTTGGTCTTGGTGTGGCTGGCCGGGATGGTAATCGTGTCCTCTCCGATGTGCTCGGCCTTGATCTTGAACAACTCCCCACGGCGTGCCCCTGTCAGCAGGGCCGCCCAGATCGCCGCCTTGGTCTCTGGCTGGCAGCTGTCGGCAATGGCATGCACCTGGGCAACGCTCAGGAACACCTCGCGCTTGTTGTTGACCCGCACCGACTTGATGCGCAGGCCGTAGTTCTCCGGGGTGAGGCCCTGTTCCCAGGCCAGGGTGAGGCCCTTCTTTGCGGTGGCCAAGCTCCGGTTGATGGTGGCCGGCGCATAGGCTGGCTTCATTTCCCCGGTTTTATCGTCCTCGATCAAGGTGCTCATGTCCTTGATGACCACCGCGGCGAAAGCGGCAGCCTGGCTGGCGCGGAACTTTTCAGCCCATTGGCCAAGGCGCTTGGCGTGGTGCTCGGAAGTGTCCGAGCTGCGCAGTCCTTTGGAGTGGGCGATGTAGATCTTCATGATCGCCTGCATTGGCAGGTCGCCGGGGATGCCAACCTGCTTGGGCGCCTTGTCGATGGCGCCCCGCAGCTCGGCCTCTATACGCTTGGCATCACCCGCAGTTGAACCCTCCGGCAGGATTCGGTGAATTCTTTGTCCACCGACCATAATGCCGACGTGCTTACGGCCCTTTTTATCGTCCCAGATTGACATTGGTTCACCTTCAGCCAGGCCTTGCATTCGGCCAAATCGTAGCGTTTTGAGCGGATGCCCACCGGAGTGCATGGTAATCCACTCAGTTCAAGGCGCCTGACAGTGGACTCGCTGATGCCCAGGGCGGCACAGAGTTGCTGGCGGTTTAGTTCGGTCACAGCGCACCGCCTTCTGTGTCGTCAGCGGGCAGGTGCTTGGCGGCCAATGCTGCGCTCGCGTGAGCATGTACGCGTGCAGACTCTTCCACCAGAGTACCCATCTTGAGTTCGCTATATGGGCTTTTGTATCCACAGCGTGGGCAAGTTAGCCACTCCGTTTGATGCTTTGCAGCCCGAAGCTTTTCCATCAACGCCATTTCAATGAGCAAGACTTCCCGATCTCGAATGCCCCACTTTGAACACATATATTGCATTTCAGTAGTTGTGAAGTGGCTCATACCTCCAGCCCCATCGCTTCCCGCACATCGGCCGTGCCCAGATCCTTGACGGCCAGGATGGTGTCCAGCTCCCGGAGGCCGAGCACGATGTCGAGTTCATCGCACTGGGGGATCAGGCGGTCAATGGCAGCCAGGCCACTCTGGATAGCAGGGCGATACCGCTCCACGTTGTCCAGGTCAGCGGCCATATCGGCCAGGGCCCCAGCCATGCCGCGCACAATGCGCACATTCAGATCTTCTGCATCGAAGCCAGCGCGCCGGGCCGCGAAGGCCGTTATGTAGCACAGGCGCCCGGCCAGGTTGACCATCTTGGCGCCATCGTTTCCGGTCCATGTGTGGATGCCAGCATCGATCTGCAGGCCACGCAGGTCCTGCATGATCAAGGCCAGCAGAGTCTCGTGTTCATCCTGGCGCTGTTGCACCGCTTTTTTGCGGGCGTAGGTGGAGGTCTTTTTCACGGCTGCACCTCCTTGTACCCGGTGACCGCCATGTCAGGCGCCTGGCCATCGTGGTAGATCGACTCGAACAAGGACTGGAAAATCATTTCCTCCTCAGAGGGGATCACTCGTCGGTGTGCCTTCAGCGCTTCAAGCCGCTTCTTGGCATAGGACTCTGCGCGCTCTTTCGTCATGTCGACCCACACACGTTGGCCAAATGCTGGAGTGTGGTTCGGCATATAGGAGTCACGATAGAACTCGGTGTGCATCAACTCTGACGCGCCACAGCTCGGGCATGTTGTCCCGAATGGCGTTACACCATCGCGCGAGTTCCAAAACTGCTCACGGTGCTGGCAAGACTGGCAGGCGTACCACATCAGGCAAAACGCCTCTACGTGAAGATGTCCATGTGCTGTCCGGCGTGGATTGTTTAATGCGCTCATGCAAAAAGCTCCATCTGTGTGGGCTCAGGAATTGCGTTGCGAAACTTGCACCATTCGGCAAAGTCGCTGCCATCCTGTCCGCTGGTGTTGAACTTGCGGCGGCTGGCCAGCAGCGCATTCCATTCGTTGTGTAGGGCTGAGTTCATATGAATAGATCCTGTTGTCCCTTGGTTTCAATCTTTCGCCAGTAGAGCGGGCCGCACCAGCCATCTGATGGGTCTCTCCATACGCCTGGTGCAGCGGGCTTCGCTCCGCTGATGCTGGTTCCGGTGCTAAGGTGGCCATCGTCAAACGGCTGGCCATCCCTCAAGCCCCAGCGCTTGCACTGCCACTGAACACATTCGCCGCCTGCCCATGACTCATAGGTCACGAGCTCCATGATTTCCAGGCAGTACAGATAGCCACCAAAGCGGCCAACTGGTTTTACGAATGTGCCAATGGCAGGCGATGGCATGGCAGTTACTCGCCCAGATCGCTCTGATCCACCACCGGAGGCGCCAGACGAATCTGCACTTCGCGGTTCTTGAGCGTGGCCAGCCGGCCAAACACCTGCTCGGGCACGTCCTGGGCCTCGCCCACGAAGCTGACCAGGATGGTGCCGCCTTCCTTGGGCTCAATACGGAAGTTGGCCAGGGCTACATCACCGATGGACAGATTGGAATTCTTGCCGCCCAGGCCCTGGTCGATCTCCAGGCTGTAGCCGGTGAGCTCGTGATTCCAATGCAGCTTGCCCAGCTTCGCGCCGGCTGCCGTGAGGTTGGGCATGTCCGACACCTCCTCGATGCCCTCCAGACCATTCTGCTTGGGCGCCGTGGTGGTGGCCGCGCTTTTGGTGTACAGGAACGACTTCAAGGAGCCGTCGAAATAGGCCAGGTTGTGATTGCTCAGCTCAAGGGTGAACGACAGCGCTGCACCGGGGTTTTGGTCAGGCTCTCGGTTCTTTTGGGACAGGACGCCGACTTCGGTGATCTTGGATTTAGTGAAGGTTTCGAGTGCGAACATGTTA
>CANFIH010000134.1 GCA_947446855.1 Burkholderiales bacterium
CAGGCCTTTCCTGCTGAAGTAAGCGTCTGATGCGACCCATGACCTAATCTTAATCAAGCTCTGACGATTGGAATATCGGCCCAGTTGGTGGTGTATGCGGGCGTTCTTCGCTCTTGTCGCATGGACCACACACGGCGGTCACCGTCGAGTCCCGCGCTGGCCATCTTCATGGTTCCGCGCCCGTAGCGCTTGTTAATGGCATCTAGCGCCGACATCAGGCGTGCCTTGTCGGCTATGTCCTCGAGGGAATCGTCATCGCCGAGATCAAGTTCGCCTTGAATGATGGAGTCGGGCTGCAGGTCTAACAGCATGACCCCGGCTTTTGCATATTTGAACCCTTGGCAGTAAATCGCCCGTAGGCCCAAAACCGTTGCTTGAACGATTGCGCCCGTGTCCGCCGTCGGGCGGCGCAGTGGCACGACGATGGAGCGGCTGTACTGCGGGTCTTTGCGAAACGGACTAGTGCGGATAAAGACCATGACCTCACTGGCGAGTGAATGTTGTTTACGCACCTTTTCCGCAGCCCGGCTGGCAAATTCAGTAAGCGCCTGGGTTAGGTCCGATAGCTCGGTGACCGCGTGGCCGAAGGAGCGTGTGCTGGCAATCTCTTTCTTTGGCGCTGGTGCGTCATCCAGCCCTATGCATGGTGTGCCTTGGAGTTCACGAACCGTTCGCTCCAACACGACGGACCACCCTTTGCGAATGGTGGCAACATCCATTCGCACCAGATCTTGAACAGTCTTGATGCCACCGTCGGTGAGTTGTTTGCTGATACGCCGCCCAATCCCCCAGACCTCACCCACCTCAGTGGCCTCAAATACGTGCTGCCGCTCACCTGCCGAGAGCACCTCTAGGTTGCACACCTGTGCCAGATGACCTGGATAAACACATGGCTTACGCTCAGCGGTCTTGGCAATGTGGTTGGCCAGTTTGGCAAGGGTCTTGGTGCGTCCAATTCCAATGCCGCAGGGGATGCCCGTCCATTGCAGGATGCGTGAGCGAATCTTGTGACTGCGCTCCACCAAGTCACCACGAACGCCTTCGAGCCCAATGAAGGACTCGTCAATGGAGTAGATCTCCTGAGTGGGCCCTAACCCCGCTGCCAGGCTCATCATGCGATCGCTGATGTCACCGTACAACGCAAAATTGGCAGAAAGGGCCACCAAGCCGTGTGAGTCCGTCAAGTGCTTGATCTGAAACCATGGCGCACCCATTTTGATGCCCAATGCTTTTGCCTCGTTAGAGCGCGCTATGGCACAGCCGTCGTTGTTACTGAGCACCACTGCCGGAATGCCTTGCAGGCTAGGTCGAAAGATTCGCTCACAGCTATTCTGAATGACCCTAACAATTAGTAAGGCTTAAGTGGTTGAATTCACTCATGAAACGGAGCCTAACAGTTTTTCAAGAAATCAAGCGCTTCCTAAGGCTCGATTAGGCTGATACCGGTCTTAGAGGTTTTCGATTTGCCTGCTCCATACCGGCCGTTCAATCCTGTGTTTCAGGGTCAGCTTTCTGGCGATGATTTCACCAATTCGAGCACCCGCCAAGAGCCAGGAGCGGGCATTGGGATTCATCTCTCCAAAGCGGCCCTAAACCGAAGGGAAATCTCCATAGCGGTCTTTCAGCACAGAAAATGCCGTCGGAAATCGTGTACTACTTTTGTGCAGCAGAAGCGTTCAACGGCGTGGCAGAGCACCCACAAGATGCCTGTTGAGTGCCGACCCGCCGGTATGGCCCAACCCAAGATTCTCGCGGCAACACTCGGGCCCAAAGGTGAATGGCCTATAACCATCACAGATCGCCACCAACCGGCGTCACAGTCTTGGACCGGGCAACCGTTCCGTGCACCTCAGTGCCTTGAAGGACTGGAGGGCACTAGGCTGTGCCTGGTGGTGTTGGCAACCGTTTGACACCGGGGTAAAGTCGAAAGCTTGGTTGAGGGGGGAGCGGCAGGCTTGATCGGCCTAACAGGCCCGACATCACCGGGAGGGGACCTTGGTCAGAACAGGTCTGGTTCAGGCTGCGGAGTCAGATGCTGCTCTAGGAACTCAAGTTTCGCTAAAAGTTCGTCAAAGGTGACGATGTCCACGTCCTTACACGCGTTTCGGAACACCTCAAAGCTGCGCAGTTTGCTTGGATCGGTGGGCATGCGGCCTGCGACGACAACGCACTTGATGACATCGGCACCGGACACGCGCAAGGCCGGGTTGTCATGTACATGAGTGACCCAGCGTTGCCTGAGTTCGCTCTGCTGAAACAGCACCTGGGTCACTGCACCGGAGAGTTCCGAGTTCGGACCAAAGACATCCTGACCACGGTAGGCCGTGCCCTGTAGCAAGGCAGTCTCCGGCGTTTTGATTTCAACAATGGCGAGTGCTTGACCATATTCCTTGAACAGGAAGTCGCCAATCTGAGCACCTGCACCAGTCAAGGTGGAACCCTTTGCACGGAATTGCGTATGAGTCAGCTCGACGGGACGCGCAAAGGCCAAGCTAAGGACGAACTTGTTCTGCTCAAAGAACGTCTGCCAGTGTGGTTCGGTAAGCTTACTGATGAGCTTCGCCTTGAATGCCACGATCATTTTTGCGAGCGTCACCCGCTCAATCTCGGCGTGCAGCATCATCAGCTCCTGGGGAGCCTCCGTCACTAGCTCACCGAGCTGCTTGCGCACGGCCTGCACGTTGGATCGACGCTCTGCACGCTCCCGGGCTGCGGTCTGCTTCGCACCCTCGCGTCGAACCTCGACCAAGGGCGGGTTGACCTGCACGACTCGCCGGAATCGTTCGGGGTCAAGCCTTGTGAGCACGTCGTCATGCACGATGCCTTGCTTAGTTTGGCGAATCAGCTTACGGCCGTTCGACGTGATCCGATTGAAAGCGCGTCGCAGCTTGTCGATTTCCTGAGTGCCAATCGAAACTACGCCGTCTTTGGCGTGCATTTCCGGGTGCCGGCTGATCACGAGGACCTCGGCGTGCTGAATTCGCGATAGACCTTGCCACAGCGGGTCAAGGTCCCTGTTCAGACCGAGACCGTTGCCCGTAGAGTCAAAGAGTCCCCAAGCTAAGCGCGATTCAATGCGCAACGCCGCAGCTTCTGCGTCACCCGGCAACTCGTCGCCATAGTCATCGACGTAGATGACTGTAGTGAAACACCCGTTCTTGGGCGTCAGGTAGCGCTGCGCGTGCGGATTTACATGGATCGGCCGCATGATGATTTTGTTCGGAAGGATGGTCGCCAACAGCGGCCAGTCTTCCTCAGGCCTTGCATGCCAAGTCCGAGCCTGAGCGTTGGCGAGCCTGTACGTTCGCAGGAAGAGCTTTCGTACAGGCTCGGCGCCCTCGGTCGCTGCTTCCAGGCGGAAGCTCGCTTCCAGCACGTCCTCATCACTAAACGGCTGCGGTGCGATCGCAGCTCCACCCGTCCCATTTGCCATTTAACAACCCTCCGTCGAAGTCATTATCTATGGCTGGCGAATATAGGCCATCGAGTATCGATGCTAGTTTCGCGCCGGCCTCGGGCCTTACGTCGTCGCTCGTGGATGTCGACCTGAAGGGCCGCAATCAGCCTACTCACGAAGTTCGTTGGACTTCAGTTGTGCAGCAAGAATGGACCTAAGCGGTGGTCTGTGTGGAGTTCGAGTCAGCTTCTGACTTGGATTTCGCAGCGCCCATCTCAGCGACCTCCTGAAATCCCTTTGCTTCAAGAACAGGTCGCAGTTCCTTCAGCGCGTTCGCTGGAACGGCCACCCACAGAAGGTCGCTGGCACGAGTCGCAGCGACATACCCGATTCGTCCCACTTCGGTGCTCACGCCGCTCAGCAGCTCCACGACATGCTCTTTGAGGGTCATATACAGAACCGCATCCAGGCTTTCCCCCTTCGCCTGATGGACGGTATCAACTCGCAAAGTAACCACATCCTCGTCAGCGAGATCCTTCGCGATTGCGAGCGCAACGTTCGGAAGCCCGGTCTTGGCAAGTTTGCGCCCAAGGTTGTCGGCAGGCTTCAGGTTGTACTGCGTCTGAAGTTTTTCAAACAAGGTCCTGATCCTGGTTACAAGCAAGGGGTGCCATTGCGTGTCGGCGACCAGGGACGCCGATGGCAACCCGCCTGCCGCATCGCGGGTAAAAGCCCATATCTCCCGCCGCAGAGCTCGGGCCTGTGGATACCTTGCAGGCTGAGTGATCTGGCTCACGAGACCTGGTGTCGGCTTGTCGAGCAACGCGACGACGGCGATGGTCACTCGCTGAAAGGCCTTCAGGAAGTCCTTCTTGCGATCTCTAAGCACGGCCGCCGCAGCGAACAGCTTGACTGTCCCCTGACCGGCCGGCGTCTCGTCACCACGAAGCTGTTGCGCCATGCCGCGTCCCCGGCAGAGGACTGCGGATCGTTTGATGTCCGCGCCGGAGACAGTCAGTGCGTTCTTAAATGCCGTGAGCAACTGGGCCTGCTCGTTGCGCTTATATCCTGTGAAGAAGGCTCCATGGAGCGTGCCAGGCGCAGCGCGCTCAGCGACGTCATCTCGCCCGCACAACCCATTGGCCAGTCTGACGATGTTCGGGACAGACCGAAAGTTGCTTTTCAGCGAATAGGGCAAGACACCGGCACGCTGGTGATACTCCCTCAGGAAACTGCCGTCAGCGCCCGCGAAGTCATAGATGCCCTGGTTGGGGTCGCCAATGAGCGTCACGCACACGCCAGCGCCGATTAGGAGCTCCAGGATGGCCTGATGAACCGAGCCGATGTCTTGCGCCTCGTCGATCAAGATGTACGGGTATCGACGAGCGACGACGGCGAGCAGCTCGGGACGCTCCTTCAGCGCCCGGTATACCCAGTAGCGCCCTAAGTCGTGAGTGTATGCCCCAGTGCGCCCAAGGCGCTCGATGAGATTGCGCGCGGTGGTGCTGGCCACCAGTTCGATGTTGTCGTTGCGCTGGTAGAAGAAGCACTCGTCGCCATCTACGAACGCAACGTGCAGCTCCGTGATCGGTAGCGGAAAGGACGAAGTCATGAACATGAAGCCGTCGAGAAACGACTCCCCGCCCGTCACCAGGTAGGCTGCTTGCGAGGACCTCATCGTCCGATGAGCGTGAGGGCGCAGGATGCAGGTGGTGATAAAGCCGTCCAGCGTGTCGATGTCGACCCGCTCACGGCCGAAGCCAGCGGGAAGGCACCCTGCTAGTACATCGTAGGCCTTTCGGAAAGTTTCGACGGCAACATTGGAGAACGACAGCAGGGCGACACGTCCCCGCGCACCACCCAAGTTCTGCCGCATCTGGACGAGGCGCTGTACCGAGGTCTTGGTCTTGCCGCTGCCTGCGCACGCGACGACGCACAACGGCGCCATGGGTGCGTCGACGACTGCTTGCTGCTCAAGCGTCAACATGCTCAAGCTTTCTTGGCGGATGCCTGGCATGCATACTGGATCGCGCACTCGATGTAGCTCGGCACGGTGAACGGCACCTTGAGATCTGAAATAACCTGTGCCAGTGACTGAGCAAAGCTGCCCTTTTGGACGTTGTTCTTCTGTCGCTCGAACATGCCACAGAAAAGCGCGCGAGCCTTGGCTGCATCGTCCGACTCGGCATCGACGGTGACCGTCAAGCTCTTGGCGATCCGCGGGTGCAGTTCCTTCAGCGCAGTGAGCATTGCGGCCCTGTTGGCGGGCTCAAGTGCGAGGTCGTATTCGAAGGTCTTGAGGCCGTGGAACACCTTGACGTGCGAGTCCTCGCAGGATTTCATCTTGGCGGTGTTGGCTGACACGGTGATCAGGTCGCCAGGCGCGGGATAGATCGACTCCGCATCGTCATCTACCTCATCGTCCGCTGCCTCATCCGCGCCGACGACGACTTCGCCCGCCAGAGCGTCGGTGCCAGCATCGCCGTCTGCCTTGGGTGCAGCATTCGGTGCGACTGGATCAGCGTCGGTCAGGACGGCAACCGGAATCTTCAGCGCCATGTCGCCAAACAGTGGCAGGAAGGAATCGAAGTTCAACCCCTCCACGCTGATCAAGCTCACACCATGCTGGCGTAGGTCGTATCCGATACGCTTGGCGAGCGCGCTGACCATCATCAGCTCGGCCGCGCCCTCAACAAAGATGACCCGGCGCGCAAAGAACAGCTCAGCGCGGGTGACGTCGAGGTAGCGTTCCAGTTTCTCGCGCTTGCCCTTCTTGAATACAACGTCGCGCGGGAAGAATGCCTCAACTGACGTCCCCGTATCGACCAAGCACACCAGGCTGTCCAGGTTAGCAATGCTGGCGAAGTTCGGCGAATGGCTCGTCACGAACAGCTGGACCGGCTTCTCTCCATCAACAGCCTGGATAGATTCTAGATACTGCAACAACACAGCCTGCAGCTGAGGATGAAGGTGAGCCTCCGGCTCCTCGACGATCAGGCCGCGATAGCAGGACTCGGGGTTCTTGGCGAGCTCGCTGAGTACCACGGCCATGTAGATCAGGTTGTTGAAGCCGAGACCGTTCTGCTCAATCTCGAAGGCGTCGACAAGCAATGACAACCTAGCCTTCAGGCTCTTGAAGTCGCTGGCGCTCAGCCCGACTTCCAACAGCTGCGCCAACTGCGGACCCAGCATGGACTTGTGACGTGCGGTGATCGCGTCGTGGGTGTGGACGATGGGAAGGTGCTTCTTGAGTTCGCCGTCCAGCTCCTTGAGCGCCTTGTTGATGCCCTCAATGCCAGTCTCGTCTGCGAGAAGCTGCAGAAGTCGAGCCAGCTGACTGGTTCGGCCCGGCTTCAACCCTTGGGACGCATCTCGCAACGGAGGCAAGTAGACACCTCGCAGGTTCTCCATCATGTCCGCCGTAAGGCCGACATCTTCGTGTTCGCCACACCAGCGCTTGGTCCGAAGGCGGCCGGCTTTGTCGGGCTCTGAATAGCGGATCGTGACTTGCGCTTCCAGTGCACCTGAGTCACCGGGTACCAGAGCAGCAAGAAAATCGGCCTCGTCATCGAGACTGAGGCCGCGGAAGACGTACTCGAAGACGATGTCACCGGAGGGCACGCCGCCATGAGGCCTGTGCACGTCTTCTTCACAGAGGCGGGGGTAAGGCTCGTCGTGGCCAGCCAGCAAGGCCCGAAGCGCATCGACGATTGCTGTCTTTCCCACATTGTTCCCACCCACCAGGACATTGAGTCCGGGTTGGAACGTCAGCTCCGTATACGCGAGCTTGCGGAAGTTCTTGATGACCAGCTTGGCTAAATGCATTTTTTTGCTCCCTTTGGCCGGATAGTTTATGGCTAACACTGTGACTGCCGCTGGTATCGCCGCTGGCGTACCTAGGACCTGCATGAAGCCGACATCGCTGATCTCAGCCGACTGTTTCACAGCGCAACCTGTTGCCCTTGGATTCAGCAAGCTGAAGAATAGGCTCACAGCAAGCACTCGCGCAGCCACTGCGCGCAGGCCGCACCGTCGGCAAGAGGTCAGCGCACGACGATGGTGGCGTTGGCTCGCTTGACCTCAACGCGGATGTCAGCCGTTGGCTGGGGTGTTGTCGGTTCTGTGGCTGCGCTCAGGGTGACTGGCACAAAGGTTTGTGGTCGGCTGATCAACGTGCCCTGGCTATGTTCGCGCAACCAGCGGTGCACGATGTTGGCGTTGATGCCGTGCTGCAGGGCCACTCCGGCAATGGAGGCGCCAGGCAGGGCGCAGGCACCTACCACATGCAGTTTGAGTTCGGGGCTGTAGAAGCGTCGCTTGGGGGCTTGGGTGGGGCGAGCCTCGCTCGCCATGGTGTGCATGATGTTCATCGCGCACACTATCTCGAAATGTCAGCTGGCCATCAAGATGTGTTGGCCGGACGCATACGGAACAGCCGCGAAGGTCAGCTTATCATTTCGATGGGTCTGGTTGAATGACCGCTTCTTTCACCGACGCATGACCAGTATGGGCACGATGCCGAAGCTCACGCAGCGCTTAGAACTGGTATCAAACTGGACCGCCCTGAAGCTGACGGTCGTCAGCACCCGCTAACGCGGCATCTGAGACTTACGCCCTCGCCACTGGCAAATCGCTCCATTTGGTCGTGTATTGGGGCGTTAGCCTGTCCTGTTGCATCGACCAGTCGCGGGGTGCGCCCGCACCGACTGCACTTCCTACATGGATGGCGCCGCGTCCAAACCGATCATTGATGGCATCCATCGCTGCCATCAATTTGCCGCGATCCCGTGTTTCAGGCGCATCGAAGTCAAACTCGCCTTGAGAGACGTTGTCTGGCATCAAGTCCAGCAGCATGACGCCCGCTTTCGAGAGTTGGAACCCTGGCTTGTAAATCTGCGTGACACCCATCACTGCGGCCTGAACCAGATGCCTTGTATCCGCCGTGGGTCGACGCAGGGGTATGACGATGTTTTTGGAGAAGTGTGGTCCCTGCCGGAAGGGGGACGTGTGGGCGAACACCAGGATCTGACCAGCCAATCCGGATTGACGCCGCAGCTTGACTGCCGCACGGCTGGTGAACTCGCTCACCGCCTCGATGAGCGGTGCAATTTCAGTGACGGGCTGTCCAAATGACCGGGTGCAGGCAATCTGCTTTTTAGGGCTGGGCGCGTCATCCAAGCTGATGCATGCCTCACCCTGCAATTCTCTGACCGTGCGCTCCAATACAACGCTCCAACGATCACGAACCATGGCTGGACTCAATCTTGCGAGGTCGAGAACTGTCCTCACCCCTGCGTCACGCAGTTGCTGTCCGATGCGCCGACCGACCCCCCACACTTCGCCCACATCAGTCGCAGCCAATATAGCATCCACATCAGACCCAGGGAGGTTCACCAGATTGCAAACCGTTGCTAGATTGTCGGGGTAGCTGCCGGGCTTTCTTTCGGCAGTTTTGGCAATGTGGTTGGCAAGCTTGGCCAGTGTCTTGGTGGCCCCAATACCTACGCCACACGGAATCCCAGTCCACTGCAGGATGCGGGAACGAATGGCCCAGGATCGCCTGGTTAGGTCGCCTTTCACCCCGTCAAGTCCAATGAAAGACTCGTCGATGCTGTAAATCTCCTGAGTAGGTCCAAGGCCCGCCGCAAGACTCATCATGCGATCGGACATGTCCCCGTAGAGAGCGAAGTTCGCAGAGAGCGCCACCAGACCGGCTTCTCCTTCTAGATGCCGGATCTCGTGCCAAGGCTGCCCCATTTTGATACCCAACGCCCTCGCTTCGTTGCTGCGCGCTATGGCACAACCGTCATTATTGGAAAGCGAAATTACTGGTCGGCCGTTCAGGCTCGGACGGAACACGCGTTCACAACTGACATAGAAGTTCGACGCATCGATTAGTGCAAGCATGAAGTCATCTCGGTTTGATTTCCGGGTGCAAAAAGGAAACCACCTTGCTGTTTGACATTTCGGCATACACAGCAAGCTTGCTCATCAATGTCAGGTTGATTGATGCGAGCGTAGCAACCTCATGTCGTAGACGGTCAACTTCGACACGCAGTGCACGATTGCGTTCCCGCTCTTTGACAAGAGCGTCATGTTTTTCGTCACGCTGGGACCGGGTGGCCTTGCCGATCACACCACGGATCTGCTCCGCAATGTCCGGATAGGTGTTGTGAATCAATGCCGGCGTAACCTCGGCCGCCTTCGCGACTGCGGATATGCTGACTTTGGTTCCCGCCTGCTGGAGCCGATCGATGGCATCCTTGAGTCTCTTTTCAGTCTGGCGGCGGCTTCTGGTGGCCGAAGATGGGTTCATGAATGATTGCCCTCAATGGTTCGAATCGTGCTTGAACCACGATCCAGGGGAACGCCAAAGTCAGAAATCACCTTAGTAGACAAAGCCAGGTCCCTGCGAATACGCGCATTGGTGACCGGGCCCAGGTCATCCAGTTCAAGCATCTCCAGATGCTGTGCGTAAATTCCCTGCCACACGTCAACATGCTCTTCGTCGATGATGGCGTTTTTGCAATCCACGCAGCGGGTGCTCTCATAGAGGCCTGCGCCGCCGCAGCCCGTGTCCTGCGCGATGCACCAGCCATGCCCGGTGGCCCGAATATTGATTTGCATCGCGGTGTTAGTCACAAGCCGCTCACGGCCAGGAACGGCCGTGGCTCGCATTTCAATGATTTTTCGTCCAGCGCCACCACTCAAACGCTGGTCAGAGTTGCTCCAGCCTTCCAACAAACCCCTCTTGATGTCGAAATACTCAGCCAGGATGTCTTCGTATAGGGCTGGATCTTGTGCCGGGTTGGCTGCGTATAGCTGAGACATGCTGATGCTCGAATGCTTGAACTGCCATTTGAGAAACACCAGGCCTTGGCGCCCCATCCTGGATTCCACAAATGTTCTGGCGTAGGTCCGGCGGCATTGATGGGGACTCAGCTTCCAATCCTGACCGGCCGTAGCGGCCAGACGCAGCATGGCGACGCGCGACGCCACACCACTCAGCGCGGTGATCTGGTTGTACTTGCCATAGATAATGCCCAGAAAGACCCGCTGGGAATCGTTCCGTGCCTGGAACAAGCGCTTGACTAGGTCTCGACGGTCGGCAACGTCCTTGATGCCCGCAATGGCGACTTCAAGCTCCCGAATCTCCTGTAAGAGCGCGATACGCAAGGGCTGGGAGTAGCGTTCCAGAACCTCCACAACCTTCAACGTCATCGGCGGCACCAGATACTCTACGCGGCCCTTGCCTGTTTTATGTTCGATCGAAGTTACCCAGCAGTATTCAATGCCGTCAATCTGTTCACGCCTGCCCGCGCCGACTTCCACGCCAATGACTTCGTCATTGCGCATGCCAGACGTGATGGACAGCAGGTATAGGCAAGCATCCCGGAGATCGCGCATAGGCTCGGTCGATGGCCCCAAGGCTCCGGCATCGCGTTGGTTCAAGAGGCTATCCGCCTGGGCAAAGATGCCCTCGCAATGAAGAAACACAGCGCTCTGGACCTCCTGTGGGATCACCGGAGTTTTGCCAACGCCCTGGCCAGGCGCTGACCGGGCCTCGTGCCCCATAAGGCCACAGTAGAAGGCAAAAGGCATTTCACCCCATGGATACTGGGTGGGAGGCATGCGAAGTCGATCACGAAATACCCAGGCCAAATCCACAATCTCCAGCCGGGACTTGATCCCGCGCGGGCGAATTTCCTTCTTGCAAAGTTGTCGATAGGTCGCCAAATGCAAGGGCTTGATGTCGGCAAACGTGCCAACGCCGTGCTTTGCCAACCAGCGCAAAATGGGACCCGCGCTGATGGCTGCAACAAAGATTGAATCGCCCCGGGTTTCGTGGAGGCCAATTGGTTTAAGTTGAGACATTTGTCTCGCGGCTATTGGCAAGTTGCCGATAGTAGTTCTCCTCAGCTTCGGCTGGTGGAATATATCCAATGGGCCCAAGCAGTCGGATGTGGTTGAACCA
>CANFIH010000135.1 GCA_947446855.1 Burkholderiales bacterium
CGATATTGATATCGCCATTCCAACCCAGCGACAGGCAAATCGAGCCGCTTGCCATGTCGTTGATATAGCCCGAAGAACTAAACAGTGTCACGTAAGGACGTACCGACTTGAGCAAAGCCGTAGCTTCCTGGTAATCACCTGGATTCTTGCTGAACGGATCCTTGTGCAGATAGTGCAATGCCGCAGGCAACACTTCACTGCCGGCATCCAAAGTCGACACGCCGCAGCTCTTGAGCTTGCTGATGTACTTGGGGTTAAAGAACAGATCCCAAATGTTGTCCGGCAAAGGCTCCCCGCCCAAGGCCGCTTTGACCTTGGCCGTATTGATGCCAATGGTGGTGTAACCCCACAGCCAGTTCACCAAATACTGGTTGCCGGGGTCAATGCTGCTGGCAATTTGTGCCTGCACAGCGGGGTCGTAGTGCTTCAAATTGGGCAGCTGTGTCTTGTCCAGTTTGGACAACAGGCCACCGCCAATTTGCAGCGGTGCGAAGGTGGATGAGGGCACCACAATGTCGTAACCGGTCTTTCCTGCCACCAGCTTGGCATGCAGGATTTCGTTGTTGTCATAGGTGTCGTAGCGCACCTTGATACCGGTTTCCTTCTCGAAGTTGGCAATCGTGTCCTCTGCGATGTAGTCTGACCAGTTGTAAATGTTCAGCACTTTTTCCTCATCAGCGATGGCAGACCCGGCCGCAAAGGTCATCAGACCCGCAACGGCAAGCCCG
This sequence comes from Burkholderiales bacterium, assembly GCA_947446855.1. Taxonomy (GTDB): domain Bacteria; phylum Pseudomonadota; class Gammaproteobacteria; order Burkholderiales; family Burkholderiaceae_C; genus Allorhodoferax. The sequence continues at coordinate 729 of CANFIH010000135.1, forward strand.
CCGAGGAGTTTGCTCACAAATTTCGTACTGGAAAATTTAATCAATTTAGGCTCCTAGGGGTTCATCGAATGATAAAAGTTGCACCATGGTAATACCGACCCATCACATAGTGACTACATGCAATCCCTATGCCAGCCAGCCATTTTTCTGCGCATCGACGTAGGTCAAATCCAGGCACTTCACGATGAGGGCCATCATTTCATCGATCTGCGCATGGGTCATGATCAGTGGCGGGGCAATAATCATGCGGTCGCCGACAGCGCGCATGATCAGCCCGTTGCCAAAGCAGTGGCCACGGCACACCATGCCAACACCCAAATCCGAATCAAAACGCTCCTGCGTTTGTTTGTTTTTAACCAACACCAAGCCCGCAGTAAAACCACATGTCTCCGCCAGGCCGACCAATGGATGGCTGTTGAGTTCGGCAAAACGCCTGGCCAGATAAGGACCAATATCGTCCCTCACCCGGCCCACCAGGTTTTCACGCTCCATCAACTCCAGATTCGCAAGCGCCACGGCACAGGCTACCGGATGCCCACTGTAGGTGTAGCCGTGGTTGAACTCACCACCCTGCTCTATCAGCACTTTGGCCACGCGGTTGCCCACCATCACACCGCCCAGAGGGACATAGCCACTGGTCACCCCCTTGGCAAATGTCACCAGGTCGGGCTTGTAGCCAAACTTCTCATACGCAAACCAGTGGCCTAGACGGCCAAAGGCGCAAATCACTTCATCGCTAATCAGCAGAATGCCGTACTTGTCCACAATGCGTTGGATTTCGGGCCAGTACGTAGCCGGCGGGATGATCACGCCACCGGCGCCTTGCACCGGCTCGCCGATAAACGCGGCCACTTTGTCAGCCCCCAGTTCCAGAATCTTGGCTTCCAGCCAACCAGCGGCACGAATGCCGAAGTCATCTTCACTCTCTCCGGGTAAACCATTTTCGAAAAAGTAGGGTTGCTCAATGTGCGTAATGTTGGGAATCGGCAAGTCGCCCTGGGCGTGCATGCCGCTCATTCCACCGAGGGAGGCACCAGCCATCGTGCTGCCGTGGTAGCCATTGATCCGACCGATGATGGTCTTGCGCTGGGGTTGGCCTAGCAGGTCCCAATATCTTCGAACCATGCGCACATTGGTGTCATTGCTCTCGCTGCCACTGCTGGAATAGAACACATGGTCGAAAGTTCGGTCGCCCACGCTGGGAGCCAGGGAGGCCAGTTTGGCCGCCAATTTGGTCGCCGGCACATTGGTGGTCTGGAAGAAGCTGTTGTAGTAGGGCAGCGTCATCATCTGCTGGTAGGCCGCATCCGCCAGTTCCTTGCGCCCGTAACCCACATTCACGCACCACAGGCCGCTCATGCCATCCAGCACCTTTTTGCCCTCGGAGTCCCACACGTAAATACCCTCGGCATGGGTCATTACACGGGCACCGCGCGTGGCCAGATCACCATGGTCGGTGAAGGAGTGAATGTAGTGCGCACTGTCCATGGCCTGGATAGACTTGGTGTCCATGGACTGGGCGCGGCTAACCAATGCGGGCGGGGCGATGGCGGGGGAAAAAGATTTATTGCTCATAAAAATCCTCTCAATGTCTGTTGTGAGTAGTTGTGGGGCTTAGACGTGCAGCAGCAAATGCTCACGCTCCCAAGGCGAAATCACCTTCATGAATTCGTCGAACTCGAGTTCCTTGATCTCGGAGTACACGGTGATGAACTCGTGGCCCAGCACTTCATGCAAATCGCTTTCCTTTCGCAGCCAGTCCAGCGCCTCGCCCAGGCTGCGGGGCAATGAATATGGCGCCAGATACGCGTCACCGCGCATCTCGGGCTTGGGTTTGATCTTGTTTTTGATGCCCAGGTAACCGCAAGCCAGCGTCATGGCCATCGCCACATAGGGGTTGGCATCCGCTCCAATCACACGGTTCTCGACGCGCCGCGCGGCAGGCGAGGAAATGGGCGAGCGAATGCCCACGGTACGGTTGTCATAACCCCACTCGATGTTGATGGGTGCAGCAGTATTGCGCGACAGGCGGCGGTAACTGTTGACATAGGGCGCCACCAGCACCATGGCTGCCGGGATGTAGCGTTGCAAGCCGCCGATGTAATGCATGAACATCTCGGAGGGTGTGCCGTCCGGGTTGCTGAACACGTTCTTGCCGGTGGCCACATCCAGCAAACTCTGGTGCACATGCATGGCGCTGCCCGGCTCGCCGGCAATCGGCTTGGCCATAAAGGTGGCGTACATGTCATGGCGCAGCGCGGCTTCGCGCACCGTGCGCTTGAAAAAGAAGACCTCATCGGCCAGCCCCATCGGCTGGGCATGGAAAAAATTGATTTCCATCTGGCCGGCGCCCACCTCATGGATCAGCGTGTCCACATTGAGCTCCATCTTGTCGCTGTAATCGTAAATTTCCTCGAACAGCGGGTCGAACTCATTCACCGCGTCAATGCTGTAGGCCTGGCGCGAGGTCTCAGCGCGGCCGCTGCGGCCAATCGGCGGCTTGAGCAAGGTATTGGGGTCGGTGTTGCGGGCTGTTAGGTAAAACTCCAGCTCAGGCGCCACGATGGGCTGTAGGCCTTCTGCGGCAAACAGGTCGCACACGCGGCGCAATACGCTGCGCGGAGCGAAAGGCACCAGATTGCCGGCATGGTCAAAGCAGTCGTGAATCACCTGCGCTGTCGGGTCCACCGCCCAGGGCACGATACGCACGGTGGAAGGGTCCGGGCGCAGTTGCATGTCCTTGTCGGTGGGATCGATCACGTCGTAATAGGGCCCGCTCTCGGGAAACTCGCCGGTCACCCCCATTGCCACAATGGCTTGGGGCAGTCGCATGCCTCGGTCTTCGGTGAACTTGCCGCGAGGCAAAATTTTGCCGCGCGCAACACCGGTCAAGTCGGGCACCAGGCATTCCACCTCTGTCACCCGCCGCTCGTTAAGCCATTGCTCCAGATCGTTGAAGTTCATGGTTTTGCTGTTGCTCATCTCTCTCTCCTTGCTGCATAGCAGCGTGCTGTACCGTTCTCAAAGACCCTGTCGAGAGGCCCGCCGATGGCGGCAGGCCTCACCAAATGCCTCAAATATTGCCGCATAAAAAGAATTCTCGGAAGCCTTCCATTCCGGATGCCACTGCACTGCATAGGCAAATCCTTTGGCATCCTCCACCTCAAACGCCTCTACCAGCCCGTCAGGCGCATGGCCCAAGGCACGCAATCCCTGTGCCAAGCGGTCAATGCCCTGTCCATGCAACGAGTTGACCGGGACGACTTCGGCCCGGGCCCATCGCGCAAAGGCCGAACCTTGCGTAAAGCGCACGGCGTGGCTGGGGCCGTATTGCAAGTCATACGATCCCTCTGGCGACTCGCGGTGATCCAGATGGCCGGGCAAGGCATGTACGTGCTGGTGCAGAGTACCGCCCATGGCCACATTGATTTCCTGAAACCCCCGGCAAATACCGAGTAGAGGAACACCCTGCGCGAGACAGGCTTGAACCAAAGCCAGCGTCAATTCGTCGCGCTGCTCGTCCAGCGGGAGGGACCTATCGGCCAACGTCGCGCCAAAGTGCGCTGGATGCACGTTGGAGGGAGAACCGGTCAGCATCACGCCGTCCACCAAGTTCAGCAAATCTTCAATCTGATCGGCCGCTGCCAGCGGAAACATCACAGGTTGTGCATGGGCATGGACCCGCACCGCGCGAGCGTACTTATCGCCTAAAACCAGAAAAGGCATGCTGCGTTGCGCGCAACCCAGCTGGCGATGATCCGCAGGCAGCCATACCAACGAGGGTGGCTTTTTCATTCTTGTCTCCATATCCTTTGCCTCATTGTGCGGCAGAATTGGCCTCTATCCAGAGCCATTTAAAGCGGCCTCATGGTGCCACTTACCCGATCTACAACCCACAAGCCCATGCTGTCTGAACTTCTACTGACCGAAATGGCGCGCCTGAGCCAGCAGGACAACATGCCGCTGCACCGCCAGTTGTACGAAGCCATGCGCCGCGCCATTTTGGACGGCAAGCTCGCGGCGGGAGACCGTCTACCCTCCAGCCGGGAACTGACGCAGGACCTGAAGCTCTCGCGCAATACCGTTGTAGCGGCGCTCAACCAACTGGGCGTAGAAGGCTACCTGATCAGTCGCGTGGGTAGTGGCACCTTTGTCCGTGACAACGTGCCCAAAGCCCAGGTTCGCACCGAACAGACCCGAGCCAGCACTGCCGAGGCAGCGCTCTCCAAGCGTGGCAGTGCGCTTAGCACCACTTTTTGTGCCACGCAATTAGAGGTGCAACCGTTCACACCCGGCCTGGCCGATTTCAGCGCCTTTCCGGTCGCGCTGTGGCAACGTTTGCAAAACAAGCACTGGCGCATGACCTACCCGGAGATGCTGGACTACAGCTATTGCGGCGGCCATGCCCCGCTGCGCCGAGCCGTGACGGATTACCTGCGCGTATTTCGCAGTGTGCCGCTGGAGGTGGACCAGGTCATCATCACCAGCGGCACCCAACAGTCACTTGAGCTGTGCGCCCAATTACTGGGGGATTTTGGCGACACAGTCTGGCTGGAGGACCCCGCCTATTGGGGTGCTATCAAGGCCTTCATGGCCACCGGACTGCGCTTGCACCCGGTCAAGGTGGACGAACACGGCATGGCACCCGGTCCAGCCGACGAAAGGAAAGCGCCTCGCCTGATTTACACCACGCCTTCGCACCAATACCCTACCGGTGCGGTCATGTCACTGCAGCGCCGCCAGCAAATACTTTCGATTGCCAGCGTCCACAACGCCTGGATTTTGGAAGACGACTACGACAGCGAGTTCCGCTTCAGCGGACCGCCCCTGTCGTCGCTGGCGGGGCTGGACCAGGACCAGCGCGTGCTCTATATGGGCTCTTTTTCCAAGGTGCTGTACCCCGGCCTCAAGCTGGGCTACCTGGTTGTGCCCAAGCGCCTGGTAGGCGCCTTCAAGCAGGCCCATTACGACCTGAACCGCCCGGGTCAGATGCCTTTGCAGGCGGCCCTTGCCGAGTTCATCGAGCTGGGCCACTTTGCAAGCAGCTTGCGCCGCGCCCGCCACAGCTATGCCGAGCGCCGCCATTGCCTGTTGGCCGCTCTGCAGCCCTGCCTGGGCCAGCTCGCGCAGATCACTGGCGCCGAGCAGGGTCTGCACCTGTGCCTGCGCTTGCCACAGGTGGTAGACGACAAGGCTCTGGCCTTGCGCATCGGTGATCTCGGATTAACGGTGCGGGCACTAAGCGCCTATTGCCTGGAGCGCACCGACGCCAAGGGTTTGGTGATCGGCTACGGCTATGCCCCACTGGCCGACATCGCGCGCTACGGACCGGTCTTGGCCAAGGCGATCAGCGCGGATCTGGCGAGGCTGGCATAGGCACCGCTCTAAAGCAAATCTTTGAGTTGGTGCCAGGCCATCCCCAGCACCAGACTGGGAGTGCGCAGCAGCGGACCGCCCGGAAACTGGTGATGCTGCAATTTGGCAAACACGTCAAAGCGCTCGGCCTGCCCCGTAATCGCTTGCGCCACCAGCTGGCCGGCCAATCCCGTCAACGCCACGCCATGCCCGCTAAAACCCTGCAGGTAAAAAAGATTGCTGCCCAAGCGCCCGAAGTCGGGAGCCCGGTTCATGCTGATATCCACAAAGCCGCCCCAGACGAATTCCACTGGCACGCTCGCGAGTTCAGGAAACACCTGGCCCATGCGTCTGGCCATAACCTGGGCTAAATTTGCCGGCGTGCGCGTGGAGTAGCTCACCCGGCCACCGAACAGCATGCGCCAGTCTGCACTGAAGCGAAAATAGTCCAGCACAAAGTTGTTGTCGCACACTGCGGCATTGCCTGGAATCAGGCGCTCGCACAAGTCGGCGCTCAAGGGGGCCGTACCGATGATGTAGGTGCCCACGGGCATGATGCGAGGTGACAATTCCGGTGCCACGCCTGGGCCATATTCGCCCAGGGTGCAATTGCCCGCCAACACCCCCCATTGCGCGGTCACCGAGCCGCGTGCGGTCTTGGCCTTGAGCGTGGCCCCGCGCGTAATGTCCAAGACCGCCGACTGCTCGTAAATCTGCACGCCCAGGCTGCGTGCCGCTCGTGCCAGTCCAAGCCCGAACTTGAGAGGATGCAGGTGGCCGGAGCGGCGCTCAAAAGCCGATGCGCAATAGCGCGGGCTGCGGATATGGTGCTGCATGCCCGAGCCTCTTTGAAAGTCCACGCTGAAACCGTAATCGCGCTGCAACGTTTGCATATCCGCTTCCAGCGCACGAGCCTTGCGTTCGGAGTCCGCTACGTAGAGGTAACCCGAAACGCGGTCGCAATCTATCTGGAATTCGGCGATGCGCCTATCCAGCAAGTCCATGGCTTCAAGCGACATATCCCACACCTTGCGCGCATCACCTTTTCCAAGCTGCTGCTCAAACGGTTCCTGCCCGCTGGCATAACCGACGATAGCCTGCCCCCCGTTGCGCCCGGACGCGCCGCTGCAAACACGGTCAGCCTCCAGCACCACAACCGAATACCCCCGCTGCGCCAACTCAATCGCCGCAGACAACCCCGCATACCCTGCCCCCACCACCAATACGTCCGCGCTGACATCGCCCTGCAACGGCTCGCCCGGCGTTTCGCGCCGTGCACTGGCCTCGTAATAGCTGCGCTGGTTGAGCTGGGTATCGGAATCAAGCAACATGGCACACCCCTTTCATGAATCAGCGCGGGGCTTTGGCAATCTGGCCGCACAAATAGGTCCAGATGAACTGCGCTGCGGCGTTGCTGGTGAGTTCGGCATGGTCATAAGCAGGAGCGACTTCCACGCAGTCCATGCCGACAAAATTCAACGGTGCCAGTTCCTCCAGAAAGGTCATGACCTGCGAACTCGTCATGCCAGCGGGCTCGGGCGTGCCGGTGCCGGGCGCGAAGGCCGGGTCCAGGCAGTCAATATCCAGCGTCAGGTAGCAAGGGGTGTTGCCGATGCGTTCCCTGATCTGTGCAAGAACAGCACCCAGCCGTTCGCCATCCTTGCCGCGCAAGTCTCGGGCGGTGTAAATCAGGCCGCCCTGATCCTTTACATACTCGCGTGCGGCCCGTTCGCCGCTGGAACGTAGCCCGATTTGCACCACCTTGCTGCGCTCCACCAGACCTTCCTGAATTGCCTCATATGTCCAGGTGCCGTGGCCCGAAGGTTCGTCAAAGTGCGTGGTCCAGGTATCACAATGGGCGTCGAAGTGGATGAGCGCCATCGCGCCTTGCTGCGCCTTCAGGGCACGCAACAGCGGCAGCGTGACGGAATGGTCTCCGCCGATAAACACGCAATGGTGCCTGGCCATCAAGTGAGCCGCCTGCTGCTGGATGGCTGCACGCACCTCGGTCAGGGGGGAGGCATTGGGCAAACGCATGTCGGCAGCATCCCCCACATGCCCTAGCGGGCTGACATCAAACAGCGGGTGGATGCCGTCGCACAGCATCAGTGATGCCCTTCGGATTTCCTGCGGTGCAAAGCGTGCGCCGGGCCGGTTCGTGACCGCACCATCAAAAGGCACGCCGCACACCGCAAACAACTGGCTGCTCAGCTCGGGTGCGGCCAGAAATCGGTTGCTATTGTTGGCGTATGCAAAGTGTCCTATGCCCATGTATTTTCCTTGATATCCATCGCAAAGCAGATACGGTAGCGCAATGCAGGCCTGCCTGCTGGGTCCACTTCCCATGCCGCGCGCTAAGCCAATGCGATATGCCATGGTGTAGGCTGTGCCGCTTTGTGCTGCGCTCCTGCTTTTTCCCACAACAACCCCGATGCCCATAAACTCCCGCTCCCACGGCCGCTGGCTGGCCTACGGATACCTGGCTTTGGCCATGGCACTGGCAGGCGGCTACGTCGCCTTGTCCAAACCCCTGGTAGCCGCACTGCCCGTGTTTCTGCTGGCTTGGCTGCGCTTTGGCATTGGCGGTATCGCGATGGCCAACTGGCTGAAGAAGCCCGCCAACGAAGCCCCGATGACGCGCACCACCAAACAGCTACTGTTTCTGGAGTCCTTTTTGGGCAACTTCCTATTTTCCATCTGCATGCTGTTTGGCGTCAGCATGACCAGCGCGGTCTCGGCAGGGGTCATCATGGCGGCGATACCGGCCATGGTGGCGTTGATGAGCTGGGTGTTTCTGAAAGAAAAAATTGGTCCGCGCATTTGGGCTGCTGTAGCCTGTGGTGCAGTGGGCATTGGTCTGCTGGCGCTAACCCGGCACGCCCCTGCCAGCACATCGGATCAAGGGCTGGCAGAGGCTGCCCAGCCTGGGCGATTGCTGCTTGGCAATGTCCTGGTGTTTGGAGCCGTGCTGTGCGAGGCCTTTTATGCGGTCATTGGCAAAAAGCTTACCGGCGCCGTCTCACCCAAGCGCATTTCGGCCATCATCAATCTGTGTGGCTTTTTGCTGATGACTCCCATGGGGCTTTACACCGCACTGCATTTTGACTTTGGTGCGGTGCACGCCAGCTCCTGGCTTTTGCTGGTGTTTTACGCCCTGGCTGCCAGCGTCTGGACTGTGTGGCTGTGGATGACGGGTTCCCAGCATGTGCCAGCGTCCCATGCCGGTGTTTTCACCGTGATGTTGCCCATTTCGGCTGCACTGGTGGGTGTACTGGTGCTGGGCGAGCAGTTGGGCGCCATGCAATTGCTCGCTTTTGGTATCGCACTGGCAGGTGTGTTGCTGGCCACAATTCCAGGCCGGCAAACAGCGGCTCCGCTGGAGCCACACGTTTAGTGCCCTACTGCAAGGGCTTGCTGCTCAGCACGATGCCATCTTCATCCGCATACAGCCAATCGCCTGGACGCACCCACAGACCTTGAATTTGAACGGCCACATTGCTCTGGCCCTCTTTGCGTTTCTCAGTGGGCAGCGGCATGGCGGCCAGTGCACGGATGCCAACTGCCTGAGAAGCCAATTCCGCGGTGTCGCGCACACAACCATCAATCACCACACCGGCCCAGCCATTGCGTGCCGCTGCGGCACCGAGGTTGCCCCCCAGCAAGGCGCGGCGCAAAGAACCGCCACCGTCCACCACCAGCACCTTGCCCACGCGACCCTGCGCTGTTTGAATCCAGCCTTGGGCATCAACGGCTGCCTTGACCAGGGTGTTGTCTTCAAAGCACTTGACCGTTTCCACAGGACCGCAGAACTTTTTCAGCGCGCCAAAATCACGAAACACCGGCGGCAAAACACGAAAATCACCGGTTGCATCTCCCTTGTGGAGATCACAAAAATCACAGGTGGCAAACGACTGGCTCATACGGGGGTCCTCCTTTTGGCTCAAAAGCCTATTCTCCAATGAAAAAAACAACATCTCCGAGTGAAAAAAGTATTTCCCCGCTTGGAAACGTCGATTTTCTCCAGTAGCATCCGGTCTACCAGTGAAGTCCCAGACTTTTCGCTGGAGATTAATCAACTTCCAGAAGGACAATCGATCATGGCAACTGCAAAAAAACCGGCTGCAAAAAAAGCCGCCCCCGCAAAGAAGGCTGCTGCACCCGCTAAAACTGCGGCGCCAGCCAAGAAGGTAGCCGTCAAGGCCGCTGCACCCGCCAAGAAGGCTGCGGCTCCAGCCAAGAAGGCTGCTGCTCCTGCCAAGAAAGTAGCTGCAGCTCCTGCCAAGAAGGTTGCCGCAAAGAAGGCCCCGGCCAAGAAGCGCACGGTTAACGCCGCCTTCATGAAAGAACTCACCCCCAGCGCAGCATTGGCCGCCGTTGTGGGCGCCAAACCCCTGCCACGCACCGAAGTGGTCAAGCAGCTATGGGTTTACATCAAGAAGCACGGCCTGCAAGACGCTGTCGACAAGCGCATGATCAACGCTGACGTCAAGCTCAAGGAAGTCTTTGGCAAAGCCAAGGCGACGATGTTTGAAATGGCCGGCCTGATCGGCAAGCACCTCAAATAAGTCGCTTCACTCGCACTTCTTTAAAAAGGTCGGCATGTGCCGACCTTTTTTATTTTCCGGCCGGCAAATGTGTATGCTGGTCAGGTCAATCCACGAGAAAACTATCTCCATGCTCCGCTTTGCACTGACCCGCCTGAGCCTGATCATTCCGACCTTTTTCGGCATGACGTTGCTGGCCTTCTTTCTGATCAGACTGGTGCCCGGCGACCCGATTGAGACGCTGGCCGGCGAGCGCGGCATTGATGCCGCTCGCCACGCCAAGCTACTCACCGAATACGGTTTGGACCAACCGGTGATCGTGCAATACGGCATCTATATCGGCAAGGTTCTGCATGGAGATCTGGGCAAGTCCATCATCACCCAGGCCCCGGTCCTGAGCGAATTTGCATCACTCTTTCCCGCCACCATCGAACTGGCAACCTGTGCCATTCTGTTCGCGCTGCTCATCGGCATTCCGGCCGGCATTCTGGCTGCTGTCAAACGCAACTCCTTTCTGGACCACGGCGTCATGGGCATCTCGCTGGCCGGCTATTCCATGCCGATTTTTTGGTGGGGCCTGTTGCTGATCTTGCTGTTCTCGGTGCAGCTGGATTTGACCCCCGTGTCGGGTCGCATTGCGGTGGA
>CANFIH010000136.1 GCA_947446855.1 Burkholderiales bacterium
ACTCCGCCATGAGGAGCCCACCCTTACCCCTTCTGCGCGCCCACCCCCCACATGAGCAGAAACGCCTGCGCGCCCACCCACCACATGAGCAGAAACGCCTGCGCGCCCACCCACCACGCAAGCAGAAACGCCCGCGCGCCAAAAACACCACGAAAAGCAGAACGCCCGCGCACCCACAAACCCCACAGTTACGAATTGTGCGACCCCCGATGCGCCCAGGCCGTGGTGTGGCGCTCGATCACACTGAACAACTCATACATCACCATCGCCATTACCCCCACCACCACCAGCCCGGCAAACGCCAGCCCCATCTGCATTGCCGAGCCAGCCGAGATCAACAGATAACCAATGCCCTCATTCGCAGCCGTCATCTCCGACACCGTGGTGCCCACAAAGGCCAGCGTGATCGACACCTTGAGCGAGCCGTAGAAGTACGGCATGGAGCGCGGCAGCCCCACCTTCACCAACACATCCCAGCGCTTGGCGCCCAGCACGCGCAACACATCTTCCAGCTCCGGCTCCAGCGTGGCCAGGCCGGTGGCGATATTCACCATGATGGGGAAGAAGCTGATCAGGAAGGCCGTGAGAATCGCCGGCCCCACACCAATGCCAAACCACACCACCAGAATCGGCACAAAGGCCGCCTTGGGCAGGGCGTTAAAGCCGGTCATCAACGGGTACACCGCGGCATAGGCCAGGCGTGAGCTGCCGATCACAAAGCCCAGCAGCACACCCACCACAATCGCCAGGCCAAAGCCCGTCATCGTTACCCAATAGGTGCGCCACGCGTGCGCGGCGATGATGCCCTTGAACTCCAGAAACTGCGTCCAGATGCGCCACGGGCTCGGGAAGATGAACTCGGATACCTCCAGCGCCGAGCACAGAATCTGCCAGGTCAGCAGGATCAGCACCAGCAGGATCCAGGGTGCCCAGGTTTCGACCACTTTCTTGTTCATGTGTAACCTCTTTGCTTTCTCTACGTTGCGGCGACTGCACTGGTTTGGCGAACGGCACCAATGTGGCTGCGCAGCTCGTGCACGATGTCGGAGAACTCTTTGGTGTAGGTGACTTCCAGGTCGCGCGGACGCGCCAGTTCAATCTCCTTTTTCACCACAAAGCGCCCCGGGCTCTTGCTCATCACATACACGGTGTCGGCCAGAAACACCGATTCACGCAAATCGTGCGTCACCAGAATCACGTTGAACTGCTGCTCGGTCCAGAGGTCACGCAGAATGCACCACAACTCCTCGCGCGTGAAGGCATCCAGTGCACCAAACGGCTCATCCAGCAGCAGCATCTTGGGCTCATGGATCAGGGCGCGGCAAATGCTGGCGCGCTGTTGCATGCCGCCCGACAACTGCCAGGGAAACTTGTCCTCGTAGCCAGCCAGGCCCACTTTTTGCAGCAGGCGGCGGGCGCGCTCTTCGTACTCCTTGCGCTTGGCCTTGAAGCTGCTGCGGTAGGGCTCCACAATTTCCAGCGGTAGCAGGACGTTGTCTACCGTGGTGCGCCAGGGCAACAAAGACGGTGCCTGGAACGCCATGCCGGAAATTTTGAGCGGGCCAGTCACGGGCTGGCCGTCAATCAGGATCTTGCCCATGGAGGGCATCTTCAAGCCGGTCGTGAGCTTCATGAAGGTGGACTTGCCGCAACCCGAAGGCCCGACGATGGCGATGAACTCGCCCTGGCGCACCTTGAGGTCTATGGCCTCCACGGCAAAGTGGTTCTGCTGCAGCAGCTCTTCGTTATAGGCCAGCCAGACATCCTGGAAATCAACAAACCAGGGCTCGGGTTTTTCGTGGGTTGTGCTCATGCCGGGCAGCTTTACTTCTTGGGCAGGATGGCCAGTTCGGCCTTGGACGGCAGAAAGCTGCCGTTCCAGATGGTGTCGGCATTGATGCGGCTCTTGGTGTTGAATGCGTCCGAGACCTGGCTGGCCATCAGCGCCATGCGCGGGCCGTTGATCTGGCCAAAGCCCTCGGCGCGGGCGTTGGGGCTGTTGACCACGGTGTCAATCGCCAGCTTGAGGCGGCGTGTTTCCAACTCCACATTGATGATGCCGTCGCGTGCTTTCACATCGGCAATGGCAGCGGCCGGGTTGGCCAGCACGTCTTTGGTGCCCTTGGTGAAGGCCTGCAAAAAGGCCTTCACTGCAGCCGGATTTTCTTTCAGGAGTTTGGGCGACACGATGATGGCGTTGCCATACAGCTTCACGCCAAAGTTGGGGTAGGGCATGACCACCACGTCTTCGGCCTTGACGCCACGGGCCTCCAGGTTCAAGAGCGAGGTGAAGGTGAAGCCGGTGATGGCGTCCACATCCCCACGCACCAACATGGTTTCGCGCAGCGGTGGGTCCATGGCGGTCCACTGCACGCCCGTGATCGCATTGGCCTTGGAAAAGATCGGGAAGGCCTTGCGGCCTGCATCAAAAACGGGCGCGCCCAGCTTCTTGCCGCTCAGGTCTGCTGGCGTCTTGATGCCGGACTTTTTGAGTGCCATCACAGAGGCGGGTGTGTCGTTGTAAACCATCATGACCGCGATGGGCTTGTTGGGCACCTCCGGGTTGTTGGCATGGAATTCCATCAGGGCTGCCAGGTCGGCCAAGCCCATGTCGTAAGCGCCGGATGCCACACGCGTCACCGTGCCGCCGGAGCCATTGCCGGCATCAATCGTGACGTCAAGTTTGGCGTCCTTGAAATAGCCTTTGGCAGCGGGAGTCAGGAACAGGGCCGAGGGGCCTTCAAAGCGCCAGTCGAGCTGGAATTTGATCGGTGTGGTCTGGGCAAATGCGCTGTGCGTCGCCAAGGCCGCGAGGGCGAAAACGGTGCGGGTAAGGAAGTTGCGTTTCTTCATGGGGACTCCGACAGGTGGGCTGAAATTGAAAGTGCTGACAGGGCTCCAGCAAGAACGGTGCCGGATTGTGTGCACCGTTCTTGCACTTTTGCTTGGCCCACAAATTGCAATAGGGGAATTCGGGTTATCCCTATGTTCTTCAACTTCACCTGGAAATTTCTGAGATGCACCAAAACCTGACACGTGCTGCCATTTGCGCCGCCACCTTGACTTGCGCCTTTGCCACCCAGGCCGCAACGTTTAGTGATACCTCCATCGGCTACCGCTATGGCACCGATTTTTCTGAGCCCTTCAACAAGGAGCACATCAGCAAAGACATCCTGAATCTGAACCACGTCAGTGGCTACAAGTACGGCACCAACTTCTTCAATGTGGACATGCTGCTGTCTGACAGCAAGGACCCGGCTGGTGCGGGCTCCACCAATGGCGCACAGGAAATTTATGTGGTGTATCGCAATACAGTGGACTTGGAAAAGGTCACGGGCTCGGCCTACAAGTTTGGCCCGGTGCGCGGTGTCGGCCTGACCGGTGGTTTTGACCTCAATACCAAGACCGATGCCGGCTACAACTCCAAGAAGCGCATGCTGGTGGCTGGCCCAACGTTGATGATGGATGTGCCCGGCTTCCTGAATATCAGCCTGTTGGCGCTGGTCGAGAGCAATGCACCCTACAGCACCTTCTCCAAGGTGTCGACTCCGCGCTACACCTATGACACCCACGCCATGCTGAGCGCCGCCTGGGGCATCCCCTTGGGCAAAACCGGACTGTCCTTTGAAGGCTTTGCCAATTTCATTGACGCCAAGGGTAAGGATGAAAAAGGTTTTGATACGGCCGCAGAAACCAATGTCGACATGCAGCTCATGTATGACCTGAGCCCGCTAATCGGCGCTGCGCCCAAGAGCCTGAAAGCCGGTTTGGAGTACCAGTACTGGCACAACAAGTTCGGCAACAACAGCAGTGGTGCTGCCGGCGGTGGTGCGGCTGCCAACACGCCCATGGTGCGCGTCGAATACCACTTCTAAGGTCGATTCACCCCCTCTGTCTTGGCGATGACCGAGGGGGCAAGCATGGCCCACCACTGGGTTTGGTGAGGCAGACGAACCGGGCATCCCTTCCCCAGCCCTGCTCGCTGGCGCAGGCCGGAGAACGCGAGTCATGCCCCCCGCCGCCCCAGCACAGGCATGCACGAATTTCCCCTTGTGTCGTCTTGAAACTGACACAAATGGGCTTATGCTGCCCGCCTATGAAAACATTTACTGTTACACCGGACGCGGCAGCCCTTGCAGAACTGGCCCGTCGCGACGTGGCTCTTGCTCTGGCCGAAGATGTGGGCATGGGTGACCTCACCGCCGGGCTGATAACGCAGGGCAAAACCGCTAAGGCCAAAATCATCGCCCGCGAAGACGCCGTACTCTGCGGCACCCCCTGGGTCAACGCCGCCTTCACCGCGCTCGATCCGTCAGTGCAACTCACCTGGCATGTGCAGGAAGGCCAGCGCTGCCAACCCAACCAGACCGTGCTGGAAATGCAGGGCGACGCCCGCTCCCTGCTCACCGGCGAGCGCACCGCACTCAACTTCCTGCAACTGCTCAGCGCCGTGGCCACCAAGACCGCCATCTATGTGGCCGCCATCGCCGGCACCGGCACGCAGATCGTCGACACCCGCAAAACCCTGCCGGGACTGCGCCTGGCACAGAAATACGCCGTGCGCACCGGCGGCGGTGTGAACCACCGCATCGGCCTGTATGACGCCATCCTGATCAAGGAAAACCACATCGCCGCCGCCGGTGGCATCCCGCAGGTACTGGCCCAGGCTGCGGCCTTCAAGGACGCCGCCTCCTTCATCCAGATCGAAGTGGAAACGCTGGAGCAACTGCGCCAAGCCCTGGAGCACGGCGCGGCCATGATTCTGTTGGACAACATGGACCTGCCCACCTTGCGCCAGGCCGTGGCCATCAACCGCGAAATCGGCGCCACGCGTGCGGCCGGAGCGGCCATTCTGGAAATCTCCGGCGGCGTCAAGCTCGAAGGCCTGCGCACTCTTGCAGAAACCGGAGTCGACCGCATCTCCATCGGAGCCTTGACCAAAGATGTCAGCGCCACCGACTTCTCCATGCGCTTTGCCGCGCTCTGAACCACTGCATGACTACCGCTCAAACCATTTCGATCAGCGTTGACTACGAGCTGCCGGACTTTTCCCGCACCGACGGCGCTACCAGCACCCAGCATGCCTGGGCCAAGGTGCCGGTGGAGCCCTCGCAGGCCGAACGTGCCGCCCTGATGGACCGTATTGCCGCGCTGCTCCAGCAAAAGAATGCGGTGCTGGTGTCGCACTACTACGTGCACCCGGACTTGCAGGACCTGGCCGAGCGCACCGGCGGGTTGGTGAGCGATTCGCTGGAAATGGCGCGCTTCGGGCGCGACCATGCCGCGCAGACCCTGGTGGTGGCCGGGGTGCGTTTCATGGGCGAGACGGCCAAGATTTTGTCGCCGCACAAGACCGTGATCGTGCCCGAGCTGGAAGCCACCTGCTCGCTGGATCTGGGCTGCCCGACCGACGCCTTTACGGCCTTTTGCGACCTGCATCCGGACCGCACCGTGGTGGTCTATGCCAACACCAGCGCGGCCGTCAAGGCGCGCGCCGACTGGATGGTGACCTCGGGCTGTGCGCTCGATGTGGTGACGCACCTCAAAGAGCAGGGCAAGAAAATTCTGTGGGCGCCGGATCGCCATCTGGGTGCCTACATCCAGCGCGAGACCGGTGCCGACATGGTGATGTGGAATGGCAGCTGCATCGTGCACGACGAGTTCAAGGCCTTTGAGCTGGACGCGCTCAAGGCCGAGCATCCCGGCGCCAAAGTGCTGGCCCATCCCGAGAGCCCGGCCGCCGTGCTGGCCTGTGCCGATGCGATCGGCTCCACCTCCGGCATCCTGAAGGCGGCGCGCGAGATGGACGCCAGCGTCTTTATTGTGGCCACCGACAACGGTCTGATGCACAAGCTGCGCACCCTCAATCCGGGCAAGACCTTTATCGAAGCGCCCACCGCCGGCAACAGCGCCACCTGCAAGAGCTGCGCGCACTGCCCCTGGATGGCCATGAACAGCCTGCAGGGGCTCGAAGCCGTGCTGCTCTCGGGCGCCAACCAGATTCAGGTGGACCCGGTGTTGGGCCTGCGTGCCCGGCTGCCGATTGACCGCATGCTGGATTTCACCGCGCAGCGCGCTACCGCAGCCGCTGGTCTGGTGCCGAACATCGGCGCGGCCTGAAGCCCTGCACAAGCAACCATGTCCTCCAAACACTTTGATGTATTGATCGTGGGCAGCGGTCTGGCGGGCCTCAGCGCCGCCCTGCAACTGCCCTCCCACCTGCGCATCGCGCTGCTGACCAAGGGTGAGCTCAACGAGGGCGCCAGCGCCTGGGCCCAGGGCGGCATTGCCGCCGTGATGGCCGAGGGCGACAGCTTTGACGCCCATGTGCAGGACACGCTGGTGGCCGGTGCCGGCCTGTGCGATCTGCCCGCCACCCAGTTTGTGGTCGAACATGCGCCCGAGGCCATTCGCTGGCTGATGTCGCTGGGCGTGCCCTTCACCGAAGAGGACGGCGCCCTGCACCTGACGCGCGAGGGCGGCCACAGCGAGCGGCGCATCGTGCATGTGACCGATGCCACCGGTGCGGCCGTGCAGCAGACGCTGATCAAAAAGGTGCTGGCAGCACCCAACATCCGCATCTTCAACCACCACATGCTGGTGGACCTGATCACGCACCAGAAGCTGGGCCTGCCTGGCCAGCAGTGTGTGGGTCTGTATGCGCTGGATGAGCAGACCGACAGCGTGGTCACCTTCAGCGCGCCGCACACCATTCTGGCCACGGGCGGTGCCGGCAAGGTCTACCTCTACACCACCAACCCCGATACCGCCACCGGCGACGGCATTGCCGCGGCCTGGCGCGCCGGTTGCCGGGTGCAGAACATGGAGTTCATCCAGTTCCACCCCACCTGCCTGTACCACCCGCATGCCAAGTCTTTCCTGATCAGCGAAGCGGTGCGCGGCGAGGGCGGCCTGCTGAAATTACCCGACGGCACGCGCTTCATGCCCACGCACGATGCGCGCGCCGAACTGGCCCCGCGCGATGTGGTGGCCCGTGCGATTGACTTTGAGATGAAGAAGCAGGGGCTGGACTGTGTCTATTTGGACATCTCGCACAAGAGCCCGGCCTTTCTTAAAGAGCACTTTCCCAACATCCTGGAACGCTGCGCCCAGCTCGGCATCGACATCACGACGCAGCCTATTCCCGTGGTGCCGGCCGCACACTACACCTGCGGCGGTGTGGCGACCGACCTGGCTGGGCGCACCGATCTGGCTGGCCTGTACGCGGTGGGCGAGACCGCCTGCACCGGTCTGCACGGTGCCAACCGCCTGGCCAGCAATTCGCTGGTGGAGTGCATGGTGTTTGCCAAGGCCACGGCGCATGCCATCGAGCATGCCGGTCTGGCCCATCCGCTGGCTATTCCGCTGTGGGACGACAGCCGCGTGACGGATGCCAATGAGGCGGTGGTGATCTCCCACAACTGGGACGAGCTGCGGCGCTTCATGTGGGACTACGTGGGCATTGTGCGCACCAACAAGCGCCTGGAGCGGGCGGCGCACCGCATTGCGCTGTTGCAGTCCGAGATTCACGAGTACTACGCACATTTCCATGTGACGCGGGATTTGCTGGAGTTGCGCAACCTGGTGCTGGTGGCCGACCTGATCGTGCGCTGCGCCCAGGCGCGGCACGAGAGCCGGGGCTTGCATTTCACCAAGGACTATCCGGAAACTTTGGGTGAGGCGCTGCCTACGGTTTTGACGCCGGGCTGAGCTTAGGTCACTCTCCCGTTCCGCTCTCGTTTCTCTCTCGCTGCGGTGGAAGGGGGTATGCCGGGCGCCGCATAGTGGGGTACCACAAATCGCCGCCCGGCATACCCCCTTCCACCGCGAGTGTGAGTTGCCCCAACTTTTCAACCCACTTCAGTGACGTAAACCGTGCCACGCGAATGTGGAACTTCCCTCGCGATACTGCCTTCCGTCTTCTGTCTTCTGGTATCCCCCGCAAGCGCAGCAACGCACCAAGGAGCAGGAGGGGTGAGGGTGGGTGACGATTTGTGGTACTCCACCATGAGGAGCCCACCCTCACCCCTCCTGCGCGCCCACACGCAGCACAAAAGCAAAAAAAGCAAAAAAAGCAAAAAAAGCAAAAAAAGCAAAAAAAGCAAACTCACCGTACCTGCCCCACAGCCGAACGCAAGCTTCAAGTCGGACCCACAGCGCCGAAATCCGTCCGGTAAGCACGCACGCCATTGCGCCCGTTGCGCTTGGCGGCATACAAGGCGAGATCCGCGCTGTGGGTCAGCTCGTCCATCGTGCTGCCGTTGCGGGGAAAGGTCGCCACACCGATAGAGACCGTGGTCCGCACCTCCCCGCGGGGCGACGGCACCGACAACGCTGCAAACTGACTGCGCAAAGCCTCCGCCCGTGCAAAGGCGGCTTCCGTCGGCATCGCGGGCAACAGCAACACAAATTCCTCACCGCCAAACCGGCAGGCAACATCCTCCTGGCGCGCTCCCGCCATCAGAACCTCGCCCATCCGGCGCAGCACCTCGTCACCGGCTACGTGGCCGTAGCGGTCATTGATGGACTTGAAGTGGTCAATGTCCAGCATCATCAAGGTCAGAGGCGTGCCATTGCGCCGGCAGCGTGCCAGCTCCCGCTCCAACGTGGCTTGCAGATAGCGGCGATTGAACAGGCCGGTCAACGGATCCCGGTTGGCTTGTTCATGCAGTTGCTCCTTGAGCACATGAATCTCCGCCAGTTGCCGCTGCAGACCATCATTGGCCTGCGACATGGCCGCTTCGCTGGCCTTGAGTTGGATGCGCACCGAGCTCAGCATCATGTTTCTGCGGTAAGCGATCAGGCCGATGCCGATCAAATAGCCGCTCAGGCCCAGCACACACATCACATCGACCCAGGGGCTGGCGTAGGCTGATTGAAAGCCGCATGCGGCCAGACCCAGGGCCGCACCGGTCAGAAAAGTGGCCGTCGCACCCAGCAGCCCGTGGCGCCCGGAGCTGATCACGCTGTTGATGGCCGAGGCCGTGAACAGCGTAAAACTGATCCAGAGCGGAAATCCCAAACCGGCGCACCAGACGCCCAGAAAGACGTTGTCCCACAGCAGGTTGTTCAGTTCGGTCTTGCGCGAGTCGCGGGACCAGAGCGCACGCCAGTACACCAGATGCGGATAAACCAGAAATTGCAGCACCAGCAAAGCCCAGACCCACGCCGGGTACGCGCCGCCTTGCAGGTAAACACCGCAGAACAGGAATGCGTAGGCAAAGGAGCCAGTCCGCATCCGGTGGTGGGTGGAGACGATCCAGTGCGGCTTCATGGAATGGGGGGAACGCATGGACTTCTGGACTTCAGGGTGGGCTGCGGCGAACACCCGCACGGCAGCGGGAGTTTACGCCCGCACCGGTATGGTGTCGCCGGCGCCTGGCGCACCACGTCAATCAGGATGCGTCGGTTTTTAAGGCGTCCAGGGCCGCCAGCAGCGCCTCCCGGTCGGCCAGCGGCTCCAACTGGTCAGCCAGCGCCTGCAGTGCGGCGGCGCCGTCTTTTTGCAGCAGGCCTATGCTCTTGCCGGCCGTCTGGGGCGATTCCAGGCCCCGGCTTTGCAGCAGCACCACCCCTTTGGCATCGGCCAGCTTGAAATAGAACTTGCCGTCCTTCTCGCGGTATTGCTTGAATGTGGGCAGCGCCGACTTGGCCGCCTTGACCTTGACCTGCGCGCCACCGGTGGTGAGGCTGCGCAAGCCCACGGCATGGCGCAGTTGGGTCATAAAGGGGGTGGCAATGGCGCGGGCCTTTTGCGCACCGGCCAGCAACAGCGCTTCCACCTCGGCGGGATGTTCCATCAGGTGCTGGTAGCGCGCGCGCATGGGTGCAATCTCCTGGTCGATGCGTTCCAGCAGCAGGTGCTTGGCATCGCCCCAGGCAATGCCCGCCGTGTAGGCCGCGCGCAGGGCATCGGTCTCTTCGGCACTGGCGAAGGCCTGGTAAATCTGGAACAAGGCCGAGCCCTCGGTGTCCTTGGGCTCGCCCGGTGCGCGGGAATCCGTCACGATGCCCGCGATGAGCTTCTTCAACTGCTCACGGCTGGCAAACAGCGGAATGGTGTTGTCGTAGCTCTTGCTCATCTTGCGCCCGTCCAGGCCGGGCAGGGTGGCGACCGACTCTTCGATCACGGCCTGGGGCGGCACAAAGTGCTCGCCGTAGCGGTGGTTGAAACTGTTGGCCATGTCGCGCGCCATCTCGATGTGCTGGATCTGGTCCCGCCCCACCGGCACATGGTGGGCATTGAACAGCAGAATGTCGGCGCCCATCAGCACCGGGTACATGAACAGGCCGGCCGTCACGTCACTGTCGGGGTCCACACCGGCCACCGTGTTCTTGTCCACCGAGGCCTTGTAGGCGTGGGCGCGGTTGAGCACGCCTTTGCCGGTGACGCAGGTCAGGAACCAGGTCAGCTCGGGGATTTCGGGCACATCGGACTGGCGGTAAAACACCACGCGCGCGGGGTCCAGGCCTGCGGCCAGCCAGCTGGCGGCAATCTCCAGCGTGGAGCGCTGGATGCGGGCCGGCTCGTCAATCTTGATCAGGGCGTGGTAGTCGGCCAGGAAGTAAAAGCTCTGCACACCCGGCGTCAGGCTGGCGCGCACCGAGGGGCGAATGGAGCCCACATAGTTGCCCAGGTGCGGCGTGCCGCTGGTGGTGATGCCGGTAAGAAAACGAACGGGGGAGGGGGTGGGGCTCATGCAATCCAACGCAAAAACAAGGGTAAAAAACGGGGCAAGGCGTTACCGCCGGGGTGCAACGGGGCTGCCAGGCTCAATGCAGCAGTGCCGCCAGGGGCGACAGCAGCAGGTCCACCAGACCAAAGGTCAGGGCCATGACCGGCTGCATCCACAGGCTGCTGACCAGGCCGGTCACTACCAGCGCCATGACGATAAAGAAGCCATAGGGTTCGATGCGCGAAAAGGCCATGGCCTGCTTCAGCGGCAACAGGCCCACCACAATGCGCCCGCCATCCAGCGGGGGCAGCGGGAACAGGTTGAAGGCGAACATCACCACATTCACCAGCATGCCGCCCTGGCACATCTTGAGGAAGAAAATTTCCGTGATGCCCGCGCCATGCAGCACGTAAAACAGCGCACCCCAGAGCAGTGCCATCACCAGATTGGCGCCAGGGCCGGCCAGCGCCACCCAGACCATGTCGCGCTTGGGATGGCGCAATTGCCCGAAATTGACCGGCACCGGCTTGGCATAGCCGAACA
>CANFIH010000137.1 GCA_947446855.1 Burkholderiales bacterium
CTACGAACCAAGGGGTCGTGGGTTCAATTCCTGCCAGCCGCACCAAACGATACCCCTCAAACAGAGATGTTTGAGGGGTTTTTCGTTTGTGCCTACGACGGCCCATTGGCGCGCTGTCCGGCGGGACTCCCTGACAAGCGCTTCTGCCAGCATGTGCAGGAACCCGATAGGGACCGATCCTTCACCTAGGCGGCACAGCCTGAACAGACCCGTTTGCCTGGCGGGGTCCTCCAACGTGACTCATACCTTTCGTTGGATGAATAAATTGTTCGTCAAATTTAACTTTTCTTTTGTTTATTGACATCGCAATGAACTATTGATAGTGAAAAGTGCTTTGCAGGTTATGCTTTGCTGCATGTAATTTCAGATCGTCATGTCCCCTCCAAGATGGAGCGCAAGTGTTTGATTTGAATGGACTTTACAAACTTTCCACAGGTCTCGCGCGAACACCTTGATGCCTTGCACAGGGTGGCGTGCCGCTGCTTTTTGTGGTTTCGATGGGTCTGCGTTACATAACATTACGAATCGACAGCAAATGAAAGCACGTGATTTTTGGGTGGTCGTTTTTCTGGCGTCAGCGGGGCTTCTGCCTGTGGTGCAGGGAACGGGTCTGGCGCAAACGCCGTCAGCTTCGTTGGATGTGCTGCACTGGTGGACTTCGGTCGGTGAGCGCCGGGCTGCGGATCAGCTGGGCGCCTTGCTGCTACACGCGGGGGTGCAATGGAATGACGCCGCGATTCCCGGCGGTGGCGGCATGGCAGCCGTCAAGGTGCTCAAGAGCAGGGTGTTGATGGGCGACCCACCGGATGTAGCGCAGCTCATCGGCTCCACCCTGACCGAGTGGGCGGACGTGGGTTTGGTGGTGCCACTTAACGCGGTGTCAGTGCGGCAGAGATGGCCGCAAGTGCTGTTCCCGATCGTGCTGGACTTGGTGAGCTACAAGGGGAATGTGATTGCTGCCCCATTGGGCATTCACCGCATCAATACCTTGCTGTACCACCGCGGATTGTTTGCCAGATTCGGACTCAAGCCGCCACGGACCTGGGCCGACTTTGAGACCGCAGCGCGCAAATTCAGCGCTGCCGGCATCAAGCCCCTGGCTTGGAGTGATGAGCCTTGGCAGATTGCGACGGTGTTCGAGTCCGTGTTGCTGGGGGAAGTGGGACCGGCGCTTTACCAGGAGCTGATGGTGCAGCGTAAAAGCGCCGCCTGGCTGGACCCGCGCGTTGACAAGGCGTTGCAGCGTCTGCGCTGGCTGCGCTCCTTCTCCGGCAATGTGCCGAGCGAGCGAGCCTGGACCGCTTCGGCACGCGAGCTGATGGACAGTACCGCCGCCATGGTGATCATGGGAGACTGGGCCAGTGGCGAGTTGATGGCCTGGGGCGCCAGCCCGAATACTGACTTTGCATGCGTGGCAGTGCCGGGCACCGCGCACATGCATTTGTACAGTGTGGATACCCTGGCCATGCTGGTCAATGGCCGCCACCATGCTGCCCTGCAGGAGAAGATGGCCGAGTCGCTCGTGGACATGCCCGTGCAGTTGACCTACAACCGCATCAAGGGTTCGGTGCCAGTGCGCCGCGACATCAGTGCTGTCAGTCTGAATGCCATGGACGGTTGCGCCCGTGACTCCTGGGAAACCTTTGCCGATACCGGTGCCTCGCACCATCCCAGTCTGGCTCACCGCATGGTTGCCGATGAAGCCGCCAAGGATGCGGTGGCACATGCCCTGTGGCGCTACCTGACAGACGATCTGGATGCCGCACTGACGCAAAAGCGACTGGCTGTGGCCATACGCGCTTCGTGAATCAAGGAGTTCGGCCATGTCCCGCACCATATTGGTTGTCGATGACGACCTGAAGACCCTGAATCTCCTCAAGGCTTATCTTGAAAAGCAGCAGTTTGAGGTACTTGTCGCCCACGATGGCGCCAGCTTTTTGGCTGAATTCGGGCGCCATCGCGACAAGCTGTGCTTGCTGATTCTGGATGTGATGTTGCCCGACACCGACGGCTTTACCTTGTGCAAGACCGTCCGAGCACAGTCCAATATTCCGATCATCATGCTGACCGCCAGTGCCGATGACACCGACCGCATCGTCGGCCTGGAGCTGGGGGCGGACGACTACATCGCCAAGCCGTATAACCCCCGTGAATTGCTGGCGCGTATCAAGGCCATACAGCGCCGCATGCAGCTTGCTAGCGCCGGGCCCGTGCGTTACCTCCGGTTCCGCGACTTCAGCATGGACCTGACAGAGCGCCTGCTGACCAACGGAGCAGGCGAGCGCGTGGCCCTGACCAGCATGGATTTCAATCTGCTGCGTTTTTTTGCCGAACACGCCGGTCAAACCCTGGACCGCAGCCGCCTGATGGAGCAGACGCGTGGTCGCGATCTGGGGCCGCTGGACCGCTCATTGGATGTGCAGATCAGCCGCCTGCGCCAGCGTCTGCAGGACGATGGCAAACAGCCCGAGCTGATCAAGACCGTGCGCGGCAGTGGCTACGTTTTCTCCACCGACGTGAGTGGACACAGCGATGTCTGAAGTACCACCGCTCGCGCCCGGCTCGCCCGGCCCCGAACCAGGATGGCAGAGCAGGGGGCCCTGGTTGCGCCGCTGCCGTTTTCGCATTTGGCCGGACAGTTTGCAGGCGCATATCGTGCTGGTCATGGTGCTTGGGGTTATCAGCGCACAACTGCTGGGCACTTTGTTGCTGGCGCGGCAGATGCGTGAAAGCGTGCGCACCGAGGCGCTGGGTGCGGGGCGCTATCTGGCGCTTACCGCGGCAGGCTCCATTCGTCATTTCCGGGACTTGCCAGCCCCTTACCGGCCCATACTGATCGAGCAACTGCGCACCATGGGGGGCACGCGCTTCTTTATCAACTTCAACCACGCGCGTGTGCCGGTCAAGGCGCTAGCCGGCAATGCCTTGGCGGACGGGGTGGCTGCGGTAGTGCGCAGTGAATTGATGCATGCACTGGCCACCACCCATGCGCCGGAGGTCAGTTTCGCGTGGTCGGATGGTTTGCGGGTGTCCGATGAAGGCTGGCTGGTCTCTGACTTGCCCGAGTCCTGGGTCGAAGCGACCTTGCTGATCCGACCCAGGCCAGCTCCCATACTGGTGATTCAGACCGAGTTTGAAGCAGGACATTGGCTGTTTCTGGCGACCACCATGCCGGATCCGTATTTTCTGGAAAGCGTCAATCTGCTCACCTCGGACCGCGTGACCCTGCAACTCGTGACTCTTTTTACGGTGCTGCTTCTGACGGTCTGGATGGTGAATGGTTTGGTGCAGCCGATTGATCGCATCGCCGCAGCGGCCAACGCCTTTGGCAGTGCGATTGCCCCCGAACCCCTGCCGGAAACCGGCAGCTCCGAACTGCGGCGCACGGCGCGCGCCTTCAATGCCATGCAGGCGCGCATCCGGGGCTATCTGGTCGACCGGGAACGCTTGTTCATCGGCATTTCGCACAGCCTCAAAACGCCCATCATGCGGCTCAAGCTGCGCACCGAATTGCTGGACGACGAGGCCATGCGCATGGCGTTTCACGAAGACCTTGACGATCTGGATGTCATGGTCAAGTCGGCGTTGCAAAGTCTGCGCGATACCGATATTTACGAAAACCGGGTTGTGGTGCGACTGGACCACCTATTGGCCCGCTTGGTCGAGCGCCCGGTCCGGCCGGACGCCCACATTGGTTACCGCGGCATTCCTATCAGCATCCATGGCAAACCCCTGGCGTTGCAGCGGGCCTTCAGCAATTTACTGGACAACGCGGTGCTGTACGGCACGCGTGTGCAGGTGCACCTGAGTTACGCGGGCAATCTGGCACGGGTGGAAATACGCGATTTCGGCCCCGGCCTGCCCGAGGCCTCCATGGCAGCGGCATTTGAGCCCTATGTCCGCCTGGGGTCCGGCCATGCGCTCAACCGCGCCGGTTCGGGCTTGGGCCTGGGCATTTCACGCAATATCGTGCTGGCCCATGGCGGCGAGATCAGCTTGCATAACCATGCCCAGGGCGGTCTGGTGGTGACGGTGCTGTTAACGGCCATGCCGGATAGCCACGAAGTGCAGGGCTGAGCCTGCGCGTTTTCTAGTGCCTGGTCACCGCGTTGGAATCACCGGCCAGCTTGAAGATCGCCACGGTATGCACCAACTCTTGCGCCAGGTTGTTCAAGCTGCTCGCTGCGGCGGCCATTTCTTCCACCAGAGCGGCATTTTGCTGGGTCGCTTGATCCATTTGGGTAATAGCCTGCCCGACTTGCGATACCCCATTGGCCTGCTCGTTGCTGGCGGTGGTGATGGAGGCCATGATTTCTGCGACGCGTTTGATAGAGGTCACCACCTCGTTCATGGTGGCGCCGGCCTTGTCCACCAGCGCGGAGCCTTGCTCCACCTTGTTCAGACTGGTTTCGATCAGGCCCTTGATCTCTTTGGCGGCGGCGGCGCTGCGCCCGGCCAGTGAACGCACTTCGGTGGCCACCACCGCAAAGCCGCGCCCCTGCTCACCGGCACGGGCGGCCTCCACCGCTGCATTGAGCGCCAGAATATTGGTCTGAAAGGCAATGCCATCAATCACGCTGATGATGGCGGAAATCTGGTGCGACGAGTCGTTAATGCCGCGCATGGTGGCAACCACTTGCCCCACCACCGTGCCACCTTTTTCTGCCACCTGCGTGGCATTCATGGCCAACTGGTTGGCTTCGCGTGCGGAGTCTGCGTTTTGCCGCACCATGGCGCCCAGTTGCTCCATCGAAGACGAGGTCTGTTCCAGGGCGGCGGCCTGCTGCTCGGTGCGGGCTGACAGGTCATGGTTGCCCTCGGCAATTTCCTCACTCGCAATCGCCACGCCTTCGGAACCTTTGCGAACCCTGGCCACGATGCTCGACAGGCTGCTTTGCATCAGTTCGAACTGGGCCATCATGCTGGTGCTGTCATGGGCTTTGAGCTGAATGTGTGTGCGCAGGTCGCCCGCTGCAACGCTCTGCGCCAGTTGCGTGGCCTCCTGCGGCTCTGCGCCCAGGGAACTGAGCTGGCGGCGCACCACAAAACCGATCAGGAAAAACAGGATCAGCTGCACGCCCACCTGTCCGCCCCACAGCCACAGGTTGATCTGCTGGATCGCGCTTTTATCCTGGGTGATGATGGAGGTCACGCTGATGGCGCCCAGCACTGCGCCCTCGTCGACGCCGTGGCATTCCAGACATTTGGAACCGCGGAAATTTTTGTAGGCGATGTAGGGCATGACCGCACGCAAGGTTGCCTCCCCGTTGTCCGCGTTGTTGAGCTTGTACAGAGGTTTGCCGCTGGCCAGCACATCGCGGTCCATATCGTCCACCGGTTTTTGATTGGGCAGGCCGGGGCCGAATTCATCGATCACACCCTTGCCGCGTATGACGCGCAATTCCTTCAGGCTATCGGATTCGCCCATCTTGCGAATGAACATGTCGCGCACCTTGGGATCATCGATGACATCGCGGTCGCCGATTTTTGCCGACATCAAGGTGTTCAGCGCGTTGATGACGCCGTCAGCCACCACTTCCGTCCGGTCTTCGGCAGCATGCAGGAGCCTGTTTTCGATCTGGGTTGAAATCCACTGCTGGCTTGGCAACAAAATCGCCAGCATGATGCCCTGGATGAGGACTTGCAGCTTCAGTTGCAAGCCAATCTGTGACCACCATCCTAAGAAATTTTTCATGACGACTTAAATTTGGGTTAAACGTGCATAACCAGCCGCCGTGATCCCGGCATTATTTTGTGCTTGGCCCTCTCCCGCACCGGTTTCCCGGTACTGTGTTGCTCCATGCTAGAGCATTACATGCGGGCGGGATTAAATAACGCCTGAATATTTGATGTAAGTCAGTATCCCGATATTTGCCGGCCGCGGCACCGGTGTGCGTGGGTTTTGCACAGGCCTACAGCGGTCTGATGTTTTCACCACAACCTGCCCGCCCTGGTCTTCGACTACCGCGCCGAGCAGGTCAGCGCGTTGGCCTTGCTGCCCAACTGGCGCAGTACAAGCGCACATTTGCCGACAATATGCGCAGCCCGCGGGCGCTGAATCAACGCGTGGTGCTGGAAAGTCCATAAGAATTTGCGGGCTGGCCCCGCCCCCTGTCGCCTTAGGGCGCTGGCGCAATCTTTGCGACAATCGGGGCGGTGCTCTCAACCCGAGGGCCAACCTCCGTTTTGATAGGGTTTCTACATGCTGGGTTTTCTGCCGCCGGTTGTGCGCGGTGTTTTGTCTTTCCTGGTGTTGACCGTCAATACCCTGTTCTGGTGTTTTCTGCTGTTCGTTCTGGCACTGGTGAAGTTTGTCCTGCCCTTCGAGGCGGTGCTGGCGCGGCTCGACCCGCTGATCAACACGGTGGCGTCTTCCTGGACCAGCTTCAATTGCATCTGGATGCGCCTGGCGCACCGTCACCATTGGACGGTGGAAGGTGTGGAGACGCTGCGCTACAAGGATTGGTACCTTGTCAATTGCAACCACCAGTCGTGGGTCGACATCTTTGTGCTGCAGGACGCCTTGAACGGGCGCATCCCGGTGCTGAAGTTTTTCCTCAAGGCCGAGCTGCTCTACGTGCCGGTGATCGGCCTGGCCTGGTGGGCGCTGGACTTCCCGTTCATGAAGCGCCACTCCCGCGCCGCCCTGCGCAAGAACCCCGATCTGCGCAATGACGACCGGGACAGTGCCCGCAAGGCCTGCGCCAAATTCGCCCGGATCCCCACCTCGGTGATGAACTTTGTCGAGGGCACCCGCTTCACGCCGGAAAAGCAGCAGACCCAGGCCTCGCCCTTCAAGCATCTGCTCAAGCCCAAGGCCGGTGCCATGGCGATGGCGCTCAACGCCATGGGCGCGCAGTTTCATTCGCTGGTGGATGCGACCATCGTCTATCCGGATGGCATTCCCACCTTCTGGCAGTACCTCTGCGGCCAGGCGCCGCGCGTGCTGCTCAAGGTGCGGCAGGTGGAAATTCCAGTCGAGTTCTGCACCGGCGACTATGAAAACGACCGTGCCCTGCGCAAAACCTTCCACCGCTGGCTGGACGAAATCTGGCAACGCAAGGACGAGGACATGGGCGAGATGCTGGCGCGGGACCAGCCTTCCAAGGCGGGCTGATCCGAGGCACAACGCAGTCGCTGTACAAGGCAGGCACTGCGCAAAAAAGGGCGCCGTAGCGCCCTTTGTGCTTTATGCCGTTACGGCTTCCGGAAGTTCCGGCAGCGCAATCTCGTTGTTCACGCTGAACTGGTAGTCGCGGAAGATGTGCTCCGCGCTCAGCTCCATGTAGGTGCCGTCGGCCAGGCGGTGTGTGGTGTCCTTCAGGCGGTTGGTGGTGCTGCCGCAGGTCCAGCAGTTGTAATTGCGCATGTGGGTGCACAAACAGGTCTTGTCCATCACCACGATATTTTTGCCATCCGGGTGGATCTTGATCTGCTCGTTGTAGGCATTGATGTAGGCGCAGCCGCCCGAGCCGTCCAGCAGGTAGCCATAGGCCTCGCAATTGGGGCGGATGCCCGAGCCAATCGCCGGTGTGCTTTTGAGCATGCGCATCGGGTAGCCGGTGGGCGACACGGTGTTGACGATGATGTCTTCCTCGCTGGCGCGGAAGTATTCCTGCTTGACCTTGGAAGGCAGACCGCATTCCTTGGCCACGGTAAAGCGGGTCGCCACCTGCACGGCCGCTGAGCCACTCTCCAGGAAGTTCACCGCATCGGTGCCGGTAAATATGCCACCGGCAGCGACCAGCGGAATGTCCAGCTTCTCGTTGATCAGGTACTGCTTGATCTCGGCAATGATGGTGGCCAGGTCGTACTGCGCCCAGTCCATGCCAAAGCCCAGGTGGCCGCCGGCCAGCGGGCCTTCGATGATGATGAAGTCGGGCAGGCGGTCCAGGCGGGCCGTCTTGCGCAGGAACAGTTGCAGGGCACGCACGCTGGAGACGATGATGCCCAGCTTGGCATCGCGAAAGCGCGGGTGGTCGGCCATCAGGGCAAACGAGCCCAGGTGCAGACCGGCGCTCAGCGTGATGCCGTCAATGCCGGCATCCAGCGACGAGTTCAGGCGCACCTGCAGCGTCTCTTTCGGGCCGTTCATGGTCAGCTTTTCCATGCAGTTGACGAACACCATGCCGGGGCCTTTCTTGGCCTCCATGGTCTGTCCCACGTGCAGCTTGGTGGCTTCGGCCAGGCGGCCCAGGTCGAACTGCACCTCGCTCTTGTCCGAGTTGTCGATGTTGTGCTTGTAGAGCTTGGTCTTTTCCTTGACGAAGCTGGTGTCAAAGCGCCGGTCGGAGACGTCTTGCACCATGGCGTCGGAGATATGGCCTATGCCGCCCAGACGCGCGGCCTCCAGCGCCAGTTCGGCCGTGGAGATGTCCACGCCCATGCCACCAATGATGATTGGCACCAGTTCCTGTTTGCCAAAACGCAGCCGAAAATCATCTAGTCGTTTCATTGCCATCCCGTTCGGGGTCATTAAATGCTGTAAAAGTGTGCGGCCATATGGCGGCAGCCTCCGATTATCAGGCAGCCCGTCGCAGTTACAGATGCGCCAACGCAAGAACCCATTTTATGGCCCCGTGCTTGCCCCTTTTCGAAGCATGTTTTTGGGGGCTGCGCTGTTACAGTCGGCGCCATGAGCAAGGCCTTTACCAAAGAGTCCGACGATACGGACGATGACGAGCTGCAACTGCCCGCCATTCCCTCGGGCGGCAAGAACTACATCACACCCCAGGGTTACGCCACCCTGCGCGCCGAGTTTGCCGACCTGATGGACAACGAGCGGCCCAAGATCGTGGAGGCGGTGCACTGGGCCGCCAGCAATGGCGACCGCTCGGAAAACGGCGATTACCTGTATGGCAAGAAGCGCCTACGTGAGATTGACCGGCGCATCCGTTTCCTGACCAAGCGCCTGGAAATTGCCGAGATTGCCGACCCCGCAGTGCACCACGGCAATGAGCAGATCTTTTTTGGTGCCACCGTCACCTATGTGGACGACGCGGACATGGAGCGCACCGTGCGCATCATCGGCATTGACGAGGCCGACAGTTCCAAGGGCGAGGTCAGCTGGATCTCACCGATTGCGCGCACCCTGCTCAAGGCGCGGGTGGGCGATGAACTCAAGCTGGTGATGCCCGAACGCGTCGCCGCTATCGAGGTGCTGGCAGTGCATTACCCGGCCCCTGCCATCAAGTCCTGAGACCGGGCCCTGGCTGGCTTAATTGCCGTTGCTGCTGCCAGCGGCTACGCCGCGCTCGGCCTTGAGCACACTGGCGGTGCGGCGCAGATTGCGCAGGGCCACTTCGAGATGGGCCGTATCGCGCACCGACACCAGAAACCGCAGTTGCCTGGCTTCCTGCCGGCCTTCCTGGCCCATGTCGATGTCGATGATGTCGGCTTCTGCTGCCGCCAGTGCCGTGGCCATTTTGGCCAGCATGCCCTTGCTGTTGCTGCCGGTGACGATGATGCTGGTCTTGAACGAGCGCACCGGTTCTTCCGACCAATCCACGCCAATAAAGCGCTCGGCGTCCTTGTTGCGCAGCTTGAGGGCCACCTGGCAGTCTTGCCGGTGCACCACCAGACCTTCGCCACGCCCCAGATAACCCAGAATTTTGTCGCCGGGAACGGGCAGGCAGCACTTGGCAAACTGAACCGAGGCGCTTTCGCTGCCGTCCAGGGTGATGGCGCCCACGCCATTGGAGTCGTTGGCGGTAAAGCGCTCGCGTGTCAGCAGCAGGGCGTCGGGTTTGTGGCCGGCCTCGGTGAGCAGGTGCACCAGACGCTTGGCCACAATATTGGCGATGCGCTTGCCCAAGCCAATGTCGGTGAGCAGTTCATGGCGTGTTTTGTTGCCGCTAAAGCGCAGCAACTTGTCCCAGATGGGCGCGTAGTCCGGATCGTCTGCGGGGAATCGCTCAAAGCCTTCGGCGCGCAAGGCCTGCAGCAGCAGGCGTTCACCCAGGCTTTCGGATTCGGTCTGCTCCATGGTCTTGAGGTGGTGGCGGATCTTGGAGCGGGCCCGGCCCGTGCGTACAAAGTCCAGCCAGTTCGGGTTGGGAGAGGACACCTGGGCCGTCACCACTTCCACCACGTCGCCGTTTTTCAGCTCGGTGCGCAAGGGCACCTGCTCGCCGTTGATGCGGGCGGCCACTGTGCGGTCGCCCACATTGCTGTGGATGGCATAGGCAAAGTCCACCACCGTGGCACCGCGCGGCAGAGCCATGATTTGCGTCTTGGGGGTGAATACATAGACCGCATCCGGGAACAGATCCACCTTGACGTGGTCCCAGAACTCGGCGGCATCGTGGGTCTCGTCCTGGATGTCGAGCAGCGACTGCAGCCACTTGCTGCCCAGCCGGTCGGCTGCGGCGTCGTGCGGATGGTTGACCTTGTACAGCCAGTGCGCGGCGACACCGGATTCGGCCACCACGTGCATGGCCTCGGTGCGCATCTGGAATTCCACATTGATACCGGCCGGCCCCACCAGGGTGGTGTGCAGCGACTGGTAGCCATTGAGCTTGGCAATCGCGATATGGTCTTTGAACTTGCCCGGTACCGGTTTGTAGAGCTGGTGCAGCAGGCCCAGCGCCTTGTAACAATCGATCACGCCGGGCACCAGGACGCGGAAACCATAGATGTCCGTCACCTGCGCAAAGCTCAGGTGCTTGCTTTGCATCTTGGTGTAGATCGAGAACAACGACTTTTCCCGCCCGGCAATGCGCACCGGCATGGTGGCAGCGGCAAACACCGCCTCCACTTCCTTTTGTACTTTCTGGATCAGGTCCCGCCGGCGGCTGCGCGCTTTGGTCACGGCCTTGGTCAGCACGGAGTAGCGCCAGGGCAGCAGGTGCTTGAAAGACAGGTCCTGCAATTCACGGTAGGTGCCGTTGAGGCCCAGGCGGTGCGCAATCGGCGCGTAAATGTCCAGGGTTTCCGAGGCAATGCGGTGCCACTTGGAGCGCGGCATGTCCGACAGGGTGCGCATATTGTGCGAACGGTCGGCCAGTTTGATGAGGATGACGCGCACATCGCGCGCCATGGCCAGCAGCATCTTGCGAAATGACTCGGCCTGGTTTTCCTCGCGGGTGGAAAAGTGCAATTTCTCCAGCTTGGTTAAGCCGTCCACCAACTCGGCCACGGGGGAGCCAAAACGTTCGATCAACTCA
>CANFIH010000138.1 GCA_947446855.1 Burkholderiales bacterium
CCTCTTCATGTCCGCACACCGCCAGCTCTTCGTCACCACCGCCCTGCCCTACGCCAACGGCAACTTCCACATCGGCCATATCATGGAGTACATCCAGGCCGATATCTGGGTGCGTTACCAGCGCATGCAGGGCCATGCGGTGAATTTCGTCGGTGCCGACGACACGCATGGCGCGCCCATCATGATTGCCGCCGAGAAGGCCGGCAAGACACCACAGCAGTTCGTGGCCGACATCGCCGCCGGGCGCAAGCAATACCTGGACGGTTTCCACATAGCCTTTGACAACTGGCACAGCACCGACGCGCCCGAGAACCACGAACTGGCGCGCCAGATTTACCGCGACCTGCGCGACCTGCCCGAATCGCAAGGCGGCACGCTGATAGCCCGCAAGACCATCGAGCAGTTCTTCGACCCCGAGAAGAACATGTTCCTGCCCGACCGCTACATCAAGGGCGAGTGCCCCAAGTGCCACGCCAAGGACCAGTACGGCGACAACTGCGAGGTCTGTGGCAGCGTGTATGCGCCCACCGACCTGATCAACCCCTTCTCGGTGCTGAGCGGTGCGCGGCCCGAGTTGAAGCATTCCGAGCACTTCTTCTTCAAGCTCTCCGACCCGCGCTGCGTGGCCTACCTGGAGCAGTGGACGCAGGACGGCCGCTTGCAGCCCGAGGTGGCGAACAAGATCAAGGAATGGTTTTCCGTGCGCACGAATCCGGACGGCAGCAAAAGCGAAGGCCTGGGCGACTGGGACATTTCCAGAGATGCACCCTACTTCGGCATCGAGATTCCGGATGCGCCGGGCAAATACTTCTATGTCTGGCTGGACGCGCCCATCGGCTACCTGGCCTCTTTGAAGAATCTGCTGGGCAAGCGCGGGCAGGACTACGAGGCCTACATGGCCAACCCCAAACTGGAGCAGTACCACTTCATCGGCAAGGACATCGTCACCTTCCACACCCTGTTCTGGCCCGCCATCCTGCATTTCAGCGGGCGCAAGGCGCCGGACAATGTGTTTGTGCACGGCTTCCTGACCGTGAACAACGGCGAGAAGATGAGCAAGAGCCGTGGCACCGGCCTGGACCCGCTGAAATACCTGAGCCTGGGCATGAACCCGGAGTGGCTGCGCTACTACCTGGCGGCCAAGCTCAGCGCCCGCAATGAGGACATCGACTTCAATGCCGACGACTTCATGGCCCGCGTCAACAGCGATTTGATCGGGAAGTTCGTCAACATCGCATCCCGCGCCGCCGGTTTCCTGAGCAAGCGCTTCGAGGGCAAGCTCACTACCGACTTCGGCGCCCTAGGTGCGGCCCTGCTGGCTGACATCCGCTCTGAGTCGGACGCCATCGCCAAGCTCTACGACACGCGCGATTTTGGCAAGGCCACGCGCGAGATCATGTTGCTGGCCGACCGGGTGAATTCCTATGTAGACCAGCACAAGCCCTGGGATCTGGCCAAGGACCCGGCCAACAACGAGGCACTGCACCAGGTCTGCTCGGTGCTGATCAACTGCTTTGCCGTGCTGACGCGCTACCTGGCGCCCATAC
Source organism: Burkholderiales bacterium (assembly GCA_947446855.1). Lineage (GTDB taxonomy): Bacteria > Pseudomonadota > Gammaproteobacteria > Burkholderiales > Burkholderiaceae_C > Allorhodoferax. The sequence continues at coordinate 1,548 of CANFIH010000138.1, forward strand.
TGCCTTCACTGGCCGAGTCGGTGCAGGGCTTTATCGGCCTGGACATGTCCCAGTGGAAGGTGGACACCAACGTGGCCGCCATCCAGCCCTACCAACATCTGATGCAGCGTGTGGATGTGAAGCAGCTCGACGCGCTGTTCGAAATCCCCGAGCCCGCAGCGCCGGTGGTGGAAGTCGTGGCACCCGGCGGAGAGGAGATTGCCCCGACTATTTCCATCGACGACTTCGCCAAGATCGACCTGCGTATTGCCAGGATCGTGGCCTGCGCTGCGGTGGAAGGCTCTACCAAGCTCTTGCGCCTGACGCTGGACGCCGGCGAGCAGGACGCAACCGGCGCGCCCAAACTGCGCAATGTCTTCAGCGGCATTGCCAGCATGTACCAGCCTGAGCAGCTGGTGGATCAGCTCACCGTGCTGGTGGCCAACCTGGCGCCGCGCAAGATGAAGTTCGGCATCAGCGAAGGCATGGTGATGGCTGCCAGCCATGGCGACGAAAAAGCCAACCCGGGTATCTACATCCTGAACCCCTGGCCTGGCGCCACACCCGGCATGCGGATCCACTAAGAACGCACGGCATGGTGCCTTTGTTGCGCGGCTGGACTACGGTTCAGCGCACTGCCCAAAACAACCTCCGCCTGGGCATGACCCTGTGTTTCGTGGCCGGCGCCACCAACGCCGGCGGTTTTCTGGCAGTGGGGCAATACACCTCGCACATGACCGGCGTGCTGTCCTCCGTGGCAGACAACCTGGTGCTGGGCCAGTTCAGTCTGGCACTCGCAGGCCTGGCGGCATTGGCGGCCTTTGTGAGCGGCGCCATGACCACTGCCTGGATGGTGAACTGGGGCCTGCGGCGCAAGCTGCAAAGCGCCTACGGCCGGCCCCTGCTGCTCGAAGCGGCCCTTTTGCTGGTGTTTGGGCTGTTTGGTACCGGCATCAATGTCTGGGCCGGCCTGTTTGCGCCGCTCACGGTGCTGCTGCTGTGCTATTTGATGGGTCTGCAAAACGCCGTCATCACCAAGATCTCGCACGCCGAGATTCGCACCACCCACATCACCGGTCTGGCAACGGATATGGGGATTGAACTGGGCAAACTGGTGTACATCAACCGCCTAAGCCGCGACAATCTGGTGACCGCCGACAGGCACCGACTGGGCATTCACATCAAGCTGATTGGCAGCTTTTTTGTGGGTGGCCTCTCGGGCGCCATCGGCTTCAAGACCCTGGGCTTTCTAGCCACCGTCCCCTTGGCCCTGTTTCTGCTGATTCTGGTGCTGCGCCCGGTGCTGAACGACGCAAAAAACTGGATTGAACCCCACTGACCGCTATGTCCAAAGCAGCTAAAAACAACAAACCTGCCCGCTTTTTTCACCCCCGCCTGCTGGACGCTCTGCAAGGCTACAACCAACACAGGCTGATCAAGGACGTGGGCGCCGGCCTGACCGTCGGCGTCGTGGCCCTGCCGCTGGCCATGGCCTTTGCCATAGCCAGCGGCCTCAAACCCGAGGCCGGGTTGTTCACGGCCATCATTGCCGGTTTTCTGGTGTCGGCCCTGGGCGGCAGCCGGGTGCAGATTGGCGGGCCGGCCGGGGCTTTTATTGTCATTGTCTACGGCATCGTGGATCGCTATGGACTGGCCAATCTGGTGATTGCCACCGCCATGTCAGGCGTGCTGCTGTTTGCCATGGGCGTGTTCAAGATGGGCACGCTGGTCCGTTTTATCCCGATCTCGGTCATTATCGGTTTCACCAACGGCATTGCGGTGCTGATCGCTTTGTCCCAGGTGAAGGACTTTCTGGGTCTGCAAACCGCCAAATTACCGGGTAATTTTTTTGGCATGGGCTCTGCCCTGGTCCATGCCCTGCCCACCTTCAGCCCGGCTGCTACGGCGCTGGCCCTGGGCTCGCTGCTGCTCATCATCGGCTGGCAATTCGGCGTGCCGCGCCTGGTGCGTAGCAGCGTCTGGGCCGCGCGCCTGCGCCTGGTGCCAGGCTCGGTGCTGGCGCTGGTGGTGGCGACCCTGGTGGTGTCTTTGGCCGGTCTGCCGGTGGAAACCATTGGCAGCAAGTTTGGCGGCATACCGTCCTCGCTACCGGCGTTGGTTTGGCCCGACTTTTCATGGGAAACCGCACGCTTTCTGTTCATTCCCGCGACCACCCTGGCCATGCTGGGTGCGATTGAGTCCCTGCTGTGCGCCCGCGTGGCCGACGGCATGATTGACGACCGCCACAACCCGAACCAGGAACTGATGGCCCAGGGCATTGCCAACTTCATCACGCCGTTTTTTGGCGGCATGCCGGCCACCGGCACGATTGCCCGCACGGTGACCAACGTGAAGGGGGGCGGCAACTCCCCGGTTGCCGGCATGGTGCACGCGCTCACGCTGCTGCTGGTGATGCTGGTGGCAGCGCCTCTGGCGCAAAACATCCCGCTGGCCGCCATGGCCGCCATCCTGATGTATGTGGCCTGGAACATGGGCGAGTGGCGCGAATTTGTGCACCTGCGCCAGTACCGCATGCCCTACCGTGCCACGCTCCTGGCGGTGTTCTTTTTAACGGTGGTGTTTGACCTGACGGTGGCCGTGGAAGTGGGGTTGGTGGCGGCCTGCATCACTTTTATTTACCGCATCTCCAGCCTGTCGCGCACCGAAGAGCTGACTGCCGCCGACTATCCCGCGCTGGACGGTTTGCAGGGCCAGGTGGCGGCGTACCGTCTGTATGGCGCGCTGTTTTTCGGCGCCGTCAAACTGATCGAAGACCTGCAAGACCATTTGCCCGGGCGCACCCTGCTGCTGGACATGAAGAACGTGATCTACGTGGACTCCAGCGGTGCCGACAGCCTGAACGATCTGGTGCGTTCCTGCGCCAAGAACCGGGTGCGTCTGGTGGTGTGTGGCCTGATGCACCAACCGCTCGATATCACCCGACGCTGCGGCTTTGTCGCCAGCGTGGGCGCTGACAATATTCACCCGGATGTGGCCAGTGCCATACAGGCCAGTGCCGGTCTGGCCCATCTGGACGCTGCCAAGCCGTAAAATAAAGCAAAGAGGTTACCCATGAACATATTCCGCCGCCCCGATTACAAGTCCGATGCCACCCAGTTTCTGGACCGTCTCAAGACCGAGAAACCCACACTGGAAGCTGAACAGCTCAAAGGCCGTTCGCTCTTGTGGGACAAGGCCATCGACCGCCTGGCCCTCAAAGGCTTTCGCACTGCCAAGGTAGCGCAAAAGGCCTACGTCTACCAGACCAACAACAAGTAGTCCCTTTGTCCGACGTTACGTCCGCCAGTAGCCCTGAGGTGGTGGACCAGGTTGCATTGGCACGCCTGTATGGCGAGCCGCTGTTTGCGCTGCCGAACGACCTGTACATCCCGCCGGATGCGCTGGAGGTGTTTCTGGAGGCCTTTGAAGGCCCGCTGGACTTGCTGCTCTACCTGATCCGCAAGCAGAACTTCAACATCCTCGACATCCCCATGCTCAGCGTGACCAAGCAATACCTGGTCTACGTGGAGCAGATCCGCAAGCGCAATCTGGAGCTGGCGGCCGAGTATCTGCTGATGGCGGCCATGCTCATCGAGATCAAGTCGCGCATGCTGCTGCCACCCAAAAAGGTGGCTGAGGGCGAAGAGGCCGAAGACCCGCGCGCCGAACTGGTGCGCCGCCTGCTGGAATACGAGCAGATGAAACTGGCCGCCGCGCGTCTGAACGCGGTACCGCAATACGGGCGCGACTACCTCAAGGCCAGCATCTTCATCGAGCAAAGCCTGGTGCCGCGCTTTCCGGATGTACACCTGGTCGATCTGCAGGAAGCCTGGCGCGACATCCTCAAGCGCGCCAAGCTGGTCCAGCACCACAAGATCAGCCGGGCCGAGCTGTCCGTGCGTGAGCACATGAGCATTGTCTTGCGCAAGCTGCAGGGCAAGCGCTTTGTCGGCTTTGAAGACTTGTTTGATGCCACGCAGGGCACGCCGGTGTTGGTGGTGACCTTTATCGCCATGCTGGAGCTGGCCAAGGAAACCCTGATCGAAATCACCCAGGCCGAGGCCTTTGCGCCCATATATGTGCGTTTGGCCTACTCGCCAAGCTGATGCCATGGGGTTTCAGGGTTAGTATTCGGGCCAATTCGCTTTCCTCTTAGAGCAAACAGCCATGACCGAAGCTACACCAGACACCACGTCCGCGCTGCACGCAACGCCCTACGGCACTTTGCCCCCGGCCTCTCCCATGCCCAGCCGCAAGCCCATGAGCTTGCCCCGCCTGCAGGAAATGCGTACCCGCGGTGAAAAAATCACCATGATCACCGCCTACGACGCTACCTTTGCCGCCGTGGCCGATGCTGCCGGCGTGGAAAGCATTCTGATCGGTGACTCCTTGGGCATGGTCTGCCAGGGCCTGGCCAGCACCGTCGGCGTGAGTCTGGAAACCATGCGCTATCACACCGAATCCGTCACGCGCGGTCTGTACCGCTCGCAGGCCACCGCCTGGGTGATTGGCGACCTGCCCTTTGGCAGTTACCACGAGTCCAAGGAGCAGGCCATCCGCAGTGCGTCGGTGCTGATGCAGGCGGGCGCCCATATGGTCAAGCTCGAAGGCGGCGGCTGGACCACCGACACCGTACGCTTTCTGGTGGAGCGCGGCATTCCGGTATGTGCCCACCTGGGGCTGACACCGCAGACCGTACACGCGCTGGGCGGCTACCGCGTGCAGGGCAAGACCGAGGCCAGCGCCGAGCTGTTGCGCAAACAATCCCACGAGCTCCAGGATGCGGGTGCCACCATGCTGGTGCTGGAAATGGTGCCGCACCAGATTGCCGCCGAACTGACGAATGAGCTGCTGCACTGCGCCACCATTGGCATCGGCGCGGGCAACGGCACGGCCGGCCAGGTACTGGTGTTGCACGACATGCTGGGCATGAACCTGGGCAAGATGCCCAAGTTCGTGCGCAACTTCATGCAGGACGCCGGTTCCGTGCGCGGCGCCATGGAGGCCTATGTGGCCGCGGTCAAAAACAGCAGCTTCCCGGACAACGCCGTTCACGCCTGGTGACATGACGAACACCCCCGTGCACCTGCGGTGCCTCCCCCTCAAGGGGGCGATACCAGCCGTCTGGCCAAGCCAGTCCGGCGGTATCCCTGAACAGAACTTCCCCTCACGCCCATGAAGCTCCTACACACGCTCGCTGATCTGCACTCCGCCCTGCGCGGCTTTCGCCACCCCGCCGTCGTACCCACCATGGGCAACCTGCATGCCGGCCACATCGCGCTGGTGAAGGCCGCCAAACCGCTGGGCGATGTGACGCTGGCCACCGTTTTTGTGAACCGCCTGCAGTTCGGCCCCAAGGAAGATTTCGCCACCTACCCGCGCACCCTGGAAGCCGACTGCGCCCAGTTGGAGGCCGCCGGTTGCGACATCGTTTTTGCGCCGCTGGAAACCGAGCTGTATCCCGAGCCACAGAGTTTTCTGATCCAGCCGCCCCCCGAGCTGGCCAACATTCTGGAGGGCGAATTCCGCCCCGGTTTTTTCACCGGCGTGGCCACCATCGTGATGAAGTTGCTGAGTTGCACGCAGGCACGCACCGCCGTGTTTGGCAAGAAGGACTACCAGCAACTGATGGTGATCCGCCAGATGGTCAAACAGTTCAGCATGCCGATCGACATCGTGGGTCTGGATACCCTGCGCGCCGACGACGGCTTGGCCCTGTCTTCGCGCAACGGCTATCTGAGCGCCAGCGAGCGGCAGCAAGCGGTGTTGCTGTCGCAGACCCTCGGGGCGCTGGCCAATGCGATTCGTGGCGGGCGCAAGGACTACGCAGCCTTGGAAACCCAAGCCATGGCCTCGTTAAGCGCTGCCGGTTGGGCGCCCGACTATGTGGTGGCGCGCCGCCGCGTTGACCTGCAAGCCCCGCAAGCCGGTGATGCCCTGGTGGTGCTGGCGGCGGCCAAGTTGGGCACTACACGCCTGATTGACAACCTGGAGGTTTGAGGGAGTTACCTGCAGCTGCAGGATTGGCTTGCGCGCAGTCGTTGCTCTCGCAGCCCCCGCGTTCGGCGCATTGGTAACCAGCAAGGTGTGGGGTAGCGTGACTCGCGCTGCAGGTTGCGGTCCTGCACCTCGCGCGCAGCGGTCGGCGTGACTCGCCGCAAAGTAGTGCCCTTGGTTGTGAGCTGAATACCAATCATGCGGAAGTGACACCACTGGTTTTCAGCTGAACACCAACCATCGACCTGGGCAGGCGGATCGGGTGTCCCTTCGCAGGCCCCCATTCGCGGTTGCCACAGAGCAAGCGTGCCAGCAATGGCGTTAACAAAACAGCGCAGGCGTACCCGAAGCAGACGCCCGCGAGCAGGGCTGGAGAAGGGATACCCGGTTCGCCTGCCCCGCACCAATGCAGGCGAGAAACCTCAGGAGCTCCGGCACAGCATCAGCCCCCACAAAAGCAGGCGTAACAGGTATCTACAAGAACCGGTCCAGAATCTTCTTGCTGGCCGTATTCAAAGCAAACTGGTCCCGCACCAGATACTGGATGCCATGGGTGTCCGCAATCAACAGCGCATTGTCCTTGCCAATGCGACGAATGTCCTCATCCCCCCGCAAGACAAACTCCGTGCGCCCCCGGTCTGTCTCCACCGTCCAGGTGCAAGGCGTGGAAAAGCTGGTGACCGACACAATCTGCGCAATCACCGGCATGAACTCGCGCGCTGCCAGCTCCTGACGGATCAGGCTTTGCGTCGGCTCGGGGCAATCGACCAGCCGGTCCACCCAACCCACCTCTTCACTGTCGGTGTTCACAATGGAAATGCCCACCTCGGGCGACTGGATCGGGAAGGCGCGCACCGGCACCACGGCGTCGAACCGCACACCGCTCTCGGTGGTCAAGATCAGCTTGCCAAAGGCGTTGCGCTCCAGCGAGAACTGGGTGCGATCCGGGGTGTTGTAGGGCGTGCTCATCATGCGCCCTCCTTCTCTGCGTTGTCGGAGCCGCGGCTGGCGTCCATGTCCACATCCATATTGCGCGCCTGCGCCTGGTACAGGTTGAAGTAGGCGCCTTCCTGCGCCATCAGCACGTCGTGCGTGCCCTCCTCCACCACACGGCCCCGGTCCAGCACCACCAGGCGGTCGGCGCGGTGCAGGGTGGACAGGCGGTGGGCGATGGCAATCGTCGTGCGGCCTTGCACCAGATTTTCCAAGGCCTTCTGGATTTCCTTCTCAGTCTCGGAGTCCACCGACGAGGTGGCCTCGTCCAGGATCAGGATGCGCGGATCGATCAAGAGCGCGCGCGCAATCGAGATGCGCTGGCGCTCGCCGCCCGAGAGGCCCTGACCGCGCTCGCCGACCATGGAGTCATAGCCCTGCGGCAGGCGCAAGATGAATTCATGGGCGTGGGCGGCGCGGGCCGAGGCGATGATTTCCTCGCGCGTGGCGTCGGGCTTGCCGTAGGCAATGTTCTCGGCAATGGTGCCGAAGAACAGGAAAGGCTCCTGCAGCACCAGGCCGATGTTCTGGCGGAAGTCGGCAATCGCATACGAGCGGATGTCCACGCCGTCGACCAGAATCGCGCCCTCGGACACATCGTAAAAGCGGCAGATCAGATTCACCAAGGTACTTTTCCCTGAGCCGCTGTGGCCAACCAGGCCAATCATCTCGCCCGGCGCAATGTTCAGGGTGATGCCCTTGTTGACCTCGCGGTTGCCGTAGCGGAAGCCCACATCGCGCACCTCGATGCTTCCGGCCATCTTGCCCACATGCACCGGGTTGACCGGCTCGGGCACGCTGGAGACATGGTCCAGGATGTCAAAGATGCGCTTGGCGGCCGAGGCGGATTTTTGCGTCACGGACACGATGCGGCTCATGGAGTCCAGGCGCCCGTAAAAGCGGCCGATGTAGGCGATGGCCGCCAGCAGCATACCGACCGTGATCTCGCCCTTGGACACCTGCCAGATGCCAAAGCCCCAGACCACCAGCAGGCCGATTTCGGTGAGCAGCGAGACGCTGGGCGAGAACAGCGACCAGATCTTGTTGATGCGGTCGTTGACGATCAGGTTGTGTTTGTTGGCTTCACGGAAACGCTTGGCCTCGCGCTGCTCCTGGGCAAAGGCCTTGACCACGCGGATGCCGGGGATGGTGTCGGCCAGCACATTGGTCACCTCACCCCAGACCCGGTCTATCTTCTCAAAACCGGTGCGCAGACGGTAGCGCACGAAGTGGATCATCCAGCCGATAAAGGGCAGCGGCACCAGCGTGATCAGCGCCAGATAGGGGTTCATGGAAAACAGGATCACGGCCGTCATCACGATCATCACCACGTCACTGGCAAAGTCGGTCAGGTGCAGCGACAGGTAGACGGCGATGCGGTCGCTCTCGCTGCCCACGCGCGACAGCAGGTCGCCGGTGCGTTTGCCGCCGAAGTATTCCAGCGACAAACGCAGCAGGTGTTCATACGTGGTGGTGCGCAGGTCAGCGGCAATCCGCTCCGAGGCCAGGGCCAGGATGTAGGTCTTGGCCCAGCTCAGGCCCCAGGCCAGGATGCCGGAGCCGAGCAGACCGGAGAGGTACCAGGCAATGGTGCTGGGCTCGATGTGCTGGCCGTTCTGGAACGGGATCAGCACCTTGTCCACCAGCGGGATGGTCAGGTAGGGCGGCACCTGACTGGCTGCGGTGCCCAAGAGCATCAAAAAGAAACCGAGCAGCAACTGGCCCTTGTACGGCCCGGCAAAACGCCAGAGGCGAAACAGCGTCCAGGTCGAGGGCGGCGTGTGGACCACCTTGGTGCAGATCGGACACTCTTCCTGATCGGGGTCCAGGGGAGCCTTGCAGCTCGGGCACACATTTTTCAGCGCCTGCTGCATCGGCTTGCCCGACACCGTGCTTTCCCGCTGCAAGCCAAATTGATCGACCAGGCGGATGGCGTGCAGGTTCTGGCCCAGGGTGAAGCGCCAACTGGCCAACAGGCCGGTAGCATCCAACAGCTCCAGATGGCCGACACCGGCGTGGTCATGGTGCTGCAAGTTAAGGCCCGCAGAATAAGGCCACTCCTGCCAGCTCGGGATAGCGCCGTCGCGGCTTAATACGCGCTGGTTGGTGACCAGCACCAGGGCTTTGACAAAGTGCAGGCGTGCATCGAGGTCAACCTCCAGGGCGGCCAAAACGTTTTCGTGAGGAAGCAGATGTGCTTGTACTTCAAAGCGCCAGTGGGCGGCGAGGTCGCCAGGCGCGGAGCGAACTAGAGAAATTTCAGTGGTCATTACAAGCAAAATTCATGTTTTATCCGTTCTTCCGGGTCGACGGAGCGGCCCATCCAACAGATTCAGCCTTGACGATACCACCCCGCAGGGTAAAGCCCCACGGTCTTTAGCTCGCCAGTGAGCGAGAATACACAACGCGGACAGCGCCATGTCGGTGGACTGCCCAAGCCACAAAGTGCCATGCAAGACAAGATCAATATAGAGATTCTTCGCGTTACCCATTTGCGCGGCCCCAATATCTGGACCTACCGCCCGGTCATCGAAGCTTGGGTGGACATATGCGAGCTGGAGCAACATC
>CANFIH010000139.1 GCA_947446855.1 Burkholderiales bacterium
CTCCTTCACCGCCACCTCCTCCTTCACCGCCACCTCCTCCTTCACCGCCACCTCCTCCTTCACCGCCGCCGCCTCCTTCACCGCCGCCGCCTCCTTCACCGCCGCCGCCTCCTTCACTCGTGGTACCAACGTTGCCACTGCTATCAACCACGACTTGGCATTCTGTTGCTAGTGAATCGGGCACATTTGCGTCCGTCTGGCTTGTAGCACCTAAACCCTCGACCAAATCAACAATATCCGGCGCTGTTTCGACAGCAACCCCGACCATGATGGCGACGTCGAAAGCAATTGCGGCCGGCGTCATTTCACCTGTGGCAATGGCCCCGGCGAGACCAATTTCGACAATCGCAGCGCCGATCACCTTGGCCTCTGTCTTCCAAGAGACGTCGGCGACCTTGCCCTCTCCTTCAAGATGGGCCGCCACTAAGGCAACGTTCGGCTCTGCAGGTTGGCCAAGACTGAAGTTCGAATGCGCCACCTGCACGATGTTCGTTGCAAGATTACCGTCGTTTGCGAAACTTCCGGCGGACGCAGAACCATAAAATAAGTCGGCAATTGCGCTCTTTGTAAGAAGATAAGCTGTGGCCGACGTCGCGTTAAACACAGGATAGGAGCCGAACGCTTCAAGTGAAGCCGGCGCCGTTGCACCTCGGCAAGACGAGGCAAGGTCGGCAAGTGCTTTCACCGATACGGAGCTGGTATCGGTGCTGACTAGTAACGAGAGGATGGGTATCTCTAGACCAGCTGTCGAGCCCGAAGTCTGAAGAAAGTCCACCAGCGAACCCGTATAGGTGTTGACCGATTGCGGAGACAGTCTCATCGATGAGAGGAAGCAAAGCGTAGCGTTGCGAAATATTTTGTTCGCATCAGGCTCCGGGGTTGCGGATCTGCACCCCTCAGCGAGTCCTACAAACCAATGCCAGAAATCCTTAATATCCCCGTGAAAAACGCGTGCAATAGCCATAGATCCTCCCATAAAAGATAAAAACGGCACTTGTAGCGAGCTCTGCCGCATCACCACTCTTCGCCGAATCTAAAGCCAAACTCGCAAATTAGGTTTCAGACGCGTCAGGCAATTGGCAGCTTAGCAACGTGTAGTTATTTGAAGTTTTTACCCGAGATCATGATGCGTAGCAAGCCTAGCAGGCTGCTGAAATACTCCTTCTGTCACGGTCTACCTGAAATGTCGACCTCATAGAAACGCCTACAAGCGTTTTCTCCAAGGTGGTTAAGGGGTAAGGCACCATTTACATACCGAAATTTACCCCACTCAACCAGTATTTCAGCAGCCTGCTAGGTCGCACCACCAGAAAGACGCTCATGAAGCGTGCATCCGGGTTAACCCGCAGAAACACCCTGCATGAACGATATTGACTTCCATCAACAATACCACTAGCATAAATAAAAATATTCACCAATCATGCAGCCTTAAAAAGCGCAAAAAGGTTGTTCGATGTCAACATCAGGGAGGAGTCATAATGCCCCAGTTCAACTTAGGTAGAACAATTTCTTGGACGCGCGCTTTAAAGGCGGCAAACGAAGAGGATGCTGCAACACTCGCGATGCTCAGTGACCTACAGGGAAACATTCTGAAGGGTCACGGTCGAGACAATACTCTGCACCTGTTCCTGACATTTGATGCCGGAGCGAGCGAGAAAGTCAAAGCTTTTCTACGAGGCATGGGCGACAAGATGCCGAGCGCGTTGGACCAGTTAACAAAGACCCAGCTTTTCAAGAGCGTCGGCCAGGACAGCGGCCTTTTCGTTGCAATGTTCTTGTCTTCGCAAGGATATCAAGCGCTCGGTTTGAATGAAGTGCAGCCAACAGGCGCAGCTTTTAGGGCCGGCATGAAGCAGCGTACCGCTACCTTGAACGATCCAGACCCGGGGCAATGGGACAAACACCTCGCTGGGCCTGTTCACGCGATGATTCTTTTGGCGCACGACGACCAAGGTGCACTAGAGGCCGATGCCCAGGCCTTGCGTGTAGAGTTAGGGGCCCTTAACGGCGCCATAACAATACTTGGCCAAGAGGCCGGGCTTGCTCGTCGCAACAAAGACAAGCACGGCATCGAGCACTTCGGCTACGTCGATGGTCGAAGCCAGCCTCTCATGCTGGACGAGGAGATCGAAGCAGAGGCAGGGGGAATCGACAAGTGGGATCCAACGATACCGTTGAGCCAAATTCTGGTGCCCTGCCCAGGCGGAGCACTTGATGTTAGCTTCGGCAGCTTCTTCGTATTTCGGAAGTTGGAACAGAACGTCAAGGGCTTCAAGACCCAAGAACAAACCCTTCGCGCGAAACTCAAGGAGGAATCTGGTAACGACCCCGACGAATTGGCGGGCGCTTTCGTTGTGGGACGATACGAGAACGGTACGCCGATCGAAGTGAGTCCCGTCGAGCAACAAATGACACAGGACGTCCCGAATAACTTCAATTTCGATGCTGATCCGACTGGGCTAAGGTGCCCGTTCGCCGCCCATATCCGGAAAACTAATCCTCGCGACAAGTCCATTAGGTCGAATTCTAGGCTTATGGCCCGTCGAGGCATCACATACGGCGAACGAAATGATGACCCGAATGATGGTCAACTCGACAATAAGCCGCAAAAAGGTGTCGGCCTGCTTTTCATGGCGTATCAAAGCAGTATCGAAAACCAGTTTGAGTTTACGCAACAATCTTGGGCGAACAATGCGAACTTTCATTTCAATTCCCCAAGCCAACCTGTTGGCATTGACCCAGTAATTGGGCAACCGCAAGGTGGTGTCCCTCAGCGGTATCCTTTGCACTATGGTGTAGGTCCCCTCAGCACACCCTTTGACTTTTCTGGATTCGTGACTATGAAGGGTGGTGATTACTTTTTCGCCCCAAGTCTGTCTTTCTTCAAACGCCTATGAATTCCACCTGCGTCGCCGTGGACGAGGTACCCGAGAATCTGCGCTGCTGAGTGTGTAAACGAAGCCTATGCAATTCTCCCGTCGCAAGCGAAGAATACGAACTTCGACCCCGGTTTCAACTTCAATCAACTGAAGGCTGATTTGGCAAACGTAGCGAAGTAAGCTAGCGCACTCTCAACATCGGAGCTGCGTGTGTGGTGATCGGTTGAAACATCCGTCGAGCTACCCAAGAACTTGACGTGCCTGCTGAAGGCGACCTCGCAATGAGCGCTGTAACGTCGGCTTATCCTGTTCAGTTGCAGTCAAAAGTTCTTTCTTAGCAGTCCAAATTTTTTGATGTTGCTTATTGGGCAAGCGAAGCTGAGACCCAGCAATCACTGCACCAGTTACTTCTTTGGCAGCAGAGGCACTGTAGGTCTTGGACTTCTTGGACTTGGTTTTAAGCCCGTGTTGACGAACTACCTTTCTTATCTCTGCAAGAAGGGTCTTCGTCGCAGCCTGTCCAGAAACGGTCAGGTCATCCACGTATGTCGTCATCTTGCAGTGGTGAGATTCAGCCAACGCAGAAATTTCGTCAAACATGTGCCGAGCTGCGAAAAATGCGACCCGCCCGCTAAGCGCACTTCCAGTCGGCAAGTGACGCTGCTGGTAACAGCAAATGTCAGCCAACCGGTCCGCCACGTCCGCAGCACACTGAAAGTCAAGTGTGAACATCCTGTACACCATCTGCCGAGTAATACTTGGATAGAACTTGTGTATGTCGGTTTTAACGAGAGAGATATCTCCCAAGTGCTGGCGGGCGTTATCTATAGAAGATCGGCCTTTTTGGGAATACAGGTAGTCTGGAACTTCGATTCTGCTGAGCAGATCACCGATACGGTCATGAATTTTTGCGAGCCACCCAATGGGCTGTTGGATCTCACGATCTTTCTCGTTAATCCAGACTCGGTAACTTCCTGGCTCAATGAGCCGCCCTACAGCAGACCATTCAACTTTTAAGACTGACTCGAACTGCCCACGCCCCCTCACTTTGAACAAGGGAGACTGGTGGATTGGATATCGGTCAGGCGAGCTCTTTGACCTCATCGTGCTCGCCAAGCCATTCGAGAAGCTTCAATATCTTGTCAGCCGCAGCAACGCGCAAGGTTGCTCCTGGCTTCGTATCAGATCCCATCTTTTCGGAAAACAGCAAGATAGATGAAACTGGCATTTTGAAAATTTCAGAATACTTCGCCAGCAGGTCCATTCCTGGCGCTTTATTGCCGCTTTCAATTTCACTAAGATACGAGTTCGAAATCCCCATGCGTTTGGCCAGACTCACTTGTGTGAGCTGGTGGTAGGTACGGAGAAGACGCAAAGCCCTATGCAACATTTCAATTCCAAAAGTTGAAAAGAAGGGGGGTCGATTTACCAAAACCAATCAATAGCACGCGCTACTAAGTCAATCAATCGCAAGATGGACGAAGCCACCTGGATCATGCTTGGCCGCACTAGCCTCGATTTAATTCGACTCCTCGACCCCCGCCGTTTGTGGGTTTCTTGAATGCCACTCATGGACATCACTCCTTGGCTACACCAAACAGTACGCGCACTGTGCGCGCACCGTGGTTGTCGTCCGTAGCCAAACAGAGCAAACGGCTGGTAACCCCTCATCCCTCAAATGCATCCCCGGGCGTCGTCCCGGGGATGCCGTCGCATCGGACCTGACTGGGCGCGGACGCCTAGGCCATGCCTGCTGCGAAAAGTCAGAGTCTTTCGACTCCACAGGATGCTTACGCACCCCAAAAAAACGACAATTTTCTCTGCAAACCCGGATGGATCATACCACATTTCATGAATTACTTTCGCCAATAGCGAAATTGATTCACAGCAATGGCCACTCTGCGTATGTCAAAAAAGAAAGATTTTCAAATCGATCTCTAGGAATCATGATGCTCTGCCCCGCCACATCAACATGTGTGATGTTCAGCACGATTTGCTTTAATCGGTCACGCACCTGTGGATCTGGTGAAACCCAAATCACTCGCTCAACATCACCACGCCGGATTGACTGAAGCCATGAATTCAGAATTTGCACGTAGCGTTTTGGCGTCTTAATGGTCCTCTCACACTCCACCGCAATGGTTCTTCCGTCCGCATCAACTGCGAATGCATCCGGTCGTGGCTGCCCCTCTGCCCATTTTTCAATACGGTCCGCGTTCACCCACTTTGACCAACCCATTCGCTCCGCTTTGATGCGGAGCCACTGAATGTCCAACGTGTGATTCACATACCTTGGGGAAATTCGACTTGGAGAAAAAACCTTCTCAAAAATGTGCTCCCCCGGCTCTGCCCCCATGGCCTGACCATGAGCAGTAATACCCCACAGCGACAAATGACCGCCAACAACAGGAATGCGTAAAGTCCTTAGCATGTCAGCCTCAACCAATGAAGCCAATGTTCGGTAGGTTGCGGCTGGCTTTATCTGCAGAAGTTCACCAAAGTTTTTTGGCACTGACCAAATTTCTTCTCGCAAGAACCGCAAGATAAGGCGCCGTTTCTCCTCTACTCTATCCTGACGGACAGTGGATGGCAGTAGGTGTTGCTGGCGACTCATATCAAGTCCTCCAGTTTGAAAGCACTACGTGCAATAGCGGTGTTCTCATCACTACTTTTCTGCATCCAAGTCGGCGGCCTATGTACCACTGCTGGCGGGGCAACATCACTCATCACGGGCGAGATTGAAACCATCGTTGCAACCTTGTCGCTAAACGCTACGCCGGTAGCAGACCTCAATTTGTTGTCACTTCCAATCGGGCTTGGTAGATGCATGAAGATCCCAGGCTCTATCACCGGAATGTTTGCCTCCTGCCATGTGCGCTCGTTGACTGGATTTTCTGGATTGATTTGCCCAACGCTCTCCGTAAAAGTGCGTATTTGGGCGCTTGCTGCAGACAGTGCTGCCGCCAGGTCAGCGTCTTTCAAGTGATAGACGATTTTCAAAGTGGTGTTATCAATAACAGCCCCTCTGACGGCGTCCGGACTGAGCGCCTGGTTTTCAAAGAGGTCTCCAAAGCTCTGGTGGGCGATGGCCACGTGGCATGAAAAGCTTCTCAGCGTGCCCAAAGCTGTCAGCGATACATTGGAGATTTGGTGACGGGCCTCATCGAGTGTCAGCATGACTGGCCGGCGCTTTTCGCGCGGCCGCTTCTCAATGAGTTGAATTAGCCGCACCAACACCAGTTTTTGCAACATGGTCACCTTGGGGTCTCGAACCGTTGAACCCACGATGTAAATTGGCTCTCCGCGCTCAATGATCCCGTCCAGGTCAATATCCACGTCGGTTTGTACTGCCGACAACCCGGCCAAGTGCCTAAATTTGCGCCAAAAGCCCTCCTGCTTGGTAATAGCATCGACTTTTGATGCCATGACCAGGAGCTCAGGTAAAGACCAAACCCCATTTTCTTCTGCCAAACGAGCCAAATGCTCGGCAGCGTCGCGATCATTGCCACGGTGAAAGTCGGCATCACTCCCAGCGTCAAACAACTCCATCGCGCCAACCAGCATTTCTTCTAGCTCATATCCTGTGGCACCGGCACACGGGTTGAACTGCGCCACCTGCCCTTGTCTGAGATTTAGTACATGAAGTGGCACACCCATTTCAGAGGCCGCCCGTGCGTAGACCGCCAACAGAAATTCGTCGAACTTGGGATCAAACATGATCGCCGCTTCGTGCGCCAAAATGGATTGATACGCAAGGAGCCCCAGGGTGATACCTTTTCCAAAACCACTGGCACCTGGAATCTGGCAGTGCGTTGATCGATACTGCTGCCAGGATATATAGAGAGGTTTTCTGTCTTGTGTAAGACCAACAAAGACACCTCGTTTGACGTCGATATATTGCACCGGGTCATAGAGAGGCATGCTCGTCATCCTTTCGAGCTCCACGCGAATGTCGCGCAACCCTGCCCCTCTGGACCATTCAGGAATTAACCGGAAACAAATAAATCCAGCCGCCACAAGGCCAGTAGCGCCCCCTGCCACCAAGGGAACAAAAAGAGACCTTCTGACAACTTCGGTTCGAAAAATCATGTACCCAATAAGAATCAAGCAAATCAGTGCCAACGACCATGCTCGCCCGGTGAACCAGACAACCCACCCAACGCTACGCACCAAGGGTGACAGATGCCGATGCTGCGGATTGACAAATACTCGCAGTTGAGCTCCCAGTGGCCATAAAAATCCAGCTGCGCACCCGGCCATAAAAACGACCGAGTTAGACTGGCCTATGACCAGGTACAAGTAGTAGTTGATGATGTCATCCATATGCAATGGCGCCACCTGTACTGCCTGTATTGAACGAATCCCAGGCCTTGCGCAGCACATCCACAAAGTCAGTGAAGTCGCTTTCTGGAAAGTAAAAGCTGACCGACTCTACTTTGAGCGTGTAATCCTGCATCTCACCGCCAGCCAGACTGGGGGGATAGACGTGAAATTTTCCAGCTCGTGCATCAATAGCTCCATCCTGGATTTGATTCAAGACGTCATCAATTGCCGCCCACTCCAAGCCATTTGAAATGACCAAAAGCCACTTTGCCTCCAAGTTTTCAAGAGTGCACGACACACCCCTTGAGCTGAGGAGCGGATGGACGCGGAATTTTCCAAGGCTGCAGGTTGGTGCTTCATGTACAAACGTGATTTCTTCTTCCCAATGGGCCGCATGGCATTCAAGGCTTTTGCCATAAAAAGCAATCTCAAAAAGAGCCTGCCTATTTGCAGCGCCCAATTGATCATTGAGCGTCTGTAGATTGAAATCCACGGGCAGGGAAAGCGCCGATTGCAGTTGACGCGCAACGTCCAAAGCCAGAAAAGGACTCACCCAAAACCCATTTGAAGGTCCAAATTGCCGATCGGGAAGCGTCAGCAATCCATCTTTTCCAAACCTGCGGAATAGGTATTCACAAGCGTTGCTGGCCGATGCCTCGCCAGCGTCTTTTTGTGACATGACAATCAAGTAGAGCGCGTGAAAAAGCGCTGCTACCGGCTCTTTTCTAACCCAGCCACGGCCATTGACTCCGATTGGTTGGTATGCAGTCACAAAATACGTGCTCAGAACCAACCACTGCGCTTTGGCCAACGGATCTCGCCCAGCGAGCTGCCCTACACCCACAAAATCTGAAACATTTTTTGACTTCCCAGGCTCCATTGGACTGGGCACCTTAGAAAGCTCCAATTCACTGGCTTGATCAACTGAACCGCCTGGAGCTCGGCGGCCAAACACCCTAAAAAACCAATTCGTAATTTTTGCTATCAAAATTCGTTTCCTTTTGAATATGGTATCGTACATTGTATTTATTTAGGATACCACGTCTATGATACCATGCAAGTTATGGAAGAAAAAAATCTCTCATTCCTGACTTCTTTGAGCAAAAACCAGCCTGACATTGAAGCAATGAGTTGGTTCAAGGCAGCATCCATGTTGTCGCGTGATCTTCAAATTGCCGACTCTGAACAACTGATGGAACTACCCTTCAAGTCGTCAGCGGAAGTTATGGCAAGGTTTGCCGCACTTCGAGGCATCACACTCAATACCGCACGCCGACAACTGGCAGTCACTGATTTTTTGCAGAGAGTCGTCTCCGCAGACCAGTTTTCAGCTGCGCTAGAAGATGCGCCACCACCGTTCAACACGCTGGAAACTTTGAAGAAAATCCATGACTTGGATCCAGAACGTTCCTCTGAACTTCTGCCCGCTGTTTTGGGACGCCGAATCACGTTTGTAGAGATTTCAAAACAGTACGAAAGTCTGCTGGAAAAAGATCCACAGAACCCCAAACGCTTAGCCATTCGCAGAGAAGCCGCACAAGATTTTGAAAAGCAGGTTCTTGAGGCGCTCTCTTTTTCTCATTTGCCGCTTTATCCAGAGAAGGCCAAAGTAAAGATTGGCCCACTTCAGCGCAGCATCAAAAATTTTGCCTTTTCTCTTCCTGATGGAATCGCTATTAGGAAGATTTACGAACAAACCTTTACCGATGCGATCGAAATACGCATGCCAACGGCTGGTGCAAGACATCAAATTTGGCAGATCTTGGAGCGCATTCAACTGGTTTCTACCTTCTTCACGCACACCTGGTTGATCTTGCCAAAGCCAATGACAAAAGAACAAGAAGGCTTTATTGCGGGACTTGTGTCTGCAAAGGAAACGCTTGGTCTGCCATCGGTTGGCATTGCACTCGCTTCATTGAATGAGCCTGTCGAATTTGAAGTGATGGCCCGCCCTACAGGGCTTTCAGAAATTGACAGACGCCATCTATTTCCTCGGCTCTAGCAATTTCGCCGCTTCAAAAAGGTCCCGTCCGCTTCAGCGCGAAGCGCGTCGGACGGGATGCGAGCCCGTTCCAGGGCGTAGCACCTGGAGCTGCACCGGCCCAAGCCGGTCAGCGGAAGGCCGGGGGAGCCGCCTTCTGAAAAAACGCCCCAGCGTTTTTAGGGTGCCCCAGCACCCGGTCTGAAGGTGGGGGCGCAGCCCCGCCCGTCCGGTCCCGTAGGGCCGCGACCCCCATCTATGCGTGAGGCGTCCAGCCGAAGTGCTGCGGCAGCAGCACCAAGCCCTTAAGGATGGCCCGGGAGGGACAGCCGCCAAGGGCGCAGCAGCATAGCTGGGGGTCGCGGCCCAGAGGGGCGGGACGGGCGCTGCACACCAAGGGTGTGCCAAGGGTGGGAACTTCCCTAGAAGTTAGTAGTCGCTCGCCTGTGCGTCCAGCACAGGTGCGGTCTGCAAGCCGCACGACTACGACCACCCCGGACTATCATCCGGGACACCGGGTGATAGTCCTCGTAGACACCCCTCGTAGACGAGCTTTTCACAAAAGCCGCCACGAAGGGTGTTTGCGAGCTGCTACTGGATGACCGGTTTACGCGAGCGCTGCAATTCGATCAATCAGCTCGTCGCGTGCTGTGTCCAGCTTCTCTGGCGACGTCTTTGAAGAAAGCGCAGCGCGTGCCTTATTCCCTAGGAAATAGGCAATCCGCTCGGCATTAGCACCTGACGGGTGCGGCATGCCATTCAGAATTCGGTCCTTTGACAAGTAGCCGCGTTCTGCCAGGAAGAAAAGCGCCTCGGCCACTTTGTCGCCCAGTGGGATAAAAATCGCATCCGGCAAAGCCCGTGCATCTTCTCCAAAACCATCCATTAACTGTTGCTGCAACAGCGGGTGGCGAACCATGCTGGGCGTGCCGTTGTAGTTCTCGCCATTTACAAAGACCGCATTGCGTAAAACAGATGTCGTCTGAACCAAATGTGATTGGCTTCCGAACAGCTCATCACAGCTCTTGATTCCAAGCCAAAGGTGAATGCCAACGTGGTCAAGCAATGAAACCAAATTGGGACGCATCGCACCACTGAAAGCACCTGTTTGCTTGGCTGCAATCAAAGCTTGCAACTCACCAGCGCCGTTGTCTAGCTGGGTGCGACATTCACGCAGTGCATTAAGCAATTGCGTGCGGCCTGGTGTAATGCCCACGATCACAACGCGGGCGCTCGGGTTGATGAACTCGAAAGGCGTGTAGCAAACCTCAATAGGACCATCTTGCGCGATGCGAAGTTTTTCGTTGAGTGATGAAGATCCCTGCAGCTCAGCGGCTGTGAGCGAACGGATGACTGGGGAGAAATGTTGGAATGGAGTATTGGCCATGATGATGGATTGATTAACCTTGGTTGATTGAAAACAGAAAGTTCCAGAGTGGTAAAAATTAGTGACGTTGGATACGCTCGTACAGGTGGGCAACCGTGATGGGGTTGTCGGATTGGCTCAGTACCAAGTACGCGTCGAGGTGTTCGTTTAGCTTGGAGGCAATGGGGCCTGCGTAGGCCTCAACTTTTCGGCGCGCGCGCTTGTCGAAAAACAACTTCGTGCATCCATCACCCAGGTAGACGGTAGTGCCGAATTTCATGAGCAGATCCTCAACCATGGGCGGGATGCAGCGTTGCTGGCGGCGGTCTTGTGCATGCTTGGTCATAGTGTTTCTCCTTCGGTGATGGATAAAGATCTAGGGCTTGGTTCGCTCGGTCGCCAAGGTACGGCTGATCTCAGCCAGGTCCTGCTTCAGAACGGACTCCTTGCCTCTAAGCACAAACTAGGTGTCAGGCAGACAAAGGATCACGGCAGCGCGGGCCATTAATTCGGGGTTCAAAAGGCAGTC
>CANFIH010000140.1 GCA_947446855.1 Burkholderiales bacterium
CGGTCAGTGTGCCGGCCAGGTTGCGCTCCAGCTGGTCGCGGTGTTGCGCGGCGCGGGAGCGGATGAATTGCCGGTCAAAGTCGGTGTATTGGTACATAAGTCAGAAGGGGCGCCTTACAGCGCGATGAGTTTCAGGCCGGCATAGGCCAGCAAAAAAGAAAGCAGCGAGCGTATCAGGCGTTCGGGCGCCTTGGTGGTGAGGTGCGAACCGACCCAGATGCCAGGGAGTGATCCCGCCAGCAGGGACATCAGCATGGGCCAGTCCACCGCGCCCAGCGTGGCGTGGCCCAGACCGGCGACCAGGGTCAACGGCACGGCATAGGCAATGTCGGCCGCAATGATGCGTGGCAGTGGCAGCAGCGGGTACAGAATCATCAGCACCGTGACGCCGATGGCACCGGCGCCCACCGAGGTGATGGTGACCAGGGTGCCGATCAGTGCGCCGAACAGCAGCGGCAATATCCAATGCTTGGGCGTGGCAGCCAGGCGTTCCTGTCCGGCGGCAACCGCCACCGGGCTGACCTTGCCGCGCACGGCCTTGTACAGCGTGGCCGCAGCGGTGAGCAGCAGAGCGCCACCCAGGGTGGTGGTCATGATGGCTTGTACCTTGGGGTCAGCCGGGCCGACGGTGTGCAGGATGTAGAGGGTGATGAGCGAGGCGGGAATGCTGCCCGCCGACAAGTTGCGTACCACGGCCCAGTCAATGCGCCCCGAGCGCGCCAGTTTGACGGTGCCGCCCATCTTGGTGAAGGCGGCAAACAGCAGGTCGGTGCCCACGGCCAGATAGGGCTTGATGCCGAAGACAAAGATCAGGATGGGCGTCATCAGGGAGCCGCCGCCCACGCCAGTCAAGCCGACGATGGTGCCCACCACAAAACCCGCGATTACAAAAGCCAATTCATGCATCGGGGCTAATGTATGTGGCTTTGCTTAGATCAAGAACGATATTTTGGCTATACCGATATACGCGATGTGAATAAGCTTGCGCGGTTTTGGTATTTGGTATTTGGTACTTGTTTGCCACGCTTGGGTGAGTACGCCGCTGGCAGCGGCAGCCTGCACCGTTGGTGGCCGCAATGCAACGTATTTCTTCCTGGGCGGACCCACCAAGCAGGCCGACTCAGGACGGCGTGGCGCTCAGCGGCGGTAGGTAAAGGGGGAGCCCGCAGGGCGGAGGACACGGACGTCGCTGAGTGCCACGTCGGCATGAGTCCGAAGTGTCTGCATGCCCGTGTACCAAGGCGGCATAAGTCCGAAGTGTCTGCATGCCCGTGTACCAAGGTCGTATTTGTCCAGTAGTGACTTAAACGGGTTTCAGCCAATCACCCATCAGCATGTCTTCCAGCACCTGCCGCGCACTTTTGGCGTCCACCTCCATGCAGGCATGCGTGAGCGGCACATGGGCGTCCCAGCCCGCTTGCGGGTAGTTGATGTGACGGCGCCGCAAAATCGTCTGACCCTGCGCCAGACCATCCACCGCCACCCGCATACGCCCCGACTCCAGGGTGAACAACTCCGGGTTGGTCAGGTAAATGAAGGCCAGCACATCGTGGCCGAAGCAGCCGTGAATCTCGGCCACATGGGGGTAAAGATCGCTATAAAAATCGGCATAAAACTTCACCGCATGCAACAGCGTGTCCGTCGCCACATGCTGGTGGTGCTTGGCGATCCGGGCAAACAGGCTCACCGGCAAAATGACCTGGTGCGTTACGTCCAGACCGACCATCGTCAGTTTCCAGCCGGCGCTGAATACCCGGTCGGCGGCGTGCGGGTCGTTCCAGGTATTGGCCTCTGCCACCGGCGAGACATTGCCGGGCTCCAGTACCGTGCCACCCATCAAAATCACTTCACGTACCAGCGTGGGCAGCTCCGGGGCCAACATCAGCGCCATGGCCAGATTGCCCAGCGGACCCACGGCAACCAGCGTGATCTCGCCCGGATGGGCGCGCGCCATATCGACGATGAACTGGGCCGAAGCGCGCGGGTCCAACGTGTGGCTGTGGTCCTGGCGGGTGAGCAGATTACCCAAGCCGTCATCGCCGTGGATGAAATCGGGCGGTGCTTCGGATGCCTTGACCCAGGGTTTGGCCACGCCCTGGGTGACCGGGACCTCAAAGCCTGCGATTGCGGTCAGGTAGAGGGCATTGGTCGCCGCCTGTTGCACGGTAACGTTGCCAAAGGTGGTGGTGATGCCGACCACGTCGACCCCCGGATGGGCCAGGGCGTAATACAGCGCCATGGCGTCATCTACGCCGGGGTCGGTATCGAAAATGACTTTGCGGGGCAGGGTGTGGGACATTGGGGTTTTCAGGTCAGGCCGCACAGTGCACGCAGCGCGGCCAGGCGTGCAGGGGTGTTGTTGTCGGCTTGGTCGGCCAGCAATGCGGCCACTTCGGTGGCCTCGGGGATGCTGGACTGCGCGCCCAGGCGGGTGCAGGCCAGGGCCGCGGCGGCGCTGGCATAGCGCAGTGCATCGTCCATACCTTGCCCATGGCACAGGGCCGCACACAGGGCGCCGCAAAAGGTATCGCCGGCACCGGTGCTGTCCACTGGGCTGATGGCAAATGCCGCTTGCAGATGGAACACACCCTGGTGCCGCGCGATGCAACCGTGCGCGCCCAGCGTCACCACCACGGTTGTGCCGTGCAGACAGTCCAGGCATTCGGCGATGCTGCCGGCACACTGCGCCACCGTGGCCAGCTCTCCTTCGTTAACGACCAGGATGTCCACCAGCCCCAGCAATTCCGGCGGCAACACCCGTGCAGGGGCCGCGTTCAGCACCACGCAGACAGCGGCGGCGCGTGCCGCCCGGGCGTAGGCAGTGACCGTGTCCAGCGGGGTTTCGAGTTGCAGCAGCAGATGGGTAAACCCGGTGAGTGGCGGCAGATGCGCGGGTCGCAGGCAGGCATTGGCGCCGGGGGCTACGGTGATGGCGTTTTCTCCCGCGTCGGACACACAGATAAATGCCGTACCGGTGGGGTGTCCAGTTTCACGCACGGTCAGGAGTTTCACGCCCGCGCCTTGCAGGGATGCTTCCAAGGGAACAGCAAAGGCGTCGTTGCCCAGGGCCAGCAGCATCTGCGTGGGTACACCACCGGCGCGGGCGCAGGCTACGGCCTGATTGGCACCCTTGCCGCCGGGGAAAGTCTTGAAGTCGCGCCCCAGCACGGTCTCGCCGGGCGCAGGGATATGGTCGGCCCGGACCACAAAATCCAGATTGGCGGAGCCTGCTACCAGAATCATTGCAAAACTCCTTGAAGCGTCATGCCCGTAAAGCGCTGTATTGTGCCGTTTAATAAGACCATTCCTATGACTTCCAGACCTGCTTATGTCGCCCTGATCGGCGGCGCGAATATGGATGTCGCCGCCCACTCGTCTGCCACGCTGGTGGCGGGCGACTCCAACCCCGGGCACATCGTCTGCAGCCCCGGTGGTGTGGCGCGCAATGTGGCGGAGAACCTGCTGCGCCTGGGGGTGGATGCGCGCTTGCTCAGCGCGCTGGGTGACGATGTGTTTGGCCAGGCCCTGCGCCAGGCCGCCGCGGCCATCGGGCTGGATTTGAGCGCCTGCAGCACCATCGCCGGCCAGCGCACGGCCACCTATTTGTCCCTGCATGGGCCGGACGGCGACATGGGCGTGGCGGTGAATGACATGGACATTCTGGACTGCCTGACACCGGCGTTGCTGAGCCAGCATATCGGTGTGCTTGAAGCCGCTGCAGCGCTGGTGGTGGATTGCAACGTGCGCCCGGATGTGATGGCCTGGATAGGGGCTTATGGGGCCGACAAGCTGGTGTTTGCCGAGGCCGTGTCGGTCGCCAAGTGCCACAAGGTGTTGCCGGTGCTGGGCCAGCTCCACACCCTCAAGGCCAACCGCATGGAGGCGCAGGCTTTAAGCGGCGTCGCCATCCATTCGACCCCGTCCGCAGTGGACGCCGCGCGGGCCTTGCACCGGCGCGGAGTGCGTAATGTGGTCATCAGCCTGGGCGCAGACGGCGTTGCCTGGTGCAATGACGCGGGCGCCGTGGGGCACAGGGGCGTGCATCCGGTGCAAATGGCCAGCGCCACTGGTGCCGGGGACGCGCTGCTCAGCGGTCTGGTCTATGGCCATCTGCAGGGCATGCCATTGGACCTGTCGGTTGCATGGGCAATGGCCTGTGCTGAGTTGACCCTATCCAGTACATTCGCCAATTCACCTGACCTGAATGTGGCCGCCGTCAAGGCGCGCCTGGAAGAACAAACCAAATGACCAGCCCAGCCTATCTCGACATTGCACCGGATGTGCAGCACGCGCTCTCTACCGGCAGAGCCGTGGTGGCCTTGGAGTCCACCATCATCTCCCACGGCATGCCCTATCCGCAAAACGTGGCCACGGCGCTGCAGGTGGAAGATGAAGTGCGCAAACACGGTGCCGTGCCGGCCACCATCGCCATCGTGGGCGGGCGGCTGAAGGCCGGACTGTCACGGGACGAGATCGAACAACTGGGCCGTGCCGGCCATGCGGTGACCAAGGTCAGCCGGCGCGACATTCCGTTCCTGGTGGCCCGGGGCGGTCTGGGTGCCACCACCGTCGCTGCGACCATGGTGGTTGCCGCCATGGCCGGCATCCGCGTGTTTGCCACCGGCGGCATAGGCGGTGTGCACCGGGGCGCCCAGGAAAGCTTCGATATTTCGGCCGATCTGCAGGAGCTGGCGCAAACCCCGGTGGCTGTGGTGTGTGCCGGTGCCAAGTCCATACTGGACTTGCGCCTGACCTTGGAATATCTGGAAACCCAGGGCGTGCCCGTGGTCGGTTACCAGACCGATGCCTTGCCCGCGTTTTTTACCCGGGACAGTGCCTTCAAGGTGGACTACCGGCTGGATACTGCCGCAGAGATTGCCGCCGTGCTCAAGGCCAAGTGGGCCATGGCCCTCAAGGGCGGCATGGTGGTGGCCAACCCCATTCCCGAGCAATTTGCCATGCCGCGCGAGGCCATCGACCAGGCCATTGAACAGGCCCTGCAAGAGGCCACGCAGCAGGGCATTGTGGGCAAGGAGTCCACGCCCTTCTTGTTGGCGCGTGTCTGCGCGCTCACCGGGGGCGACAGCCTGGCGTCCAACATCCAGCTGGTGCTGAACAATGCGCGCCTGGCCGCAGCCATCGCCATTTCCTACTGCAACAGCTAAGAACGCGGGGAGCACTGTGACGCGCCAAAAAATCATCATTGACACCGACCCCGGCCAGGACGACGCTGTTGCCATTTTGCTGGCCTTGGCGTCCCCTGAACTGGATGTGCTGGGCATCACGGTGGTGGCCGGCAACGTGCCACTCAACTGGACGCTGAAGAACGCCCTCAAGGTCTGCGAGCTGGCCGGTAAACCCGACACCCGCGTGTATGCCGGTGCCAGCCGACCGATGCTGCGGCCATTGGTTACCGCCGAGCATGTACATGGCAACACCGGACTGAACGGGCCTGAGTTGCCCGAGCCCACCCTGCAGGCCCAGCCGCAGCACGCGGTGGACTTCCTGATTGACGAGATCCAGCGTCAGCCGGCTGGCAGTGTCACCCTGTGTACCCTGGGCGCGCTGACCAATATCGCCCTGGCCTTGCAGCGTGCACCCGAGATCGCCCCGCGCATCCAGCAGATTGTGATGATGGGCGGCGGTTTTTCGGAAGGCGGCAATATCACCCCGGCGGCCGAGTTCAACATCTATGTCGACCCGCATGCGGCACACATCGTATTTTCCAGTGGCATCCCCCTGGTGGTCATGCCCTTGGATGTGACCCACCAGGTGCTGACCACGCGCAAACGCCTGGACGCCATTGCCGCGCTGGGTACGCCGGTGGCCAAAGCGACGGTGGAGATGCTGGAGTTTTTCGAGCGCTTTGACGAAGAAAAATACGGCAGCGATGGCGGGCCGCTGCACGACCCCTGCGTCATAGCCTACCTGCTGCAACCCGGGCTGTTCAAGGGCCGGCACTGCAATGTGGCAATAGAGATCCATTCCGAGCTGACCATGGGCATGACGGTGGTGGACTGGTGGGGTGTTACCGACCGCCAGAATAACGCCACCGTCATGCGCGAGGTGGATGCCGACGGTTTTTTCAGTTTACTCACGGCGCGGCTTGAAACCCTTTAAAAGCCACAGCGTTTAGCCGTTACTATCGATTTTTTAAACTGCAATCAACGGAGCGAAAACATGCAATTCAAGAGCAATGTGAAACTGGCGGTGTTGGCCGCGGCGATGGCCGCGAGTTTTGCCGCCGTGGCTGAGCCGGCGATTATTTATGACATGGGTGGCAAGTTCGACAAGTCCTTCAACGAAGCCGCCTACAAGGGCATGGAGCAGTGGAAGAAGGAAAGCGGCAAGAAATACCTGGAATTTGAAGTGACCAACGAGTCGCAGCGCGAGCAGTCCGTGCGCCGTATGGCAGAGAAGGGCGCCAGCCCCATCATCAGCGTGGGCTTCTCGCAGGCTTCCGCGGTGGAAAAAGTGGCCAAAGAATTCCCCAAGCTGAATTTTGTGATCGTGGACATGGTGGTGGACCTGCCCAATGTGCAGTCCGTCGTATTCAAAGAGCAGGAAGGCAGCTTCCTGGTCGGCGCCATGGCGGCACTGGCCAGCAAGACCGGCAAGGTCGGCTTTGTCGGCGGCATGGACATCCCGCTGATCCGCAAGTTCGAGTGCGGTTATGAGCAGGGCGCCAAGTACGCCAACCCCAAGGCCGAGGTGTTCCAGAACATGACCGGCACCACCGGTGCGGCCTGGAATGATCCGGCCCGCGGTGGAGAGCTGGCCAAGGCCCAGTTTGCCAAGGGTGCGGATGTGGTGTTTGCCGCAGCCGGCGGCACCGGTACCGGTGTTTACCAGGCCGCCAAGGACAGCGGCAAGCTGGCCATCGGCGTGGACAGCAACCAGAACCACCTGCAGCCCGGCACCATGCTCACCTCCATGCTCAAGCGCGTGGACGTGGCCGTGCTCAACGTCTCCAAAACCTTCAAGCCCGGTATCACCGTGCTGGGCCTGAAGGAAGGCGGCGTGGACTACGCCATGGACGAGCACAACGCCAAGTTGGTCACTGCCGACATGAAGAAGAAGGTTGAAGCCGCCAAGGCCGACATCATCAGCGGCAAGATCAAGGTCGCTGACTACATGGCCGACAACGCCTGCAAGTACTGAATAGCTTCATGACCGAGGCGGCACCGCTGGCGGTGCATATGCGCGGCATTCACAAGCGCTTTGGCGCGGTGAATGCCAACGTAGACGTCAGCCTGACCGTGCGTGCGGGAACCGTGCACGGGCTGGTGGGTGAGAACGGGGCGGGAAAAAGCACGCTGATGTCGGTGCTGTATGGTTTTTACCAGGCTGAGGCCGGTGCCATTTCCGTATTCGGCCAGGAGGCCGAGATCCTGAGCGCCGATGACGCCATCGCGCGCGGTATCGGCATGGTGCACCAGCACTTCATGCTGGTCGATACCCTGAGCGCGCTGGAAAACGTGATGCTGGGGGCCGAGCCGCACTGGCTGCTGCAGCGCGCCACCGCGCAAGTGCGCGGCAAGTTGGAAGCTCTGATGCAGTCCACCGGTCTGCACGTGCAGCTGGACGCGCTGGTGGCCGATCTGCCCGTGGGGGACCGCCAACGGCTGGAGATTCTCAAGACGCTGTACCGTGGCGCGAAGGTGCTGATTCTGGATGAGCCCACCGCCGTGCTCACACCGCAGGAAACCTTGCAGCTGTTTGCGGTGCTCAAAGGCCTGCGCGACCAGGGCACCACCATCATCCTGATCACCCACAAGCTCAAGGAAGTGATGGGCCTGTGCGACTTTGTCACCGTCATGCGCGCCGGGCGGGTGGTGCAGGAGTTGCCGATTGCCAGCGCCAGCATCGAAGGCCTGGCCGAGTCCATGGTGGGCCGCAAGGTGCACATGGGCCGGGTGGAGGGGGCTATTCACCCCAGCGGTGAGGTTCTGCTCCGTGCCGGCATGCTGGCGGTGCGCGACGCTCTGCAGGTGCAGCGCCTGTCGGGTGTCAGCCTGCAACTGCGCGCCGGCGAAATTGTGGGTATTGCCGGCGTGTCAGGCAACGGCCAGAGCGAGTTGCTCGATGTGCTGAGCGGCCTGCTGACCCCGACCGAGGGGGAGCTGTCGGTCTGTGGCCAGGCGTTTACGGCGTCGCAATGGCTGGACCCGAAAACGGCCCGCCGCCTGGGGCTGGCCCATGTGCCCGAAGACCGCCATGCGCGTGCGCTGGTGATGGACTTCGGCGCCTGGGAGTCCGCCGTGCTGGGTTATGAGAACCTGCCAGCCTACAGCCAGGGCCCATGGCTGCGCGTTGACGCCATGCACCAGGCTACCGCCGAGATGATGGAGCGCTTTGACGTGCGCCCGCGCGATAGCGCACTGCTCAGCAGCAAGTTCTCCGGTGGCAACCAGCAAAAGCTGGTGCTGGCGCGTGAACTGGGGCAGGCGCCCAAGGTGTTGCTGGTGGGCCAGCCCACGCGCGGCGTGGACATAGGTGCCATCGAATTTATTTACAGCCAGTTGCGCGCCATGCGCGACGCCGGTTGTGCCGTGCTGGTGGTGTCCAGCGAGCTGGATGAAATCCTGGCCCTGTCGGACCGAGTGATCGTGATGAACCAGGGCCGCATTGCCGGTGAGCTGGCTATTGCCGATTGCACCGAGGCCGGTCTGGGCTTGTTGATGACCGGAGCTTCGCAATGAGTGCGCCCTTGCCCCTGCCACGCTGGGCCGATCTGGTGCTGCTGCCTGCGGTTTGCCTGGCTGTTGCCCTGCTGGTGGCCGCCGCTGTGGTGGCCCTGGTCGGCCAAAGCCCGACGGAGGTGATGGCGGCCCTGGTGCACGGCGCCTTTGGCACCCTGCGCGGCGTGAGCTACACCCTGTATTACGCCACCACTTTTATCTTCACCGGTCTGGCCGTGGCCGTGGCGTTTCATGGCGGCCTGTTCAATATCGGCGGGGAAGGGCAGGCGGTGATGGGCGGCTTGGGCACCGGCCTGGCTGCGCTCTATTTGTCAGCCTTTCTTCCGGCCTGGGCCATGTTGCCTCTCATGTTGCTGGCCGGCATGCTGTTCGGGCTGTTGTGGGCTGCGGTGCCGGCCTACCTGCAGGCCTACCGTGGCAGCCATGTGGTCATCACCACCATCATGTTCAACTTCATTGCCAGCTCCATCCTGGTCTATCTGCTGGTCAATCACCTGCGGCCCAAGGGCAATATGGCGCTGGAAAGTGCCCGGTTTGCCGACTCGGCCAAGCTGCCTGGCATGCAGCAGGCGCTCGCCTGGATCGGTGTGGAGTGGCCGGCCTCGCCCCTGAACCTGAGTCTGGTACTGGCCTTGCTGGCGTGCCTGGCGGTGTATGTCTTTATGTGGCGCAGCCGGGCCGGCTACCGCCTGCGCGCCGTGGGCTCCAGTGCGAGTGCGGCCGAGTACGCCGGCATCAATGCCAAACACCAGACCCTGATTGCCATGGCCGTGTCCGGCGCGCTGGCCGGCATGGTGGGCATGAACGAAATTGCCGGGGTGAGCGGCAAGCTGATTCTGGAGTTTGTAGGCGGCGCCGGCTTCACCGGCATTGCCGTGGCGCTGATGGGGCGTAACCACCCCATAGGCATCATTTTTGCCAGCGTGCTGTTCGGCGCCCTGTTCCAGGGCGGGGCCGAGGTGGCCTTTGACGTGCCGGGCTTCAGCCGCGACATGGTGGTGATGCTGCAGGGCCTGATCGTGCTGTTTTCGGGCGCCATGACCTATGTGATTGCGCCGGTGGTTTCTGCGTCGCTGCGCTACCTGCCGGGAGCGCGCCATGGATGAAGCCTCCCTGGGCGCCCTGTTGGCCTCCACCCTCCGGCTGGCCACGCCGCTGATTCTGTGCGCGCTGGCCGGGCTTTTTTCCGAGCGCTCGGGCGTGGTGGATATCGGCCTGGAGGGCAAGATGCTGTTCGCCGCCTTTGCCGCCGGTGCCGCCGGTGCGTTCACCGGCTCCACCGGCATCGCGCTGCTGGCCGCCATGGGCGTGGCCGTGCTCCTGTCGTGGATGCACGGCCTGGCCTGTGTGAGCTATCCCGGTGACCAGGTGGTGTCGGGCGTGGCCATCAACATCATCGCAGCGGGTATGACGGTGGTGCTGGGCATTGCCTGGTTTGCCCAGGGCGGGCAGACGCCGCCCCTGTCGAACCTGGTGCGCATTCAGCCCCTGTTTCCGGATGCCGGCAGCTACTGGGCCTTTATTCCCGGGGTCGGGCGCGTGCTGGGCGAGGGCTTGTTCACGCATAGCGCGCTGGTTTACTTTGCCTATGCGCTGGTGCCGGCCGTCTGGTGGCTGGTGTACCGAACCCGTTTCGGCTTGCGCCTGCGCGCCGTGGGCGAGAACCCGCAGATGGTGGATGCGGCCGGGGTCTCGGTGCTGCGCCTGCGCTATACCGCGCTCACGCTCAATGGCATGCTGTGCGGTCTGGCGGGCAGCTACCTGGTGCTGGCCCAAAGCGCCAATTTTTCCGCCAATATGACGGCCGGGCGCGGCTTCATGGCCCTGGCTGCCTTGATCTTCGGGCGCTGGAACCCGTTTGGCGCGCTCTGGGCCTGTCTGCTGTTCGGTTTTCTGGACGCCGCTGCCATCCGCATGCAGGGCGTGGCCATGCCGCTGGTGGGCGAGGTGCCGGTGCAGTTCATCCAGGCCTTGCCCTATGTGTTGACGGTGGTGCTGCTGGCCGGGTTTATCGGCAAGGCCGTGGCGCCGCAGGCGCTGGGGCGGCCTTATCTGAAAGAGCGGTAGCCCTTCTTGTACCGCTAACACTGCCTTGTCTGTAGTTCTAAGATCTCAGGCGAAGGGCATTCGCTGTCGCAGTGAAGACACCGGCGCACAGTGAAATGCACTTGGGGCTATTCGTCTGGAGGTACCTATGGGCTACGCTGATCTGATTCGCCACTTGCAAGGTTTGCCTGAGACCAAGCAGGCAGAGGTGTTTGATTTTGTCGAGTTGTTGGTAAAACAAAACCAGGCCGCACAGGTAGTGAGCGGTACCTTGGC